>DASUNQ010000052.1:0-8454 GCA_036277075.1 Thermoanaerobaculia bacterium
TCATCATCGGCCGCCGCGGCGCCGAGGTGGACAAGCTGCGCGACGACCTGATGAAGCAGATGGGCCGCGAGGTGCACATCAACATCCAGGAGATCCAGCGGCCGGAGCTCGACGCCCAGCTCGTGGCGGAGTCGATCGCCGGGCAGCTCGTGCGCCGCGTCTCCTTCCGCCGGGCGATGAAGAAGGCCATGGAGTCGGCCTTCCGCTTCGGCGCCAAGGGGGTCAAGATCATGGTCGCCGGCCGCCTCGGGGGCGCCGAGATCGCGCGCCGCGAGTGGTACCAGGAGGGGCGGCTGCCGCTCCACACCCTCAAGGCGGACATCGACTACGGCCTCGCCGAGGCGCGCACCACCTACGGCGTCATCGGCGTCAAGGTCTGGGTCTACAAGGGCGACCTGCTCAAAGAGAAGAGCCGCCGCGCCACCGCCTAGGGGCGCGCCGAGGCACTGAGGAATCACGTCCATGTTGATGCCGAAGAAGGTCAAGTTCAGGAAGCAGCAGCGCGGCCGCCGCTCGGGCAACGCCAAGGGGGGGGACTACATCGCCTTCGGCGACTACGCCCTCCAGGCGGTCGAGGCCGGGTGGGTGACGGCGCGGCAGATCGAGGCGGCGCGCATCGCCATCAGCCGCGCCGTCAAGCGCGGCGGGAAGCTCTGGATCCGGGTCTTCCCCGACAAGCCGATCACCAAGAAGCCGCTCGAGACCCGCATGGGCAAGGGGAAGGGGAACCCCGAGGAGTGGGTGGCGGTGGTCAAGCCGGCCCGCATCCTCTACGAGCTCGAAGGGGTGACGGCCGAGGTGGCGGCGGAGGCGATGCGCCTGGCGGCCCACAAGCTGCCGGTCAAGACCCGCTTCCTGTCGCGTCATTCGGAGCTGAGGTGAGGCGATGAAGGAGATCAAGGCAACCGAGCTCCGCGACCGCACGGTCGACGAGCTGCGCGAGCGCGAGCGGGACCTCTCGGAGCAGCTCTTCGCGCTGCGCCTGCAGAAGGTCACGGGGCAGCTCGAGAAGCCGTCGCGTGTGCGCCAGGTGCGCAAGGACCTCGCCCGCGTGCTGACCGTGCTCGGCGAGAAGGCCGGGAAGTAGGAGGGGCCGACGATGGTTGAGACGGAGACGACGACCGAGACGAGCGAGACGACCGGGCCGGCCGAGGCCGCGGCGGAGCGCGCCCCCGGGCGCGGCCGGCGGCAGGTCAAGGTGGGCACGGTGGTCAGCGACAAGATGGACAAGACGGTGATCGTGGCGGTGCCCAGCCCCGTCCCCCACCGGCTCTACCAGCGGGCGATCAAGCGGACCTCCAAGTTCGCCGCCCACGACGAGACCAACGAGTGCCGGATCGGGGACACGGTGGCGATCGTCTCCTCGCGGCCGCTCTCCCGCAGCAAGCGCTGGCGGGTGCGCGAGATCCTGAAGCGGGCGGAGTAGGGAGGCGCCATGATCCAGATGGGCACGGTGCTGGACGTCGCCGACAACTCCGGCGCCAAGAAGATCGCCTGCATCCACCTGCGCGGCGGCTCGGCCGGCCAGTACGGCCGGCTGGGGGACGTGATCACCGCCTCGGTCAAGGAGGCGGCGCCGGAGGGCACGGTGAAGAAAGGACAGGTGGTCAAGGCGGTAATCGTGCGGACGGTCAAGGAGCAGCGCCGGCGGGACGGCAGCTACATCCGCTTCGACACCAACTCCGCGGTGCTGGTCAGCGACGCCGGCGAGCCGATCGGCACCCGCGTCTTCGGGCCGGTGGCGCGCGAGCTGCGCGAGCGGCGCTTCATGAAGATCGTGTCGCTCGCCCCCGAGGTGATTTGAGATGTCGAAGCTGCACGTCAAGAAGAACGACCAGGTGCTGGTGATCTCCGGCCTCCACCGCGGCGCGCGCGGCAAGGTGCTGCGCGTCCTGCCGGCGGCGGGCAAGGCGGTCGTCGAGCGCGTCAACATGATCAAGCGGCACACCCGCGCCAACCCCACCAAGGGCATCCAGGGGGGGATCGTCGAGCGCGAGGCGCCGGTGCGGGTCGCCAACCTGATGGTGGTCTGCCCGGAGTGCGGCGAGCCCAGCCGCCTCGGCCGCAAGCGGCTCGAGGACGGCCGCGGCGCGCGGCTGTGCAAGAAGTGCGGCGCCACTTTCGGTTGAGCCGCTGAGAGAGAGCCATGGCGAAGGCAGAGAAGAAGAAGAAGACCGAGACCGGCAGGCTGGCGCCGACGGGCGAGACCGCCCGGCCGCCCGCGGACTACGTGCCGCGGCTGAAGCGCCAGTACCAGGACGACGTGGTGCCCAAGCTCCAGAAGGAGTTCGGCATCGAGAACACGATGGCCGTCCCGCGGATCGAGAAGATCAACCTCAACATGGGGATGGGGGAGGCGATCCAGAACATCAAGGTGCTCGACGACGCCGTCGAGGAGCTGGCGGCGCTCGCCGGCCAGCGCCCGGCGGTGACCCGCGCGCACAAGTCGATCGCCGCCTTCAAGCTGCGCGAGGGGATGCCGATCGGCGCCCGCGTCACCCTGCGCGGCCACAGCATGTGGGAGTTCCTCGACCGGCTGATCTCGGTGGCGCTGCCGCGCGTGCGCGACTTCCGCGGGGTGTCCGCGCGCAGCTTCGACGGCCGCGGCAACTACACGCTGGGCGTGCGCGACCACCTGATCTTCCCCGAGGTCGACTACAACAAGGTCGAGAAGTCCAAGGGGCTGAACATCACGATCGTGACGACGGCCGGCAACGACGAGCGCGCGCTGTTCATGCTGCGCGAGCTGGGCATGCCGTTCGCGCGGTAGCGAGAAATCTTAAGGAGACGACGTGGCGACGACGGCGAAGATCGCGAAGACCAGGAAGACCCTGAAGTTCCCGGGGCGGCAGCGCCACCGCTGCCGCGTCTGCGGCCGCCCGCGCGGCACCTACCGCAAGTTCGGGCTCTGCCGCATCCACCTGCGCGATCTGGCGCTGCAGGGCTATCTCCCCGGCGTCGTCAAGGCGAGCTGGTAGGCGACAGGAGACGAGGATGAGCAACACCGACCCGATCTCGGACCTGCTGGCACGGATCCGCAACGCCCACCTGGCGAAGAAGGACCGGCTGGACGTCCCCTCCTCGCGGCTCAAGGCGGAGGTCTGCCGCATCCTCCAGGAGCAGGGCTTCATCCGCAATCTCCGCCACCTCGAGGGCCCGGGGACGGGGACTCTGCGCATCTTCCTGCGCTACGACGCACAGGGGGTGCCCGCGATCAGCCACCTGCGCCGGGTCTCGACTCCGGGGCGGCGGGTCTACCGCCGCGCCGACGAGATCCCGCCGGTGCGCAACGGCCTGGGGCTGGGCATCGTGTCCACCTCGCAGGGGCTCCTCTCCGACGGGCAGGCGCGCGAGCGCCGGGTCGGGGGCGAGCTGCTCTGCGAGGTCTGGTAGGAACGGACGAAGAGCAGGAAGGGATCAAGCCATGTCGCGAATCGGACAGATGCCGATCCAGGTCCCGCAGGGGACCCGGGTGGAGGTCACGGAGGAGCACTTCACCGCCGAGGGGCCGAAGGGGAAGGTGACGCAGGCGCTCTTCGAGGGCTTCCCCGTCGCGGTCGAGAACGGGACGGTCACCGTCGCGCGCCCCGGCGACAGCGGGCCGGACCGGGCCAAGCACGGCCTGCTGCGGGCGCTGCTCGCCAACGCGGTGCAGGGCGTGTCCGCCGGGTTCAGCCGGCAGCTCGACATCGTCGGCGTCGGCTACCGCGCCGAGGTCAAGGGCGGCCACGTGCAGTTCGCGCTCGGCTACTCGCACCCGGTCCTCTACGACATCCCGGCCGGGATCAAGATCGAGATCGACAAGAACAACCGGATCACCGTCTCGGGCGCCGACCGCCAGCAGGTGGGGCAGGTGGCGGCCGAGATCCGCAGCCTCCGCAAGCCCGATCCCTACAAGGGGAAGGGGATCAAGTACAGCGACGAGGTGATCAAGCGAAAGGCCGGCAAGGCCGGGGCCAAGTAGGGGAGCGTCCTATGGACCACGTGGTGAAGAAGACCAAACAGAAGCGCGAGCGGCGCCACCGGGCCCACCTGCGGGTGCGCAGCCGCGTCCGCGGCACCGAGCAGCGGCCGCGCCTGTCGGTGTACAAGAGTCTGCGCTTCATCTACGCGCAGGTGATCGACGACGTCCGCGGCACGACGCTCGCCCAGGCCAGCTCGGCCGAGGTCGAGGTCAAGGGGCGGGCGGCCGAGGCCGGCAAGTCCGGCAAGGACCGCGCCGCCGCCAAGGCGGTCGGCGAGGTGGTCGCCGAGCGGGCGAAGGCGGCGGGCGTCGAGCGGGTGGTTTTCGACCGCGGCGGCTACGTCTACCACGGCCGGGTGCAGGCCGTGGCCGAAGGGGCCCGCGAGAAGGGTCTGCAGTTTTAGCAACCCGCGCGCCGCTGGCGCGCGTGCAGCTAAGTGGCATCCCGGCGCATTGCGCCGGGATGCGGAGCTAGGGGGTTAAGGAGAAACCGTGGCAAGAGATTTCGAGCGCGAGAGCGAGTTCTTCGAGCAGGTCGTCCACATCAACCGGGTGACCAAGGTGGTCAAGGGGGGGAAGAACTTCTCCTTCTCGGCCCTGGTGGTGATCGGCGACGGCAACGGCCGGGTCGGCTACGGCGCCGGCAAGGCGAAGGAGGTCCCCACCGCCATCCGCAAGGGGATCGAGATCGCCAAGAAGAACATGATCCAGGTGCCGATGAAGGGCAACACCATCCCCCACGAGGCGCTGGGGATCTTCGGCGCCGGGCGGGTGCTGATCAAGCCGGCCTCGCCGGGCACCGGCGTCATCGCCGGCGGCCCCGTGCGGGCCGTGGTGGAGACCGCGGGCATCCAGGACATCCTGACCAAGTCGCTCGGCTCGGCGAACCCGCACAACGTGGTCAAGGCCACCTTCGACGCGCTGCTCGCCCTGCGCCACGAGGCCGACGTGCTGCGCATGCGCGGCCTGGACGGCAGGGAGACGCACCAGGAAAGCAAGGAAGTCGGCAATGGCTGAGCAGAAGGAATCCCCCGCCGCGACCAAGCGCCTGCGCATCCGCCAGGTCAAGAGCGGCATCTCGACCAAGGCCGGGCACCGCGAGGTGCTGCGCGGCCTCGGGCTGCGACGCATCCGCCACGAGGTCGTCCGCGCGGACACCCCGGCGGTGCGCGGCGCCATCGCCAAGGTCGGCTACCTGCTCGAAGTCGAGGAGGAGGGCTAGATGAACCTGCACGACCTCTCCCCGGCGAAGGGGAGCAAGCACGCCCGCCGCCGCGTCGGCCGCGGCCCCGGCTCGGGGCTGGGCAAGACCGCCGGCCGCGGGCACAAGGGGCAGAAGTCGCGCACCGGCTACAGCTCCCGTCCGGGGTTCGAGGGCGGGCAGATGCCGTTGATCCGGCGCGTGCCGAAGCGCGGCTTCACCAACCTCTTCAAGACCGAGTACGCCGTGGTCAACCTGGCGCAGCTCGCCGAGCTGGCCGGCGACGACCAGACCGAAATGACCCCCGAGCTCATGGCCCACCACGGCCTGGCGCGCAAGGGGCTGCCGGTCAAGGTCCTGGGCAACGGCGAGGTGGCGCGCCCCCTGACCGTCTCCGCCCACAAGTTCAGCAAGTCGGCCCGCGCCAAGATCGAGCAGGCCGGGGGCCGCTGCGAGGAGCTGCCGGCGTGATCGAGAGCTTCCGCAACGTCTTCGCCATCCCGGACCTGCGCAAGCGGCTGCTCTTCACCTTCGGCCTGCTCGCGGTCTACCGGGTGGGCTGCCACATCCCGACGCCCGGCATCGACGCCCGGGCGCTGCTCGAGTTCATGGAGGCGGCGCAGGGCACGTTCCTCGGCTTCGTCAACACCTTCACCGGCGGGAGCCTGTCGCGGGTCGCGGTCTTCGCGCTTGGGATCATGCCCTACATCACGGCCTCGATCATCCTCCAGCTGCTGACCGTCGTCTGGCCGTACCTCGAGAAGCTCTCGAAGGAGGGGGAGCTGGGGCGGCGGAAGATCACCCAGTGGACGCGCTACGGCACGGTCGCGATCTCGATCGTCCAGTCGCTCTCGATCGCCATCTTCCTCGAGAAGCAGACCACCCCCTCGGGGGCGCTCCTGGTGCCCAACCCGGGCTGGGCCTTCCGGCTGATGACGATCATCACGCTGACCACCGGCACCGCCTTCATCATGTGGCTGGGCGAGCAGATCAGCGAGCGCGGGGTCGGCAACGGCATCTCGCTGATCATCTTCGCCGGCATCGTCGTCGGGCTGATCCCGGCGATCTTCGACACCTACGGCGCCATCCGCAACGGCACGCTCAACATCATCGCGGTGGTGATCCTGATCGTCTTCATGGTGGCGGTGGTGGGCTTCATCGTCTACATGGAACGAGCCCAACGCCGGATCCCGGTGCAGTACGCCAAGCGCGTCGTCGGCCGCCGCGTCTACGGCGGCCAGAGCACCTATCTGCCGTTGCGGGTCAACACCGGCGGCGTCATCCCGGTGATCTTCGCCAGCTCGGTGGTCATGGTGCCGGCGACGGCGGCGGGGATGTTCGAGAACGACTGGGTGCGGCGGATCGCCGACGCCATCTCGTGGGGGCAGCCGATCTACTACCTGCTCTACACCGCGGCGATCCTCTTCTTCTCCTACTTCTACGTCTCGATCATCTTCAACCCGGCCGACCTCTCCGAGAACATGCGGAAGTACGGCGGGTTCATCCCCGGCATCCGGCCGGGCCGGCGGACGGCGGAGTACATCGACCGCATCCTGACCCGCCTGACGCTGGTGGGGGCCCTCTACCTGGCGGCGGTCTCGATCCTGCCGGAGTTCCTGCTCACCGGCTTCAAGGTGGCGGGCATCCCGGGGATCGGCGCCACGCTCGACGCCTACGTGCCCGACTGGTTCACCAGCGGGCTGGGCATCAACTTCTACTTCGGGGGCACGTCCCTCCTGATCGTGGTCGGCGTGGCGATGGACACGATCCAGCAGATCGAGAGCCAGCTTGTAATGCGCAACTATGAAGGGTTCATGCGCAGAAGCAGGATTCGGGGCCGACGTGGATAAGAGGATTGACTCCACGGCCGCTGACGCGGCCCGAGGCGCTGCGCGCCTCGCCCCGACGTCAAGCAACGGTGCTCGGCCGCGGAGGCTCGTGTTGATCGGCCCTCCCGGCTCGGGCAAGGGGACGCAGGCGCAGATCCTCGCCTCGGCCCTGGGCGTGCCGGCGATCTCGACCGGCGAGATGCTGCGCGAGGCGGTGGCCGCGGGCAGCGAGCTCGGACGGCGGGTCCAGGGGATCCTCACCTCCGGCGCCCTGGTCGACGACGCGACGATGGCCGCGGTGGTGCGCGAGCGGCTGGCGCAGCCCGACGCGGCCCGCGGCTTCCTGCTCGACGGCTACCCGCGGACCCAGGAGCAGGCGGCGACGCTGAAGGAGATCCTCGCCGGCAGCGGGGAGGACCTCGACGCGGCGCTGCTCATCGAGGTGCCGGAGGGGGAGGTGATCCAGCGGATGGCGGGTCGGGGGCGCGCCGACGACGACGAAGCGGTGGCGCTGGCACGAATCGACGTCTTTCGGGAAGCGAAGCCGGAGCTCGTCGGTTATTATCGGCGGCAGGGTCTCCTGCGCGAGGTCGACGGCGACCAGCCGATCGAGCAGGTGACCTCCGACATTCTGGCGGCGCTCGGAGACGCCCGGTGATGGTCTTGAAGACCCGGGGCGAGATTGAGCTGATGGACGAGGCCAACAAGATCGTCCACCGGGTGCTCGACGAGATGGGCCGCCGGATCGCCCCGGGCATCACCTCCCGCGAGCTGGACCGCACGGCCGAGCGGATGATCCGCGAGGCGGGCGGAGTGCCCGCGTTCCTGCGCTACCGCGGCTATCCGGCGACGCTCTGCATCTCCGTCAACGACGTGATCGTGCACGGCATCCCGGACGACCGCCGGATGACCGAGGGGGACATCGTCGGCATCGACTGCGGCGTGCTCTACAAGGGCTACTACGGCGACGCCGCCCGCAGCTACGGGGTGGGCGCGATCGGCGCCGACGCCCTGCGCCTCCTGCGCGTGACCGAGGAGGCGCTCCACCTGGCGGTGGCGCAGGTCCGGCCGGGGGGGCGGTTGTCGGACATCGGCGACGCCGTCCAGCGGCATGCCGAGCGGCACGGCTACTCGGTGGTGCGCGAGTTCTCGGGGCACGGCGTGGGCACCTCGCTGCACGAGGACCCGCAGGTGCCCAACTACGGTCCGGCGGGCAAGGGGCCGCGGCTGCGGCCCGGCCTGGTGCTGGCGATCGAGCCGATGGTCAACGCCGGCACCAACGCCGTGCAGATGGACCCCGACGGCTGGACGGCGCGCACCGCGGACGGGTCGCTGTCGGCGCACTTCGAGTACTCGGTGGCGGTCGTCGACGGCGGCGCCCGGGTGCTCGGCACCGAGCCGGCCTACCACTTCGCCGCCGGCGCGCACGCCGGCGGCGGGGCGGCAGTCCTGGAGGCGCG
>DASUNQ010000053.1:0-2587 GCA_036277075.1 Thermoanaerobaculia bacterium
GAGAGCAGGCGGTTCCTCTCGATCCGCTCGCCGGCGGTGGACGCGGCGAGGTGTGGCGACATAGGTGGCCCGTACCGGTAGGGGGCGATCTCCTCGTCGCTCTGGCTCGAGCCGGCGGCGCGGCGCAGCAGCGCGTGGTCGGGCTCGACCTCCTCCTCGAGTCCGGTCACGCAGGGCTTGAAGACGGCGACCCGCTGGCCGCCGGCGGCGGCGGTGCGGGCGAGCGCCGCCGCCACCACGGTCTTGCCGACCTCGGTGCCGGTGCCGGTGACGAAGATCAAGCTGCGAGCGGCTGGGTCGCCAGGAGGCCGACCTCGCGGGCCGCGGCGCCGATCTCGCGGGCGGCCCGCTCCAGCTCCTCGGCGGCGTGGGTCGCCATCACGGTGAGACGCAGGCGCGAGGTCCCCTCGGGCACCGTCGGCGGCCTGATCCCCTGGGCGAAGACCCCTCGCTCCAGAGCGCGCTCGCAGAGCTCCATCGTCAGCTCCGCCCCGCCGACCTCGACCGGGACGATCTGGGTCGAGGAGCGGTCTGCGGCGAGGCCCTCCGCGGCGAGGGCGGAGCGCAGGACCGCCGCCCGTCCCTGCAGCCGGTCGACCATCTCCGGCTCGGCTTCGAGCAGCTCCAGCGCCATCTCGGCCGCCCCGAGGGCCGGTGGCGGCGGCGCGGTGGAGAAGATGAAGGGACGGGCGGTGTTGACCAGCAACTCGACGGTCTCGGCGCTGGCGCAGACGTAGGCGCCGTAGGAGCCGAGCGCCTTGCCGAGCGTGCCGACGATGACGTCGACCTCGCCGCCGAGGCCGGCGGCGGCGACCGATCCCCGCCCACCGGGGCCGACCGTGCCGGTCGCGTGCGCCTCGTCGACCATCAGGCGGCAGCTGTGGCGCCGCGCCAGGTCGAGCAGGCCCGCCAGCGGCGCGAGATCGCCGTCCATCGAGAAGACCCCGTCGGTGACGATCAGCGCCGCGCACCCGCCGGCCTCCCGCAGCCCCCAGGCGAGGTGCTCGGGGTCGGCGTGGCGGTAGACGAAGGTCTCGGCCCGCGAGAGCCGGCAGCCGTCGATGATGCTGGCGTGGTTCAGCTCGTCGGAGAAGACGACCTCTCCGGGCCCTGCGAGGGCGGCGATCGTGCCGGTGTTGGCGAGGTAGCCGCTGCCGAAGAGCAGCGCCGCGTCGTAGCCCTTGAAGGCGGCCAGCCGGGCCTCCAGCTCGCGGTGGGGCTCCATGTTCCCCGAGATCAGCCGCGAAGCCCCGGCGCCCGCCCCCCAGCGCTCCGCGGCATAGGCGGCGGCCTCCCGCACCCGGGGATGGTCGGCGAGCCCGAGGTAGTTGTTGGAGCAGAGCAGCAGGACCGGCCGGCCGCGCAGGGTCACCGTCGGTCCCTGCGGCCCCTCGACCAGGCGCAGCTGCCGGTAGAGGCCCCGCTCGCGGAGCTCTGCGAGCCGCTCGCGGAGCTCGGTCACGCCGCCCGCGGGTAGGGAGGCGGCTTCTTCGTCTTCTTGATCACCCGCAGCTGGGTCGAGGGATCCCAGAACTCGGCTTCGTCCTGGCGGTCGATCAGCTCCTCCATCGGCGTCTGCGGCGCCGCGCCCTCGAGCCAGCCCGAGCGGTTGTCGGGCCGCGGGTTGGCGCCGTTGTCGGGCTGGCGGGCGACGTTCAGCCCCAGCTCCTCGAACATCGCCCGGTCCTCCTCCGGCTCGGCGCCGAGGGTGGTAAGGAAGTTGCCCATCATCACCCCGTTGAGGCCGGCCTTGACCGCGAGCGGCTGCAGCTCGCCGAGGTTCTCGACCCGGCCGCCGCAGAGGCGGAAGAGGGCGCCGGGGATGATCAGGCGGAAGATCGCGACCCACTTCACCACCTCCCAGGGGCCCATCAGGTCGCGGTCGCCGAACTTGGTGCCGTCGCGCGGGTTGAGCAGGTTGATCGGCACCGAGGTGGGGTTGATCTCCGACAGCTCGAAGGCCATCTCGACCCGCTGCTCGGGGGACTCGCCGAGGTTGAGGATGCCGCCGACGCAGGTCTCCAGGCCGGCCTCCTTGACCGCCTGGATCGTCCGCAGCCGCCCCTCGTAGCGGACCGTGGTCGAGACCTCCGGGTAGTAGGAGCGCGAGGACTCGACGTTGTGGTGGACGCGCTGGATCCCGGCTTCGCGCAGGGCCTTGGCGCGCTCGGCCGACATGTGCCCGATCGAGGCGCATCGCTTCAGGTTGGTCTGCTCGGCGACCAGCCGGGCACCCTCAAGGATTTTCTGGAAGTCACGTTTGGAGAGGCCCTGCCCCTGGGTGACCATGCAGAAGCGGTGCGCGCCTGCGGCCTCGGCCGCCCTGGCGTGCTCGAGGATCTGGTCGGGCTCCATCATCGCGTGCATCGGCGTGTCCGCCTCGGCGTAGCGCGACTGGGCGCAGAAGCCGCAGTCCTCGGCGCAGCCGCCCGACTTGGCGTTGACCAGCGAGCACATGTCGGTCGAGTCGCCGAAGTTCTCGCGGCGCACCGTCCAGGCGCGCTCGACCAGGGCGCCGATCTCCTCATGGTCGGTCAGCCCGCCATAGGCGAGCGCTTCGTCGAAAGTGATCAGGGGGGGCATCGGG
>DASUNQ010000054.1:0-13296 GCA_036277075.1 Thermoanaerobaculia bacterium
GTTCGTAGCCGGCTCGCCGCGGCGCCGGGCGCGCCTCAGGCGTCCGGGCAGCGGTGGCAGAGTGGGAGGCGCTGCTCGCGCCGGACGAGCCGGCGGAAGGCGCGGAAGCGGGCGCCGTTCCAGACTTCCAGGAACGGCGCCTCGAAGACGTTCCCCATGTCCAGGGTGAGGCAGGGGTAGAGCCGCCCGCGCGGGTCGATGAAGGCGTAGACCTCCATCGTCGTACAGGAGCGGCGCTCCGCGCGCTCGTACTCGGCCTCGCCGTAGTAGCGGACCATCTCCGCCACCGAGAGGTTGGGGTGCGGCTCGACGCGGAACGGGTAGCTCTTGGCCGCCAGCCGGGTGAGCTGCTCGGCGAGGACGCCAACGTCGATCGGCGGCGGCGCGGCGCGCGCGTAGGAGTTCTCCTCGTGGCGGAAGAAAGAGGGATCGGGGAGCGCGCTGGCGAGCAGCCGCACCGACTCGTCAAGCTGGCGGGGCGAGAACCAGATCAGGTGCTGGAGGCGGAGCGCGCCGATCCCCCAGGAGACGAGCTCGTCGGCCCACTCGACGAGGTGCCGGTAGGTGCCGTCATGGACCGTGGTGTAGATCTCGACGATCGGCGTCTCGGCGCCGAGCCGCTCCTTGGCCGCAGCCAGCGCGCGCAGGCCGGCGCGGATCGTCCCCAACGCGTCGCGGCCGCGCAGCGCGTCGTGGACCGGCCCCGCGGTGTCGAGCGAGACGCCGATCGCTAGGAGACCGGAGCGCACGACCTCCTCGGCCTGGGCGCCGAGCCGCGTCCCGTTCGACACCGCCGTGCAGTGGAGGCCGCGCTCGCGCGCCCCCTCGACCACCGCCCGCCACTCGGGGTGGAGGAACGGCTCGCCGCCGAAGAGACGGATCATCGGCCGGAACGGGGCCACGTCGTCGAGGAAGCGGAGCGCGGCCGCGGTGTCCATGAACGCCGCCGGCGCGGGGACCATCGCGTCGTCCCCCCAGATCGGGCAGTAGGAGCAGCGCAGGTTGCAGGCATCGGTCAAGAGGAGGTCGATGCCCCAGGGGGGCGGCGCGTACCCGCGCCGGCGGCGGAAGCTCGCGAGCGGGGAGATCACGCCCTCATCGTACGGAGGCGCGGGCGCCGGCGCCCAAGGCGGGAATGCCTACGCCCTGTCACAGTGGTGCGGTCTCCCTCCTTCACACCGGAATTCAGCCTCCTTCAGTGACGCAGCAGCCGCAGGCCGTTGGCGATGACCAGCAGGCTCGCCCCCATGTCGGCCGCGATCGCCGCCCAGAGGGAGGCGAAGCCGGCGAAGGTGAGGGCCACGAAGACGGCCTTGACGAGGAGCGAGAAGGCGACGTTCTGGCGGATCACCCGGAGCGTGCGGCGGGAGTGGCCGATCAGCCAGGGGAGCTTGCCGAGGTCGTCGCTCATCAGCGCCACGTCGGCGGTCTCGATCGCCGCGTCGCTGCCGGCGGCGCCCATCGCCACGCTGAGCGTCGCGCGCGCCATCGCCGGCGCGTCGTTGACGCCGTCGCCGACCATCGCCACCTGCCCGTGCCGCGCCACCAGCTCCTCGATCGCCGCCACCTTCTCGGCGGGGAGGAGGTCGGCGCGCACCTCGTCGAGGCCGGCGGCGCGGGCGATGCCCTCGGCCGTCCCCGGGTTGTCGCCGGTGAGCATGATCACCGGCCGCACGCCCAGCCGATGCAGCGCGGCGACCGCCGCCGCGGCCTCGGCACGCACCGGGTCGGCGACCGCGATCAGGCCGCAGACGTGTGCGCCGGTGCCGACCGCGACCGCCGTCCGCCCCGCCCGCGACATCGCCTCGAGCAGGCGGTGGACCTCCGGCGTCTCCTGGCCGCGCTGCTCCAGATAGCGGTGCGACCCGAGCCAGTACTCGCGGCCGTCGAGCCGGCCGGTGGCGCCGCGCCCGGGCAGCGTCTGAAGGTCCTCGGCGGGCCGCACGTCGACGGCGCGCTCCCGGGCGCAGGCGAGGATGGCGTGCGCCACCGGATGGGCGCTGCGCGCCTCGAGCGCCGCGGCGCGGGCGAGGAGCCCCGCCTCGTCGTGGTCGGCGAGCGGCACGACCTCGACGACCGCCGGCCGGCCGCGGGTGAGCGTCCCGGTCTTGTCCAGGGCGACGGCGCGGAGGCGCCCCGGGATCTCGAGGTAGAGCCCGCCCTTGACGAGCACGCCGTGGTGAGCGGCCGAGGCGAGGGCGGCGACGATCGAGACCGGCGTCGAGATGACGAGGGCGCAGGGGCAGGCGATGACGAGCAGCACGAGCGCGCGGTAGAACCACTCCCCCCAGGCGCCGCCGGCGAGCAGCGGCGGCAGCAGGAAGACGAGGAGCGCCGCCGCCATGACCGCCGGCGTGTAGACGCGGGCGAAGCGGTCCACCCAGCGCTCGGAGGGGGCGCGCCGCTCCTGCGCCTCCTCGACCATGCGGACCAGGCGAGCGAGGGTCGTCTCCTCGGCCGGCCGGGTCGACTCGACGAGCAGCGCGCCGTCGCCGTTGATGCTGCCGGCGAAGACCTCGTCTCCCGGCGCCTTGGCCACCGGCACGCTCTCGCCGGTGATCGGCGCCTGGTCGAGCTCGCTCGCGCCGGCGGCGATGCGGCCGTCGAGCGGCACGCGCTCGCCGGGGCGCACCAGGAAGCGCGCGCCCACGGCGACTTCCGAAGCGGGCACCTCCTCCTCGCCGCCGCCGGCGGTGAGCACGCGCGCCCGCTGCGGGGCCAGATGGACGAGCGCCTCGACCGCGCGCCGCGCCCGCGCCACGCTCCAGGCCTCGAGCACCAGCGACAGGGCGAAGAGGAAGGTGACGAGCGCCGCCTCCAGCCACTCGCCGAGCGCCAGCGCGCCGAGGACGGCGACGCCCATCAGCAGGTTCATGTCCGGCCGCGCGCGGCGCAGCGCCGCCCAGGCGCGCGGCAGGACGAACCAGCCGCCGGCGAGGATCGCGACGACGTAGAGGGCGCGCGCCGCGGCCGGCATGGCGTGGGCGTGGGCGTGCGCGAGCCCCATCCCCTCGGAGCCGAAGGCGGCGGCGAAACCCTCCGCCGCCGCGTGGACGGCGAAGCCGGCGAGGGTCGCCGCGCCGCTCACCGTGACGAGGAGCGCCCGCCCGCGGCGGCGCCAGAGCCCCTCGGCCGGGACGGCGCGGCCGTCGTCCCAGGCCTCGGCGGCGAGCCCGGCACGGGCCACCGCGCGGAGCACGTCGCGGTCGGGCACCTGCTCGGGCGGCGCCGCGACGGTCATCCGCCCTTTCAGCAGATCGAACCCGAGCCGCTCCTCGCCGCCGACCACCGGCCCCACCTCGCGCTTGAGCGCCACGACCTCCTGCGCGCAGTCCAGCCCGCGGACCCTGAACTGCCGCCGCGCCGCCGTCGCCATGGGTACGGAATGCTATCTTCAAAGAAACTCCAAACAGAGGTGCTTCATGGCCGATCGACTCCCTCCTGGCCCTTACCGCACTCTCACCGGACCAGGCGACATCGCCGTCCCCTTCTACGTCATCCCCTTCGATAAACGCGGGCTCTGCACCGGGCCCGAAACCCGCCGCCACCTCCTCGACCGGCTGCGGGCGGAGCGCTACAGCGACGTCTTCGTCTTCTCCCACGGCTGGAACAACGACTGGAAGACAGCGATCCAGCGCTACGAAGGGTTCATCGGCGGCTACATGCGGATGCGGCGCGACCGCGCGCTGCCGGCGCCCGACGGCTACAAGCCGCTCCTCGTCGGCATCTTCTGGCCGAGCACGGCGCTGGTCTTCGGCGAGTCGGAGCGGGGGCCGGATATCGCCGCCGCCGGGGCGCCGGAGGCGGCCGATGAGGCGGTCGCCGAGGAGCGGCGGGAGATCGAGGAGCTGGCCGAGCAACTCGACGACCGGCAGGCGGCCGACCTCTACGCCCTGACACAGAAGGAGAAGCTGACCGAGGAGGAGGCCAGGCGCCTGGCCGAGATCGTCGCCGACTTCTACCGCGGCGGCGCCGACGACGAACTGGGCGTCGAGACGGCGGTGACGGCGGAGGACCTGCTGGAGATCTGGAAGCAGGCGCCGGCCGAGGAGGACGACCTCGCCGCCTTCGTCGCCGGCGGGCCGGGCCCGGGGACCGCCGGGGCCCTCTCCGCGCTCGACCCGCGCAACATCGTGCGGACGCTCACGGTCCACCAGATGAAGGACCGCGCCGGCCGCGTCGGCGCTACCGGCGTCCACGAGCTGGTGCGCGACATGCTCGCCGCGGGCGACGCGCGCCTCCACCTGATCGGCCACTCCTACGGCGGCAAGGTCGTGCTCTCGGCGATCTCCGCCGGCCCGCTGCCGCGGAAGGTGCGCTCGGTGCTGCTGCTGCAGCCGGCGGTTTCCCACCTCGCCTTCGCCGAGCGGGTGCCGGAGGCCAATCGCCCCGGCGGCTACCGTGCCGCCCTCGACCGGGTCGAGAACCCGATCCTCTCCACCTACAGCTCCCACGACTTCCCGCTGACCAAGGTCTTCCACCTCTCGGTGCGGCGGAAGGACGACCTGGGGGAGGCGCGGATCGCGGCCGCCAGCGGCGCGCCGCCGAGCAAGTTCGCCGCCCTCGGCGGCTTCGGCCCGCGCGGCGCCGGCGAGCGGCTGATCGACGTCCTCGACGCCCCGAACCGCTACGCGCTCGAGGGCGGCCGGCTCTTCGGCATCGACGGCTCGCGCACCATCGGCGGCCACGGCGACATCAGCAACGAATCGACTTGGTGGGCGCTCTACAACCTGGCTTCACGCTAGCTCTGGGAGAGACCATGGGCGACAAGAAAGTCATCGCCTACTGCCTGCACGAGCACGAGATGGACGCCGTGCGGCAGCACATCAAGGACGCGGCGTGGACCGAGAGCTACGCCGTCGGCACGATCGACGAGGCGGCGATCAAGACACTGGAGGAGCGGGGGATCCTGGTCGAGCAGGTCGAGGAGACGCCGCCGCCCGAACCGGTGACGAGCCGTACGATGCGCAGCGCGCGGCTGCGCTCCGCTACGGCGACGGCGGGGCCGGACGAGCTGCCCGGAGAGGCGCTGCCGCCGTCACTCCATCCGACCAAGGACAACGTCTTCGTCGTCGTCCTCGACGGCCCGATTCTGCTCGAGCCCTGGCGCAAGGAGCTGGAGGGGCTCGGTGTCCGCTTCTTCGAGCGCCGCCACGGCCGCCGCTACCTGACGCGCCTGTCGCTGGCGCAGGTGGCCGAGGTGCGGCGGCTCCCCTACGTCCGCGACGTCCGCCTGCTGAGCTCGAAGGAGACGACCGGCGCCGTCTTCAGCGCACCGGCAGCCACCCGCGGTTTCGGCGACGTGTTGGAGTCGGCGGAATCGGTGCGTTTCGACGTCCTCCTCCATGAGCCGGACGACCTCGCGGACGTCGAGCAGTGGCTGAACGAGAACCAGGTCGAAATCGTCGACAAGGGGAAGCGGAAGCTGCGCGTGGCGCTGCCGCGGGGGTCGGCGCGGACGCGCGAGATCCAGGCGCTGCCCGGCGTGGCGGGGGTCCAGGAGTTCGTGCCGCCGCAGCTCGCCAACGAGCGGGCGCGGCGGCTCCTCGGGCTCGACCCCGCCGCGGCGGGCGGCGCCGCCATCCCGCAGACCGGCGCCGGCGAGATCGTCGCCGTCGCCGACTCCGGGCTCGACGACGCGCATCCCGCTTTCACGGGGCGCGTCGTCAAGAAGATCGCCCGCGGCCGGCCGCCGAGCGACGCCAGCGACCCGCACGGCCACGGCACGCACGTCGCCGGGTCGGTCCTGGGAGCGGGCGCGACCGCGGGCGCGGCGCGCGGCACGGCGCCGGACGCCAAGCTCGTCTTCCAGTCGATCATGGACGGCGGCGGCGGTCTCGGCGGCCTGCCGCTCGAGCTGAGCGAGCTGTTCGACGAGGCGTACCAGGCCGGCGCGCGCATCCACAACAACAGTTGGAGCGCCAACACCAAGTCCTTCTACACCTTCAACTCGCTGGAGGTGGACGAGTTCGTCCACCAGCACCCGGACATGCTGATCGTCATCGCCGCCGGCAACGAGGGTTCGGCGCTCGACCCGCCGGCGCTGGGCGGGCCGGCGTTCCGCAATACCCAGCCCGGCTTCGTCGAGTGGCTGTCGATCGGCTCGCCGGCGACGGCGAAGAACGCGCTCACCGTCGGCGCCAGCCGCAGCGACCGCAACGCCGAGGGGCTGGCGCAGAAGACCTGGAAGGAGTTCTCGAGCCGCTTCGCCGACCCGCCGATCGCCGCCGAGCGGATCTCGGGCGACCCGCAGTGCCTGGCGGCCTTCAGCAGCCGCGGCCCCTGCGACAGCATCCGCATCAAGCCGGACGTCGTGGCGCCGGGCACCGACATCCTCTCGGCACGCGCCGCGACGGCGCCGACCGGCAACTTCTGGAGCCTGTCGAGCGACCCGCAGTACGCCTACATGGGCGGCACCAGCATGGCGTCGCCGCTGGTCTCGGGGTGCGCCGCGCTGGTGCGGCAGTACTACCGGGAGCAGCGGAACGTCGAGCCGAGCGCGGCGCTGCTCAAGGCGACGCTGGTCAACAGCACCCGCTGGCTGAGCGGCGCCGACGCAATCGCCGACAACCCCAAGAACCCCAACTACCACCAGGGGTTCGGCGCCGTGTACATGCCGTACGCCATCCCCAACCCGATCGAGCCCTGGATGAAGCTGGAGTTCGTCGACACCTGGAAGGACCCGAGCAAGGAGCTGGGGGAAGGCGGCGCCCGCCGCCGCTTCGCCTTCACCGTCGTCGGCGGCAAGTTCCTGCGCATCTGCCTGGCGTGGACCGATCCGCCGGGACCGGGGATCCAGAACTCGCTGGCGCTGATCGTCGAGGCGCCGCCCAACGCGCGAAAGTTGCCGGGCAACAGCGAACGGCCGGTCCGCATGGAAGCGCTCGACCGCGACAACAACGTGCAGATCGTGCGGCTCGACAATCCGCCGCCGGGGAACTACTCGGCGATCGTCATGGCGCGCAACCTCCTGAAGCCGCCGCAGGGCTACGCGCTGGTGGTGATCGGCGACCTCGGCCCGGGCGGGCTGCAGGTCATCTGAGCCCGTAGATCGGCCCGACGAAGGGGCCGGAAAGGAAGCTCTCGGGATCGATCTGGCTCTGGAGGACGGGGCCGGCGTGGCGGCCGGTCAGCAGCAGTCGTGCGGACTCGGCCATGCCGGCGGCCGTCGTGGCCTGGATGGCGCGCAGGGTGCGCGGGCCGCAGCGAAAGGGGGGGACGCGCCGCCAGATCTCGAGGCGATGGAGGATGCCGTGGGCGTCCCGGCCCTGCACCGCGGCGTAGACGACCACGAGGTCGTCGTCCTCGACGCGCGGCACCACGCGCACCAGCTCGGCGTGCAGGTGCTCTACCGGGTCGGCGCCGGGGGGCATGGCCTCGAGGATCCCGTCCACCCACCCGTAGTGCCCCGGCCAACGCAGGGTCTTGTAGTCGAGGTGTCGGACTCGCCCGGCGAGCGCCTCCGGCAAGTCCGCGGCGCCGCCGGAGGTCAGGTCCTCCTCGTAGAGCACGCCGCCGATGAGCACCGCCGCGCGCTCGGAAAGGGAGGGAAGCGTCGTGCGCGCGCCGTCGCGCACCACGATCGCGTGCTTGACGTACTCGGTCGCGACCCCGTGCGAGTTCCAGGTGAACGCGTAGTAGTGCGGCGGTTGGGCGTTCGCGGTGAGCGCGCCGACGCGCATCGCCAGCGAGTCCGCGCGCTCGACGCCCTGCTCGCGGCAGAAGCGGCGGAAGAGGCCGTGGCCGAGCACGTTGACGACCCCCGGGGCGAGGCCGGTCTGAAGGAGGAAGCCGCGCGGCGCGCCGGGAGCGATCTCGCGGCGGATCGCGTCGGTCGCCGCCACGTGCTCCGTCAGATTGGCGTAGTGCAGGTCGTGGCGGCGGGCGAGCCGCGCCATGCGCACCGCCTCCTCGCCGGGCAGGCAGTCGAGCAGCAGCTCGGCGTCGTCGAGCGCCCGCTCGAGCTCGGGGCCGCTGCCGGAGGGGGGCAGATGGAAGGGGACGACCGCGCCGGGGCGGGACGAGCCCTCGCGGAGCCAGGCCGCGGCCTCCGCGGCGCGCTCCTCGGCGGCGTCGCCGAGCCAGAGGTCGCAGGGTGCGTCCCCCATCTCGCGCAAGAGCAGCCCCACGGCGCTCCCCATCCCGCCCGCGCCCGCGATGACGATCCGGTGCGGGGCGCTCATGGCGGCGCGCTTTGTACCACGGCCGCCGCGGCGAGCCCCAGAGCGAGGAGGCGGAGCGGCCCGGCGCCCATGCGCCAGCCGCGGCGCGCACTGTCGTAAGGCACCGCGATGAGGCGGACGTCCATGCGGCGGGCATGATAGAAGACCCTGCGCATGACGCCGCTCGCCGCCATGGCTCTCGCCGGTCTCACCGCCGGGCTGGTGCACGCGCTCTCGGGCCCGGACCACCTGGCGGCGGTCGCGCCGCTGGCGCTCGCCGGCGGGCGCCGCTGGCGCGCCGGGCTCCTCTGGGGCGCCGGGCACAGCGCCGGCCTCGCCGCGGTGGCGGTCGCAGCGCTCACGCTGCGCGGCCTGCTGCCGCTCGAGAAGCTCAGCTCCTGGAGCGAGCGGCTGGTGGGCGCGGCGCTCGTCGCCGTCGGCGTCTGGGGGCTGCTCAAGGCGTTCCGCGGCGCGCGGCGCGCCGCCCCGCCGCCGGCGGGAGCCGCCCGCGCCGCGTTCTCGATCGGGGCGCTCCACGGCTTTGCCGGCAGCTCGCACCTGCTCGGGCTGCTGCCCGCGCTGGCGCTCCCCGCCGCCGCCTCGGCGCTCTACGTCGGCGGCTTCGCGCTCGGCACGGTCGCGGCGATGGGCGCCTTCTCGTCGCTCGTCGGCGCCGCCGCGCCGCGCGCCGCCGCGGCCGGCAGGCGCGCCTACCCGCTCCTCCTCGGCGCCTCTTCGGCCGCCGCGGTGCTGGTCGGGGGCTGGTGGCTGGTGGCCTGAGATGGCGCTCGAGGTCTACCAGGTCGACGCCTTCGCCGACCAGCCGTTCACCGGCAACCCCGCGGCCGTGGTGCCGCTCGCGGCGGCGCGCGACGCGGCCTGGATGCAGGCGGTGGCGGCGGAGATGAACCTCTCCGAGACCGCCTTCCTGGTGCCGCGCGGCGCGGCGGCGGCCGGCGGCGGGGCGGAGTGGGACCTGCGCTGGTTCACGCCCGAGGTCGAAATGGAGCTCTGCGGCCACGCGACGCTCGCCGCGGCGCACGTGCTCTGGGAGACCGGCCGCCTGCCGGCCGCGGCGTCCGTCCGCTTCCACACGCTCTCGGGCGTCCTCGCCGCGGAGCGCCGCGACGGCCTCGTCGAGCTCGACTTCCCGGCCCTGCCGCCGGTGGCGGAGCCGCGACCGTGGCCCCAGGTGGCGGCGGTCGTCGGCGCCGAGCCGGTCTGGGTGGGGAGGCGCGGCGAGAGCCTCGTCGTGCAGCTCGAGGACGAGGCCGCGGTGCGCGGCCTGGCGCCCGACCTCACGGGCCTCCTGCAGCTCGCAGACGGCTTGATCGCGACCGCGCGCGCCACCACCCCCGCCTTCGACTTCGTCTCGCGCTACTTCGCCCCGGGGGTGGGGATCGCCGAGGATCCGGTCACCGGTTACGCCCACTGTGTCCTGACGCCGTTCTGGGCCGAGCGCCTCGGGCGCGACGAGATGTCCGCCTACCAGGCCTCGCGCCGCGGCGGCGTGGTGCGGGTGCGCCTCGCCGGCGACCGGGTCCGCCTCGGCGGTCGCGCGGTCACCGTGCTGCGCGGCGAGCTGACGCCGGCCGCTGCGGGCGACTGATCGCGCAACCCGCGCAAAATGCCCCACCGCCGCACGCCGGCGCCAACCGCCGCGGCGCCGCCTGGTGTAAACTCGCACCTCACTACCGAGCGTTGTCCACCCCCTTTGAGCGGCGGAGGTTCAGGCGTATGAGTCGGCAGGTGTCTTTCCTCGTGTGCTCTGCAATCGCCGCGCTGGCCGCGGCCGGCTCGCCCGTGCGGGCGACGAGCTTCGTCATGGTTGCGGACGAAGCGCTGGCCGACCAGGCGGCGGTCGTCGTCGAGGCGCGGTTCCTTTCCCGCGCCGCCGCGCCCGGCCGCGCGCCGGCCACCGACTACCTCTTCGCCGTGGAGCGCATCGTCAAGGGCAGCCTCGGCGAGGGGCGCCTCACCGTGCGCTTCCCCGGCGGCCGCGCCGCGAGCGGCATGCGCCTGCAGATCTGGGGAGTTCCCGAGTTCCGCAGCGACGAGCGGGCGCTGCTCTTCCTCGCGCCGCGGGCGGACGGCGCCTGGGCGGTGCTGCACCTCGCGCTCGGCGCCTTCCACGTCGTCGACGTCGAGGGGCGTCCGGCGGCGGTGCGCGACCTCGCCGGGATGCGCGAGGTGCGGGTGCTCCCCGGCGGCGGCGCCGCCGAGCCGGCGCGCGCCGAGCGCCCGCGCGACCTCGAGCGCTTCGCCGAGTGGGTGGCGGACCGCAGCGCGGGCCGGCGGCGGGCGGCGGACTACTTCGTCGCCGCTCCTGAGAGCGCGCCGCGCCCCGCGACCGAGCCGTTCACGCTCATCGACTGCGACGAGCCCCCCTGCACCGGCCTCAACCTGCGCTGGTTCCAGTTCGACACCGGTGGCGGCATCACCTGGCGGGCGCACGTCGGCGGGCTGGCGGGGATCTCGGGGGGCGGGTTCGCGCAGTTCCAGACCGCGCTCGGGGCCTGGAACGCCGACGCGGCGACGCCGATCCGCTACCTCTACGGCGGCACCACCACCTCGGACGTCGGCTTCAGCGACTTCGACGGCCAGAACACCATCATCTTCCGCGACTTCCAGAGCGACGTGCCGGGGGGCGACTTCGACTGCGACACCGGCGGCGTGATCGCCCTCGGCGGCCCCTGGTTCGACGACACCGCCACCGGCAACTTCAAGGGGACGACTTACCTGCGCATCGCCGGCGCCGACATCGTCATCAATGACGGCACCCAGTGCTTCTTCCAGGACACGCCGAGGGTCGCCGAGGAGGTCTTCGCCCACGAGCTGGGGCACACGCTCGGGCTGTCGCACTCCTGCGACGAGATCGCGTCCACCCCCTCCCCCTCGTGCAGCTCGAGCGCGACGCTCAACAACGCCCTGATGCGCTGGCTGGTGCACGACGACGGCCGCGGCGCGGCCCTGCAGAACGACGACCGGGCCGGGATCGCCAAGCTCTACGCGGGGACCGCGGCGCCGACGGTGCCGGCCGCCCCGACCAACCTGCAGGCCACCGCGGTCTCAACCACGCGGGTCGACCTGACGTGGAACGACAACGCGAACAACGAGACCGAGTTCCGGATCGAGGTGCAGGTGTCGGGCGGGGCCTTCGCGGACATCGGCTCCGTGCCGGCCAACTCCTCCTCCGCCTCGGTGGTCGACCTGCTGCCGCTGACCGCCTACTCGTTCCGGGTGCGGGCGCGCAACGCCACCGGCGACTCGGCCTATTCGAACAGCGCCGCGGCGACCACGTTCGGCGCGCCGGGCCCCTGCGTCGAGGGGGGAACGACGCTCTGCCTCAACGCCGGCCGCTTCCGGGTGAGCGCGACCTTCCAGACCGCGGAGGGGCAGTCGGGGGCGGCGCAGGTGGTGAAGCTCACCGACGAGACGGGCTACCTATGGTTCTTCAGCGCCCAGAACGTCGAGGCGGTGGTCAAGCTGATCAACGCCTGCGCCTTCACCGTGCCGCGCTTCTGGTTCTTCGCCGGCGGCCTGACGGACGTGCGCACCGTGATCACCGTCACCGACAGCCAGACCGGCGCCACGAAGACCTACGAGAACCCGCAGGGGACGCCGTTCCAGCCGGTGCAGGACACCAGCGCCTTCGCGACGTGCCCGTGACCGCCCCGGCCCGCGGCCGCGTGGGGATGATCAGCCTGGGCTGCGCCAAGAACCTCGTCGACGGCGAGGTCATGCTCGGCGAGCTGGCGCGCGGGGGCTACGAGGTGACCGGCGAGCTCGAGGAGGCCGAGACGGTGATCGTCAACACCTGCGGCTTCATCGAGGAGGCGCAGCAGGAGTCGATCGACGCCATCCTCGAGGTGGCGGGGCGGAAGGGGGGAGCCGGCGTCAAGCGGCTGCTGGTCGCCGGCTGCATGGTCAACCGCTTCGGGCCGGGGCTGGCGCGGGAGATCCCGGAGATCGACGGCTTCGTCGGCCTCGACCAGCTGCGCGAGGTGGGGGAGCTGGTACAGCTCGGCGGCGGCCCGCCGCCGCCCGCCCCGGCGCACCTGGTCTTCGACCACACCGCGCCGCGCCTCCTCACCACCCGCGGCCACGCCTATCTCAAGGTCGCGGAGGGGTGCGACAACCCCTGTACCTTCTGCGCCATCCCGCTCTGGCGCGGTCGCTTCCGCAGCCGCACGGTCGCGAGCCTGGTCGCCGAGGCGCGGGCGCTCGCGGCGCAGGGCGTGCGCGAGCTCTGCCTCATCGCCCAGGACACCACCCGCTACGGCGAGGACCTGGGACTCGGCCGCCACGGCCTGCTGCGTCTGGTCGAGGCGCTCCTCGCCGGCACCGACATCCCCTGGGTGCGCTTCCTCTACGCGTATCCGACGACGCTCGACGAGGATCTCCTGCGCCTGATGGGGACGGAGCCGCGCTTCGTCTCCTATCTGGACATCCCGCTCCAGCACAGCCATCCCGAGGTGCTGCGCGGGATGCGCCGCGGCGGCGACGCGCGGCGCTACCTGCGCCTGCTCGAGCGGGCGCGGACGCTGGCGCCGGACGTCGCCCTGCGCACCACCTTCATCGTCGGCTTCCCGGGCGAGACCGAGGAGCGCTTCCAGGACCTCCTCGCTTTCGTGCGCGAGGCGCGCTTCGACCACCTCGGCGGCTTCGTCTACAGCCCGGAGGCGGGCACGCCCTCGGCCGAGCTGCCGGGGCGAGTGCCGCGCCACGTCGCGCGCCGGCGCCACCGCCAGCTCCTCGAGACGCAGCGCCCGATCGCCCTGGCCAGCCGCCGGCGGCTGGTCGGACGGCGCCTCGAGGTGCTCGTCGCCGGGGTGTGCGCCGAGAGCGAGCACCTCCTCGAGGGGCGCCATGCCGGGCAGGCGCCGGAGATCGACGGCCGGGTGCTGATCGTCGACGGCACGGCGCCGGCGGGGAGCTTCGCCGAGGTGGAGATCACCGAGGCCCACGCCGACGACTTGGTGGGGCGGATCGTGAGACGGTCGATCGGAGCCCGGCGCGAAGGCCTTCGCGCCTCGGCCTAGCCGATGCTCGTCGTTCACGACGCCTTCCACGCCAGCGACCTGCCGCGGGGCGGCATCGTCACCATCGGCAACTTCGACGGCGTCCACCGCGG
>DASUNQ010000055.1:0-5167 GCA_036277075.1 Thermoanaerobaculia bacterium
CGGCCCTGGACCATCGCCCGGCACACGCTCGCGCCGGTCGCCCGCGCGGTCGAGGAGCTCGTCGCCGCGCGCGGCTTCGATCTCGTCCACGCCGAGCAGCTCCAGGCGCTGCCGCAGGCGGAGCCGGCACGGCGGCGGGGGCTGCCGGCGCTGCTGCGGGCGCAGAACGTGGAGAGCGATCTGTGGGGCGCGGCGGGGCGGGCCTCGAGCGCCGGGATCGCGGCGGCGCTCGGCACCGAGTCACGGCGGCTGGCGCGGTGGGAGGGCCGAGCGGTCCACGGCGCGGCGCGCACGCTGGCGCTGACGGAGGGGGACGCGGAGCGCCTGCGCGAGCTTTCCGGTGGAGAAGGGCGGGTGGAGGTGCTCGCGGCCCCCTTCCCGGAGCGGCTTTCCGCCGGCGGTCGACCCCTGCAAGGAGAGCCGGCCGTCGTCCTCCTCGAAGGGAGCGGATGGCGCCCGAACCGGGTGGGGGCGGAATGGTTCCGGCGCGAGGTCTGGCCGCGGCTGCGGGCGGAGCTGCCGCGGGCGCGGCTCCACGTCTTCGGCGGCGCCTCGCGCCGCGACGAGGCGGACGGCGTCCACCGCTACCCGGCCCCCGCCGACAGCGCCGCGGCCTTTCCCGAGGGGTCGGTCCTCGCCGTGCCGCTCCGCATCGCCTCCGGCGTGCGGATCAAGGTCCTCGAAGCCTGGGCGCGGGGGGTGCCGGTCGTGGGGACGCCCGAGGCGCTCGCCGGCCTCGGCGTGCGGGACGGGGTCGAGGCCATGGTCGCCGGCGGCGCGGGGCCGTTCGCCGCCGCCTTCGCCCGCCTGGCGGGGGAGCCGGGGCTGGCCGCCGCCCTGATCGCCGGCGGGCGCGCCGCCCTCGCCGCCCGCCACGACCCGCGGCGGCTGGCGCGGGAGCTGCTGGAAATCTACGCCGACGTCGCCGCCGCGCCGTCGTCAGGTCTGGGGCGGCGCCGCCCCCCCGCGTGGGAGCGGCCGCCCCGGTAGGGGAGCTGCCCGCCCCCGTGGCGCCGGTGCCGTCCCCGCGGGGGGAAGCGCTCGCCCCTCTCGGTCCGGCGTCTTTCCCGGAAGGACGAAGCTCCTCCCCAGAGGGGGGAGCGCCGCCGGACCGAGGAACGGTGCCTCTCCCTTCCGCGGGAGTCTTCGGGCTCCGCGGGGAAGCGCCGGCCCCTGGCGGGGAAGCGTGCTCCCCTCCGGGTCCGGACGTTGCCCCTCGTGTCCCGCCGGGTTCCCCTGACGCCGCGGCGTCCGTCCCCGGCGGCCCCGGCCTTCAGACCGCCAGGTGGCCGCTGGGCCGCTCGTCCGGCTCGGTGCCGTGGCCGGCGTAGGCCGCGAGGACCGACTCCGGGTCGCCGTCGGCGCGCAGCCGGCCGGCGTCGAGCCAGATGCAGCGGTCGCAGGTCTTGCGCACCGCGAGAGCGCTGTGGGAGACGAAGAGGACCGTCGTGCCGGCGGCGTGGAAGCGGGCGATCCGCCCCTCGCACTTCTCGGTGAAGGCGGCGTCCCCGACCGACAGCACCTCGTCGAGGATCAGCACGTCCGGCAGCCAGGCGGTGGCGATGGAGAAGCCGAGCCGAGCCAGCATGCCGCTCGAGTAGTTGCGGATCGGGCTGCGGATGAAGTCGCCGAGGCCGCTGAAGTCCACAATCTCCTCGACCGCCTCGTCGATGTCGCGCCGCGAGCGGCCGAGGAGCAGGGCGTTCAGATAGACGTTCTCGAGACCCGTCAGCTCGGAGTCGAAGCCGGTCCCGAGCTCGAGGATCGGCGCGATCGTGCCCCGCACCAGCGCCCGGCCGCGCGTCGGCTTGAGCACCCGCGACACCACCTTGAGCAGCGTGCTCTTGCCCGCGCCGTTGCGTCCGACGATCCCCAGCGTCTGGCCGGCCGGCACCGTCAAGTCGACGTCGCGCAGGGCCCAGAGCTGTTCGTAGGCGAGCGCCCCCTTCATCCAGTGGATCGCGTACTCCTTGAGCGACGGGATGCGCTGCTTGGCGAGCCGGTAGACGAGCGAGATCCCCTTCAGCTCGATGCGCGGCTCTGACATCAGACGTAGAACGGGATCCGGTCGCTGCTGCGGCGGAAGGTCCAGGCGCCGACCGCCAGCGCCAGGACCGCGATGCCCACCGCCACCGAGAGGTGGGTCAGCGGCGGCACCTCGCCCTGGTAGATCGGGTCGCGGAAGACCTCGAGGATCGAGCGGGCGGGGTTGAAGCGGACGACCCAGAGGAGATGCGGGGGCACGATCTCCTTGGGGTAGAAGACCGGCGTCAGGTACATGAGCAGCGTCAGCACGACGCCGACCAGCTCCACGACGTCGTGGAAGAAGACGGCGAGCGGGGAGAGCAGGAGGCCGGCGCCGAGGGTGAAGAGGGCGGCGAGGAGCACCGCGATCGGCACGAAGGCGAGCGCCGGGCGCAGCGGATGGCCGGTGACCACCAACATGAGCAGCAGCGGCACGAGAGCGAAGCCGAGGTTGATGACCCCGGAGATGACAGTCGCCACCGGGAAGACCGCCTTGGGCACCGGCAGCTTCTGGAGGAGCTGGGCATTGCCCTTGAGACTGTTCATGGAGCTGACGATACTCTGGCTGAAGAAGTTCCAGAAGAGGATCCCGGCCAGGGCGTAGACGGGGTAGTTCGGCAGGTTGACCCGGAAGATGGCGCTGAAAACCAAGTGCAGGACAAGCATCGTCAGCAGCGGCTGTAGCATCGTCCAGAGGAAGCCGATCGCGGAGCGCCGGTAGCGCACCTTGAGCTCGCGCGCCACCAGGGCGCCCACCAGGTCGCGATAGCGATAGAGCTCGTACATCAGCGGTGGCCGCGTTCTACACCGGCAGCCGGCCGGCCGGCAAGCTTTCGCCGGCCTCGCCACCGCGATCGGGAGGGAATGGAGCCGCCGCGACCGGCGGTTTTAGGGCTCCAGGACCAGCGGCCCGAGATTTGCACGCGGGCGCACAGCGTAGCCAGGCGGGGAGCGCGCCGGTGGAAGCCTGCGATGACTTCGTTCGGGAAGAAAAGGAGACTCTGCATGTGCTGTCCATGGCGTAGAGCGGCGGCGTCCGCCGCCCTGGCTCTGTTGGTGTCGGTTTCCGGCCTGGCCGCGCAGGGGCCGCGCCCGATCGTCGAGAAGGCGGTCGGCGACGCCGAGTCCGACCTCCTGTTCGTTCCGCTGGCTCCCTGTCGCGTGATCGACACCCGCTTCGGCGGCGGCCCCCTGGCCGCGGGCGAGACCCGGCCCTTCGAGGTGGCGGGGACCGCCAACTTCCCCGCCCAGGGCGGAACCGCCGGCGGCTGCGGCGTGCCGCTCGGCGCCACGACGCCGCTCGCGGCCGCGGCGGTCCTCAACTTCGTCGCCGTCGGCCCCGCGGGTCCAGGCCACATGACCGCCTGGGAGTTCGGCCAGCCGATCCCCGGCGCCAGCACGATCAACTATGCCGCCGTGCCGGGCCTCAACATCGCCAACGGCGTCATCGTCCCGATCGCCGGCGTCTCGACGCTCGACAAGGACCTCAACATCCAGGCCGCGGTGAGCGCCGTGCACGTGGTCGTGGACGTCACCGGCTACTTCACCCGCTTTCCGCTCGAGCAGTTCCAGAACGGGCTGAAGTCCGAGGTGGTTGCGACGTCCAGCGCCACGCTCGTGGACCTCGACGACGGCGCCTGCCACGAGCTCCTCACCTGCACGGTGACGGCGCCGGCGCTGGGGAAAGTCGTGGTGGAGGCCTGGACGCAAGTGGTGGTCAACCACACCAGCGGCATCACTGACCGCTTCGTGATGCAGGTCGAGACCGCCGGCGCGGTGAGCTGTCCCAACGGCGATTCGGTCGACGCCTCGGACTACGAGATCCCGGGGGGCTTGGGCACCAACCCCGACGTCGACTTCACCCTCTCGCACGGCCGCGCCTTCACGATCTCGAACGGCCAGACCGTCACCTACCGCCTGAGCGGCCAGATGGTCAACGGCGCGGCCGGCGCGATCAACCCGGACCAGGTCGAGAACTCGCGCATGCTGTGCACCTTCATCCCCGACTAGACGAACGCCGACCGCAAGGAGACGCCATGAACAACTCCTGCCAGCGAGCGGCGGTCGTCCTGGCTGCCGTGCTCGTCCTCCCCGTCGCCGCCGGCGCGCAGAGCGGCGGCGGCCTCCGCGCCGCCGTCGCTCCCGTCCTCGGCGACGCCACGCGCGAGCTGCTCTTCGTCCCGCTCGCCCCCTGCCGCATCATCGACACGCGGAAAGTCAGCCACGGCTTCCTCCAGCCCGGGGCGATCCGCGACTTCCTGGTGGCGGGCGTCAACGGCTTTCTCGCTCAGGGCGGGACCGGCGGCGGCTGCGGCGTGCCTGACGGCACCGCCCAGCCGAAGGCCCCGGCGGTGGCGATCAACTTCGTCGCCGTCGGTCCGGCGGGCCCCGGGCACCTCACCGCCTGGGAGTACGGCGAGCCGGTCCCCGGCGCCAGCATCATCAACTACTCGAACGTCTCGGGGCTCAACATCGCCAACGGCGTGGTGGTCCCGATCGACGGCACCACGCTGCACCCCTTCGACATGCACGTCCAGGCGGCGGTCAGCGGCACGCACCTGGTCGCCGACGTCACCGGCTACTTCACCCGCTTCCCGATCGAGGCCTTCAGCGAGCCGAGCAAGGACATCCTGAGAGGTGCGGTACAGCCCAACCCCACCGACCTGTCCGCGGCCAATCCAGACCCGACCGAGCAGGGGGCGGGACGGTGCGAGCGGGTCGCCACCTGCACCGTGACCACACCCGTGGGAGTGAACGGAAAAGTGCTGGTGAAGAGCTGGGCGAATGTGCAGCTCGCTCACGTGAACGGCACGCACGACCGCATCATCGTGGGGCCGCGGACGGAGACTCCGGGCGAGCTGAGTGCCGCGCCCAGGTGCCACCCGGTCGTCAACCAGGTGGCCAACATGGATTTCGAGCTGCCGGACGTGGCGCCCACGACCAACATCGATGCGACGATCTCCCACGGCCGAGAGTTCAACCAGTTGGGAAACACGACGGTCAACTACTCGCTGCTCGCCAAGATGTTCGACAGCCCGAGCCCCGGAGATCAGGTCGAGAGCGCGCGGATGGTGTGTCTGTTCATCCCCGACTAGCGCTCAGCTCCTGCCGCGCCCTCCGCACCCCCGTCCAGGCGCTGCGG
>DASUNQ010000056.1:0-2194 GCA_036277075.1 Thermoanaerobaculia bacterium
GTCACCCGTCCCAGGGCGCGCCACGCGGCCCCGCGGCTGGGATTGGTGAGGGAGGCAGGCAGCCGCGCGTCGATGCGGCGGTTCATCCCCCGGCCCACGAAGAAGGTGGCCACCGTCGCGATGCCGCGGCCGAAGTGGAAGCCGCGCTCGAAGGGGCTCAGGCTGGGGTCGGTGAAGGCCCGGCCGATGTCGGTGAGGCCGGTGAGGTCGAGCACCGCGCCGCCGAGCGCGGCCCACCCGCTCGACCCCGCGGCGACGCGCGCCTGGTACGCCTGGTAGACGCCGTAGACCAGCAGCGCCACCGCCGCCACCGCCACGATGATCTTCGCCACCACCAGCGAGACGCCCAGCACCACCAGCGCCGCGATGGCGACCTTGATGAGCAGGATGACCGCCACCACCAGGAGGACCACCGCCAGGATGCCGACGATGATTCCCGCGACGATCGACCCGATGTCGCGCAGCGCGGCGAGCACCGGGTGGTCGTAGTCCCAGGCCGCGTCGGAGGCGGCCTCGCGCGCCTTGCCCGGGGTAGCCGCCACCGCCTCGTCGTTCTTCGCCAGCCCCTCGCCCACCTGGTTGCGGATGTCGGTTTCGGCCTCGTCGAGGGTGGCGCGGAAGCGGCCGTCCATCTCGGTGACCACCGGCGCCAGGCCCTCCCGGACCTCGATCTCCATCTCCGTGTTGGCGGTGTTCATCTCGCCGACGACCACGCCGTAGCCGTCGTCCACCTGCACCACGAAGCCGGAGAGCGAGCTCTCCGCGGTCGCGGCCGTGCGGGTGAGCTCGGTCGTCGTCTCCCGCTCCATCGCCCTCAGCCCCTGGCGCAGCGCGGGGATGGCGGCGGGGAACTCCTCGGCCATCTGGTCGGCCCCCTCGCGGAGGGCGGTGGACGCCTCCTCGGTGGCGCCGTCGGCGAAGGCGCGCAGCTGGTCGGCGAAGGCCCGCGACGACTCGGGGTCGGGCGTCTCGGCCGCGCGCAGGATGCCGATTCCCTCCTCCACCAGCCCGCGGATGCGCGCCACCGCCGGGGGCACCGCCTGCCGCAGCCGGTGGAGCGCCTGCCGCTCGCCGGCGTCGAGCTGGGCGACGGCCTGCGCCCCCGTGTCGCGGGCGCGGGCGAGCGCCGTCTCCTCCGCCGCGTTCAGCGCGAGGTTCGTCTCCTCGGACTGCGTGTCGAGCTGGCGATGGGCCTCCGTGGCGCGCGCGTCCAGCGCCTCCAGCGTGGTGACGAGCTGGTTGTCGACGTGGGTCAACAGCTCGGGGAGGCCGTCGTCGTAGCCCTGCAGCGCCTCGTCGCCGCCGGCCTGGAACTCGTCGGGGAGCGGGGCCGTCACCTCCTCCACCGCGGCCACGCCCTCGGGGATGCGCATGCGGATCTCGTTGGACACCTCGCGCCCCACGCCGCGCGCGGCGACGCGCTGGATGCGCCCCCGCTCGCTGCTGGCGTAGCCGTTCGCGATCTGGAAGGCGGCGTCACGGGCCGCCCGCCCCGAGGCACCGCTCTCGCGCCGCACGCGCTCGGCCTCGCGGGTGCGCAGCGACTCGGCGAGGCCGACGTACTCCGAGACCTTCCCCTCGATGGCGGTGCGATGGTCGGAGAAGACGCCCTCGATGCGCGTGCGTCCCTCGGCGCCGTCGAGCTCGGCCTCGGAGCGGCGCGCGCTCAGCTGGCTGTCCACCTGCGCGTGGGCGACGTCGAAGCTGGCGTTGATCTCCCCGCGGCGGGCGGTGAAATCGGCGCCGATGCGCTCCACGGTAGCGTCGGTCAGCGTGCCGGCCTGGCGGCGCAGCCCCTCCACGCGCCGGCTCACCGCCCGCGCCGCCTCCTGGCGCGCCGTGCCGATCCGCTCCTCGGCGGCGGCGGGGATCTCGGCGAGCTCGGCGGCGATCGTCTCCACCTCGGCGCGCGCGGCCTCCAGGTCGTACTCCTCCTCCGGCGCGGCCCCCGCCTCGCCCGGCGCTTCTCCCTCGCCCGGAGGCGGCGGCGCGAGCGCGGCGGCCTCGGGCGCGGCCTCCTCGAACCCGGAGACCTCTTCCTCCTCCGGCGGCGCGGGCTCCTCCTCCGGCCCGGCGCCGCCGAGCAGCCCGGCGAGGCCGCCGAACCCGAGCGCGCCGGCCGCGGCCCCGAGCGTGGTCGGCCCGGCGAGCCCCAGGATTCCCCCGCGCCGCGCGGGAGCGGGCGCCCGGCCCG
>DASUNQ010000057.1:0-12434 GCA_036277075.1 Thermoanaerobaculia bacterium
GGCTGCCGCGGCCGAGGAGGTCGCCGCGTGAGGGCCGGCGCCGCGCCGGCCGGCGAGCGGCCGCTGCCGTCCGTCCGCCTCGCCGACCTCGTCGAGCTGACGAAGCCCGGGATCACGCTGATGGTCGTGCTCACCGCCGGCCTCGGCTTCCTCCTCGCCCGCGGCGACGCCCGCGTCTCCTGGCTCCTCCTCGTCCATACGCTCGTCGGCACCGGCCTCGTCTCGGCCGGCGCCTCGGCGCTCAACCACGTCCTCGAGCGCGAGGTGGACGCCCGCATGCGGCGCACCGCCGAGCGCCCGCTCCCGGCCGGCCGCCTCGACCCCGACCTGGCGCTCTTCTTCGGCGTCGGTCTGGCGCTGGCGGGTCTGCTCGAGCTGGCGCTCGCGGTCAACCTCCTGACCGCCCTCCTGGGCGCCTTCGCGCTGGCCGGCTACGTCTTCGCCTACACGCCGCTCAAGCGGGTGAGCTCGCTCAACACCGTGGTCGGCGCCGTGCCCGGCGCCGTGCCGCCGCTCATGGGATGGGCCGCGGTGCGCGACGGGCTCGACCCCGCCGCCTGGGCGCTCTTCGGCATCCTCTTCCTCTGGCAGATGCCGCACTTCCTGGCCATCGCCTGGCTCTGCCGCGACGACTACGCCCGCGCCGGCTTGCCGATGCTCACCGTCCGCGACCCGGAAGGCACGCGCACCGCGCGTCAGGTGCTCCTCTACGGCGCCGCGCTGGTCCCGGTCTCGCTGCTGCCGGCGGCGCAGGGGCTGCTCGGGGCGCCCTACTTCGCCGGCGCCCTCGCCCTCGGCCTCGCTTACCTCGGCTTCGGCGTCGAGTTCGCGCGCCGCCGCTCGACCCCCGCCGCCCGCCGGCTGATGCTCGCCTCGATCCTCTACCTGCCGGCCCTGCTCGCGGCCATGCTGGTGGACGGCCTCATCTAAGTGGCGCCGGCGCCCCCGGCCGTCGAGGCCTCCGGGCTCGAGTACTCCTACGGCGAGCGCCAGGCGCTGCGCGGCGTCTCGTTCGCGGTGGCGGCGGGGGAGGTCTACGGCTTCCTCGGCCCGAACGGCGGCGGCAAGACGACTCTCTTCCGCCTGCTGGCCACGCTGGCCCGCCCCGCGCGCGGCACGCTGCGGGTCTTCGGCCGCGAGGCCGCCGCCGAGCCGGCGGCGGTGCGGCGGCTCCTCGGCGTCGTCTTCCAGGCGCCGAGCCTCGACCTCCAGCTCTCGGTGCGCGAGAACCTCCTGCACCAGGGTTGGCTGCACGGCCTCGCCGGCGGCGAGCTGCGGCGGCGCGTCGGCGAGCAGCTCGAGCGCTTCGGCCTCGCCGGGCGCGCGGCGGAGCGGGCGAAGACCCTCTCCGGCGGCCTGCGCCGGCGGGTGGAGATCGCCAAGGCCTTGCTCCACGCGCCGCGCCTCCTGCTCCTCGACGAGCCGTCGAGCGGCCTCGATCCCGGGGCGCGGCGCGACCTCTGGGCGGCGCTCGAGCAGCTCCGCGCCGCCGGCGTCACCGTCCTCCTCACGACGCACCACATGGACGAGGCCGACCGCTGCGACCGCCTGGCGCTCCTCGACGGCGGCGCGATCGTCGCGGAAGGAACGCCGGCGGCGCTCAAGGAGGAGATCGGCGGCGACGTCGTGACCCTCGCCGGCGGCGACCCCGAGGGGCTGGCGCGCGAGCTCGCCGCCCGCTTCCCCGAGCTCGCCCCGCGCCTCACGGACGGCCCCGGCGGCCGGCAGGTGCGGCTCGAGCGCGAGCGCGGCCACGAGCTGGTGCCGCGCCTGGCGGAGGCCTTCCCCGGGCGGCTCGCCGCGGTGACGGTGGCGCGGCCGACCCTCGAGGACGTCTTCCTGCGCCGCACCGGGCACGCGCTCGACGCCGAGGACCGGCCGTGAGGGAGGCCGCCGCGGCCGCGCCCCTGCCGGCGGCGACGCCGCCGGCCCTCCTCGCCGCCGGCAGCCTCGCCCGGCGCGAGGTCGTCCGCTTCTTCCGCCAGCCCTGGCGCATCGCCGGCGCGGCGGGCTCGCCGCTGCTCTTCTGGCTCCTGATCGGCAGCGGCCTGTCGAGCTCCTTCCGCCTCCCCGGCGGCCCGGCCGGGCTCGACTACCGCGAGTACTTCTTCCCCGGCACGGTGGCGCTCGTCGTCCTCTTCGCGGCGATCTTCGCCACGATCTCGACCATCGAGGACCGCGCCCAGGGGTTCCTGCAGGGGGTGCTGGTGGCGCCGGTGCCGCGCGCCGCGATCGTCGCCGGCAAGGTGCTCGGCGGCGGCGCCCTCGCCTGGCTCCAGGGGCTGCCGTTCCTCGCCCTCGCGCCCTTCGCCGGCGTGGCGCTCACCGCGCGCTCGGTGCTCGCCGCGGCGGCGGTCCTCGCGCTCCTCGCGCTCGGCCTCGCCGGCATCGGCCTCGCCTTCGCCTGGCGCGTCGACTCGGTGCAGGGGTTCCACGCGGTGATGAACCTGCTGCTGGTGCCGATGTGGCTGCTCTCGGGCGCCTTCTTCCCGCTCGACGGCGCCCCGCGGTGGCTCGCCCTGCTGATGCGGATCAACCCCCTGACCTACGGCGTCGCCGCGCTGCGCCGCGCGCTCTACCCGGAGGGCGCCGCGCTCGGCCCGGCGCTGCCCCCCTTCGGCCCGGCGCTCGCCGCGACGGCGCTGGTGGCCGCCGGCGGCTTCCTCGCCGCCTACCTCGCCAGCCGCGGCGCGAGGGTCGAGTGAGCGCGGCGCGGCGCTTCCAGCGCGTCCCCCTCTGGGGGATCCTGGTGCTGGCGCTCGCCGGCGTCGGCGGGGCGGCGGTCTGGAGCCGGCTCGCCGGCGGCGCGGGCGCGGCGGGGCCGCCGGTCCTCGCGCAGGTGCCGGACTTCGCGCTGACCAACCGCGACGGCCGGACAGTGACCCGCGCCGACCTCGCCGGCCGCCCCTGGGTGGCCGACTTCGTCTTCACCCGCTGCGCGGCGTCCTGCCCGCGGACGACCGAGCGGATGGCGTCGCTGGGTCAAGGGCGGCAGGCGCCCCCCTTCCTCCGGGTCAGCTTCACCGTCGACCCGGAGCACGACACGCCGGAGGTCCTGGCGCGCTACGCCGAGGCGTACGCCGCCCCGGACGACTGGCTCTTCCTGACCGGCCCGGCCGCCGAGATCTACCCCCTGGTGCGCCGGGGCTTCCTCCTCGCGGTCGAGCCCTCGCCGCCGCCGGGCACCGCCTCCGCAGAGGAGCCCATCCTCCACAGCAACCGCTTCGTCCTGGTGGACGGCGCGGGGCGGATCCGCGGCTACTACGACGCCTTCGACAAGGAGGCGATGGACCGCCTGCGGCAAGACGCCGGCGCCCTGGGGCGCGAGGGATAGCGCCCGGCCCGAAAGGGAGAGAGCCGATACCGCGAGGGGGAACGGCTCGCCCGCAAGGGGAGACGCTTCTCCCCCGTGCTCCGGCGGCGTCCCCGCAAGGGGCGACGCCGTCCCGAAGAGGTCGAGCGCCCGCCCCACGCGGGGGGACGCTCGCCCCGCCTGGAGCCGCGCGTCTCCCGCGCGGGGCAGTTCCCTCCCCGAAGGTGCGAGCGGCCGCCCCTCGCGGGGAAGCGCTTCCCCCGCGCGGACGGCTCCGCTCGCCGCCGACCGATGGACGGCTTCGCCGGTCAGGCCTGCGCGCCGGCCGCGACGAGCAGGTCCACCACCGCCTGCTGCTTCCCGGCCGCCGCGTGGCGGACGAGCGGGATGCCGTGCGGCCCCCGGAGGTGGACGACGCCGGGGTCGGCGGCGAGGAAGGCCTTGACGATCTCGATCCGACCCAGCATCGCGGCGCAGAAGACGTCCATCCGCGCGCCGCTCGCCAGCAGGTGCTCGGCGATCTCCCGGCTCCCCATGTGCGAGGCGCCGCCGAGGCCGGTCTCCCAGTCGCCGCCGCCCCAGTCCCAGGTCGCGTTGACCAGCGCCGGCTGCGCCGCGAGCATCTCCTTGGTGCGGGCGAGGTTCGCATGCGCCGCGACGACGAACTCCCGCACCAGCTCCTTGTCGAGCGCCGGCCCGCGATCGGGGATGGCCGGCGGCGGGGACTGCCCGAGTAGTGCCGCCGGTCGAGCCACGAGGGCCCCCGCCGCGGCCACCGCTCCGATCTGCAACAGGTCTCTGCGCGTGGGATTCATTCCATCTACCTCGGTGGGGAAGCTCATGGACTCATGCGGCGGACTCGAGATTCTCGCGCAAGATCCGGGGGTGGCGAGCCGCGATGCGCAACAGGGCGATTGCGGGACCTTCGGGCCGCCGGCGGCCTTGCTCCCAATTCCGCAAGGTGTGGACGCTGATCCCCATCGCCCGAGCGAACTGAGCCTGGGTGAGTCCGACGAAACGTCGGAGCGCTGCCACGTCCTGCCCAGATTCGAACTTCCCCAACATCAGGCGCCGGCGAACGCGGGCAGGAATGGCCCGCGCGAAATCTTGCTCGGTGAGTTCCGGAATCTCAGTCATCCGCTTTCGTCCATGTGGGATTCACCACGGCACAGTAGGCGACCCCTGGGACTAAGTCAACGGCTTACACGGGTGCCTCCTCCTAGGGCTCCAGCATACGGCCTGCGGGCCTAGAAGCCCGCGGGCCGCCGCCGGCGCGTCCACCACAGCCAGAGCGCCGAGGCGAGCAACAGGGCGAAGGCGATGGGTCCGTGCGGCGCCGCGTGGCTGACCTGCAGCTCCCAGCCGAAGGCGACGAGCAGCACGAGCGGCGGCCAGGGTGCCCTCTTCACCGCGAACAGGGCTGCGGCGGCCGCCAGCGCCGCGATGAAGACCGCCCAGGAGCCGGTCTCGCTGATGAAGGAGCCCGCGCCGCCGACCCAGGGGTCGGTCCAGGTGGCGTCGAGGACCGCCGCCACCGCCTTGAGCTGGTCGGGCGGCAGGTTCATCGCCAGCGTGTGCTCGATGGTGCGCCCGAGACCGCTGCCGCCGATCGAGTCGAGCGCCGTGTAGTAGATGAGGAAGATGAACGTCGCGACCCGGGAGATCCAGGCGAGGACCCCGGCCGCCCGCCGGTCGCTCGGGCCGAAGCCGTCGACCAGCAGCCAGAGCCCGACCGCCACCAGCCCCATCAGCACCGTCTGGATCATGTGCAGCGTGAACCACCACCTCGGCCCGAAGTAGGCCAGCGCCCCGTGCTGCGGGCTGTGGGCTTCGGGCTGGGAGAGGTACGCGAACATCCCGGGGTCGGTGGTGAACCCCGCCGGGTGGAAGAGCTCGATGACCAACAGGACCAGCGGCGAAAAGAAAAGGCACAGCCACCACAGGACCGACCTCCCGGTGCCTTCGGACATGGCGGACCTCCCTTGGATGCCTGAATCCTACCTTCCCGGTCCGCCCCTTCCCTCGCCCGCCGCCGGCCTCACGGCGGGCTCCTCCTCGAGCGAAAGCGCCGGCTTCTCTTGACCCCGATGGCAGGTCGTGCAGTTGACCCTCGGCTCCTTGCCGGCCAGCTCGGGGATCGCGGGGAGCGTCTTCTCGTTCAATTCGCGCGTCATCAGCGACATCTGGCGGGCGATGCGCTTGTGTGCGTTGTCGTCGGACCCCCAGTCGCCCGCGACGTGACAGTGGGTGCACGTCACCCCCAGGGAACCCGCGTAGCCGATCTTCATGATCCCCAGAAGGCGGCCGGCCGGGACGGCGCCCAAGACCTGAACGTTCTTGAAGACGCTGCCGGCCGGCTCGTTCTCCTTGCCGGCGATCTGCTGCTTCAGCCGCGCGATCGCCTGCGCTTCGTCGAACGGCGCCGGATCCTTCGGCTCATCGGCCTTCGGCGGAGGAGCCGCGGCCGCGCAGTCGAAGAGCGCGATGGCGAGCACGACCAGCGGTGCGACGAAGAGGCACGGCCGCCACGGGAACGATCTCCGAGCGCTTTCGAGCATCGAGCCTCCGGACCTCAGGTGGTGCTCACTCGCCGCGAGCGTACCAGCTTGGCCCGGAGTCTCGAGTGGCGGGCCCTTCACCGGCCAGGGTCATCCCCCGAATGTTGATCCTCTCCTGCCGTTCGCTGGGCTGACGGCGTCTCCGGGGCTGTCCCTTCGTCTCCTTGCGCCTCGCCGGCTTCCGGAAGGAGAGGTCTTGCAGAGACCGAATCCTCGGCGCTCGGTGCTGACGCGGCGAGCTCCGCCGGCCTGCCGCTCGCGGCCACTGCGACTCGGGAAAGCGGCTGCAAGCTTGCGGTCTGCGCAGCGGAGAGGCCTTCGCGAATTCCTGCGCTGAGGACCTCCTGCGCCTTCTGAAAGTGACCTTGATACGCCCAGACCGTTCCCCAGATCATGAATGGAAGGCTGATCAGGGCCATTGGGATTCCCAAGCACGCGCCGATGAGCGTCATCGACAACACAATGCCGCCGACGAACCCCAGCGACCCCGCGACGCTCAGCACGACACCCCACGTGAATTTCTCAGAGCCGGTCATCGAGAGCCTCCCTTTCTGTGGACACGCGCTCCATGCGGACAGGAACTAGGCAGCCTGCGGCGACTCGCTGCTGGAGACACGTGCCTGCGGCAGATGTTGGTGAGAGCCCAGGAGAGCAGTGGGCGACGAGAGGCTCCCTGGCGGCCAAACTCGAAGCTGGAGCGTCCCCTCGGTCACGCGCCTTTTTGGCGCGGCTTGGGCCCCCGGCGACCGCCGCTTCCCGCCGCGTCCCGCGCTCTTGCCCCGCCGTCCGCGCCTCTCGTACACTCCCGCCGCTGTTCGGAGCACCCCCCGAGAGGAGAGGTCCGCATGAGTGCACTGGTCGAGGAACGGGTCGGGCACGCGCACCCCGCCGACCACCACCCCGAGCCGTTCTGGCGCAAGTACATCTTCTCCCAGGACCACAAGGTGATCGGGATCCAGTACGGGTTCACCGCCCTCGCCTTCCTGCTCTTCGGCTTCGCGCTGATGATGATGATGCGCTGGCAGCTCGCCTACCCCGGCAAGCCGATCCCGCTCGTCGGGCCGCTGCTCGGCCAGAACAACGCCCCCGGCGGCATCCTGCTGCCCGAGTTCTACAACCAGCTCGGGGCGATGCACGGCACGATCATGGTCTTCCTGGGCATCGTGCCGCTCGCCGTCGGCGCCTTCGGCAACTACGTGGTGCCGCTGCAGATCGGCGCCCCCGACATGGCCTTCCCCAAGCTCAACATGGCGAGCTACTGGCTCTACGCCGTCGGCGGCCTGATCATGCTGGGGAGCTTCTTCGCGCCGGGCGGCGCCGCCAACTCCGGCTGGACCTCCTACCCGCCGCTCGCCGACATCGCCACCCAGGGGCAGACCTGGTGGCTCGCCGGCATGCTCTTCCTGATCTTCTCCTCGCTGCTCGGCGCCACCAACTTCCTGGTCACCATCATCCAGCTCCGCGCGCCGGGCATGACCTGGTTCCGGCTGCCGTTCTTCGTCTGGGCGCAGTTCGTGACCTCGTTCCTGCTGCTGCTCGCCTTCCCGGCGCTCCAGGCCGCGGCCATGCTCCAGTTCATGGACCGCGTCGTCGGCACCAGCTTCTTCCTGCCCCAGGGGCTCGTCATCTCGGGCAAGGTGCTCGAGGTCGCCGGCGGCGGCAGCCCGCTGCTCTGGCAGCACCTCTTCTGGTTCCTCGCCCACCCCGAGGTCTACGTGCTGATCCTGCCGGCCTTCGGCATCGTCGCCGAGGTCATCGCCAACAACACGCGCAAGCCCCTCTACGGCTACCGCTCGATGGTCTACTCGGTGGTCTTCCTCGGCTTCATGTCGTTCCTGGTCTGGGCCCATCACATGTTCCTGACCGGCATGGGGACGGTGATCTCGAGCTTCTTCCAGACCACGACGCTGATCATCTCGATCCCCTCGATCATCATCCTCTCGGCCTTCTTCCTCTCGCTCTGGGGGGGCTCGATCCGCTTCAACACGCCGATGCTCTTCGCCCTCGGGTTCCTGCCGATGTTCGGCATCGGCGGCCTCACCGGGCTGCCGCTCGGGCTCGCCGCGGCCGACATCCACCTCCACGACACCTACTACGTCATCGGCCACTTCCACTACGTGGTGGCGCCGGGGACGATCTTCGCCATGTTCGCCGGCATCTACTACTGGTTCCCCAAGATCACCGGCAAGAAGATGAGCGAGCTGCTCGGGAAGATCCACTTCTGGCCCTCGTTCCTGTTCATCAACGGCGTCTTCCTGCCGATGTTCTGGCAGGGCCTGGCCGGCGTCTCGCGCCGCCTCTACGACGGCGGCCAGCAGTACGCCCACGCCCAGGACGCCCTCTGGCTCAACGAGGTGATGTCGGTCTCCGCCTGGTGCCTGGGGCTGGCGCAGATCCCCTTCGTCATCAACCTCTTCTGGAGCCTGGCGAAGGGCAAGCGGGTGGCCGACAACCACTGGGAGGCGACGACCCTCGAGTGGTCGGCCGCCCCGTCGCCGCCGCTGCCGCACCGCAACTTCCACCACGTGCCGACGGTGGTGCGCGGCCCCTACGAGTACAGCGCGCCCGAGGCGCCCGACACCTACCTGCCGCAGAACGGCGAAGCCGACGAGAAGGCGGCCTGAGCCATGCAGATCCCCTACACCGTCGAGGCGCGGCCGGACACCGGCCTGTACAACGCCAAGCTCGGCATCTGGCTCTTCCTGGCCTCCGAGGTGATGCTCTTCGGGGCGCTCTTCTCCTCCTACGTCCTGCTGCGGACCGGGGCCGAGAGCTGGCCCCGCGGCTCCGAGTACCTGAACATCCCGCTCGCCACCCTCAACACGATGATCCTCATCGCCTCGTCGGTGACGATGGTCATGTCCTGGGCCTCGCTCAAGCTCGGCGACTTCCGCAAGTACAAGCTCTACATGGGTCTGACCGTCCTCGCCGGCTTCGGCTTCCTGATCGTCAAGTACTTCGAGTACACGGCGAAGTTCGCGCACCACTACTACCCCTCGACCAACACCTTCCTCGGCATCTACTTCACGCTGACCGGCCTGCACGGGCTGCACGTCATCGGCGGCATGATCGTCAACGGCTACTTCTGGGGGCCGGGCTCGAAGCTCTGGCGGCGCGACCCGGAGCGCTTCGCCAACCGGATCGAGGTGGCGGGGCTCTACTGGCACTTCGTGGACCTGGTCTGGATCTTCCTCTTCCCGACGCTGTACCTGCTCTAGGAGACGACGGGACGATGAGCGCACACGACGTGGAGGCGATCCGCCGGCAGACCCGGACCTACGTCATGGTGTTCGCGGCGCTGGCGGTCCTGACCGTGGTGACGGTGGCGGCGAGCCGGCTGGACCTGAACCCGGGCATGACGATCGCGGTGGCCCTCCTCATCGCCGCCGTCAAGGGGTCGTTGGTGGCGGGCTACTTCATGCACCTGATCGACGAGCGCAAGGCGATCTACTGGCTCCTGGCGCTGACCGTGATCTTCTTCATCCTCCTGATGTTCCTGCCGCTCGGCGACGCCGCCGACTCGATCGGCGGGGTGCCGACGCCGGTCTAGGAAACGATGCCGCTGTCGCTGCGCTCCTTCCACCTCTTCTTCATCGCCGCCTCGGTGCTGCTCTCGGCGTGGGTCGGGGTGTGGGGGATCGCCGCCTGGCGCGCCTCGGGCGGCGCCGCCGAGCTGGCGCTCGGTCTCTTCTTCTTCGCCGTCGGGGTCGCGCTCGTGGTCTACGGCTCGCGGGTGCGGCGGAAGCTCGCGCGCGTCGCGCCGGAGGAGGACTGAAGTGATCGCCTGGGCCGCCGCCTGCGCCACCTGCTTCGGCGCCGCCGACTCGCCGATGGTCGGCGGCATGAACAACGCCATCCTCTTCCTGCTCGGCTGCGTCGGGCTGATGTGGCTGGGCGTCGGCAAGCTCTTCTGGGACTTCCGGCGGCGCTCGCAGCGGCTCGAGAGGCCGGCGCCGCGGCTGCGGCTCCTCAAAGGGGGGAAGGCGTAGATGGAGAGATACCTCAACCTGCCCATCTCCGGCTCGGCGCACGGCGGCGAGATCGACTTCCTGATCGGCCTCGTCCACTGGGTGATGGCGATCCTCTTCGTGGTCTGGGGCGTCTACTTCGTGCTCGCCCTGGTCCGCTTCCGCGCCGGGCGGCAGCCGCGGGCGCGCTACGCAGGCGCCAAGGGGCTTTTCTCGACCTACGGCGAGGTCGGCGTGGTGCTGGTCGAGGTGCTGCTGCTCATCGGCTTCGCGGTGCCGATGTGGGCGCGGCGGGTGGCGGCGCTCTCTCCCGCGGAGCGGGCGCGCGCGGTCGAGGTGCGGGTGGTCGCCGAGCAGTTCGCCTGGAACTTCCACTACCCGGGGCGCGACGGCCGCTTCGGCCGCGTCGACCCGAAGCTGGTCTCCGCGGGCACCAACCCGCTGGGCCTCGACAAGAACGACCCGGCGGCGGCGGACGACGTGACGACGATCAACCAGCTCCACCTGCCGGTGGGCCGGCCGGCCTTCCTCCGCCTCTCCTCGAAGGACGTCATCCACAGCTTCTTCCTGCCCACCATGCGGGTCAAGCAGGACGCGGTCCCGGGCATGGAGATCCCCGTCCACTTCACGCCGACGATGGTCACCCCGCCCGAGGGGCGGCTCCCCGCCTGCGCCCCCAAGATGGACTGCTGGGAGATCGCCTGCGCGCAGCTCTGCGGCCTCACCCACTACCGGATGAAGGGGTACTTCACCGTCCACGACGAGGCCGGCTTCCAGGCCTGGCTCGACCAGAACGCCCCGCAGCCGGCGGCGCCGCCCGCGCCGGCGGCCCCTCCCGCAGCCGCTCCGGCCGCTCCCTAGCCCTCCCGCCCGGCTCCCGACCCCCCGGCGGCGCCCCGCGCGCCGCCGGGCGAAGGATTCCGGCCGCTCCGGCGTCCAACAGCACGACGAGAAAGGAGCGGCCATGAAATCGAAGAGCAGCCTCATCCTGGCGTTGGCGATCGCCCTCGCCCTCCCGCCGGCCTTCGCGGCCGAGACCGGGTTCACCACCGACTTCCGCATCGAGGACTGCACCTGGTCGGCCTGGGGGAGGCAGAACCCGTACCTCCAGCTCCGCCCCGGCCGCCAGCTCGTACTGGAGGGGGAGGAGGACGGCACCGAAGTCCGCGCCGAGGTCACCATGCTGCACCAGCTCGAGACGATCCACTTCACCACCGCCAAGGGGGTGCCGCGGACGGTCGTCGCCCGGGTGATGGAGGAGCGGGAGTTCGAGGACGGCGAGATCGTCGAGGTGTCGCGCAACTGGGTCGCCCGCTGCGTCGAGACGAGCAACATCTTCTACTTCGGCGAGGAGGTGGACGACTACGAGGACGGCGTCCTGGTCGGCCACGAAGGGGCGTGGCGGGCCGGGGTCGACGGGGCGCAGCCCGGGCTGCTCATGCCGGGATCCTTCCTGCTCGGCGCCAGGTATTACCAGGAGGTCGCCCCGGACGTCGCCGAGGACCGGGGAGAGAACGTGCGCATGGGGTTCGCGGTGTCGGTCCCGGCCGGCATCTTCACCGAGTGCGTGCAGGTCGACGAGACCAACCCCCTGGACGACCCCACCGGCGAGGAGGTGGACGTGAAGGTGCACTGCCCCGGCGTCGGCATCGTCCGGGACGAGTCGCTGAAGCTGGTCGAGATCCACGTCGTGCCGTAGGGGTTAGGCTGCGCCCGAACCCATGCGCGAGGCGGAGCGGACGCTCGTGGAGAGGATGCTCGCCGGAGACGAGGCCGCGTTCGACCTCTTCGCCGCCGACTACGTCCCCGCCGTCTACCGCTTCGCGCAGCGCCGCCTGGGCGACCGCGAGCTGACGCGCGACATCGTCCAGACCACGCTCTGCCGCGCGATCGCCAAGCTGGCGACGTTTCGCGGCGAGTCGGAGCTGATGACCTGGCTCTGCGCCTGCTGCCGCAACGAGATCGCGGCGCACTTCCGGCGCCTGGGCCGGCGGGAGCCCGAGATGCCCCTGACCGGCGAAGTCCTCGAGACCGCCGTGCCGCTGGCTCCCGCGCCGCCGGGGCCGGAGCAGGCGCTGCTGCACAAGGAGCGGGCGGCGCTGGTGCACGCCGTCCTCGACGGCCTGCCGCCGCACTACGGCATGGCGCTCGAGTGGAAGTACCTCGACCGCCAGCCGGTCGAGCGCATCGCCGCCCGCTTCGGCGTCGGCGTCAAGGCGGCGGAGTCGCTGCTGACGCGGGCGCGGCAGGCGTTCCGGGAGGGCTATGCACGGGCCGCGGCGGGCGGGGACGCGCCGGACCGGGAGCTCCCGGTGGCCAGGGAGAGGACGGCGCCGTGAGCGACGAGAGAGCGGGGACGCGCGGGACGGAGTTGCCGGAGGAGGCGGCGGTCCGCGAGCTGCTCGAGGGCGCGGGCCGGCGGCCGGCGCCGCCCGAGGAGGACCTGGCGGCGATCCGGGCGGCGGCGCGGCGGGAGTGGGAGGAGCTGGTCGCCGCCCGGCGCCGGGGGCGGTGGCGTCAGGTCGCGCCGCTCGCCCTCGCCGCGGTCCTGGTCGCGGCGGTGGCGCTCGGCTGGTGGTGGCGGACGCGCGACGC
>DASUNQ010000058.1:0-3914 GCA_036277075.1 Thermoanaerobaculia bacterium
CGGCGCAGGCTCTGCGGGAGGCTCTCGGCGTCGCCGAGCTGCCCCTGCTCATCCCTCAGGAGACTCAGATGGAGGAGGAATCCGAAGCCGCGTGACCGCCGCTCCAGGGGCCGACTGTCGGGTAATTACCGAATCTGAACACTGAGCGAACCGTAGCGTCCTCTCATCCCCGTTGGTGACGTTTTTTCTTGTAGCGGTTAGACCACTCTCCTATTAGCGACACGAATGCCCACGACATCCCGCGTCCGAGAGGATCTAGCCGCCTCTTGGGCTCGCGTAGCTAAGGAGCTGAAGAGTCCCTTCGAAGAGTTGCCCGATTTCGCGGAATTCGTTGACGGCGCGGCCAACGAGGAAACAGCAGCGCGAACTCTCTTGGAACCGTGGCTCGCAGTATTTGAGGTCGAGACTCTCTGGTTGCTGGCTCTTCACGCTGCATTGACCGAGGACTGCAAGCGGCCAGCAGACGCTCGGGTCCGTTCGACCTGGCTTTATAGCGGCTACCTCTGTACACAAGCGACCGCACTGAGATCGCTCTGTCTCAGCGGGTTAGGTCCATCGGCTGGTATTCTTCTGAGGACCATTATCGAGGCGACGCGATCATTCGTCCTGATCCTGGATGACTCCAACCTCGCCGCGGAGTTCATCGGCGCAACCAACGCAGACGCGAGAAGTCTTTGGCGAAAGCAGCTGTCGGGACGGGGAGCGCGAAGTGGGTTCGAGCGAGCACTCACTATTTTCCCCGCTGATCTGCGGGAGGAGATCATCAAGTGGTTCGATCTCGATTCAGGAACTTACTCTCAGCTCGTCCACCCTACCTCGGAGGCGGCTTTTCTAGCCTGTTTTCCGCTCGCCTTCGACAGCACGCGCGCCTCGACGGGTGTCATCGGGCGACGCTCTCTAGTCGATTGGCACGTCCTCGAGCGCGCATCCAAGATCCTATGGTTCTTGAGCAGATTTCTTTCCCGGAGCCTCCTGGGTCTCCTACCCGGACATGCTCGCATCAGAAACTTCGACTCTGCAGACTTCTTGCAGTCGGCCGTCAAGATAGGATTTTACGTCCTCGGCGAAGTCAGTCTGCGCTATTGGACGGCGGAACCGCCGGGTGAAGGTCTCGACTCGCAGCTCGCCGTCACCCCAGTAGCTCGCTAGATTTTTTGGCAGATCTGCGGAGCGCTGACGAGCCGAGTCCTTCCAGCAGCGCGGCAACCTCTCTGGGCTTGAGGAGGGGCAGGACGCCCACGGATTGAGCCGACGGTGACGAGCTGCGTGCCGACGAAGTGGCCCTCCGGCTCGGATCGCCGACACCGTCCCCGCGTTGCACGTATGTTAGGTGTGATGCCGTCCTCCGAGTACGACCCCTTCGTCGCTTGGTCCCCGGCCGCCGACGAGGACGATCTCGAGGCGGTCCGGGAGCGGTTCCGGGGTGCCGGGCGGCCCTATCTGTCTTCGCCGTGGCCGTGGCTGGCTTGGGCGATCGCGCTGCCGGCGGCGGCGCTCTCGACCCCGGCGGCGCTTGGCCGCGGCGGGGGGGCGGCGGTGCTCCTCCTGTGGTCGGCGGCGATCCTCCTCGCGGGCGCCGTCGAGGTCGGCGGGCACCTGCGGGCGCGCCGCCTCGGGCGCGGCGGGACGCCGCTCGCGGGGTGGGCGCTCTCGGTCCAGGGGAACCTCTCGCTCGTGGCGCTGGCGCTCTCGGCGCTGCTCGTCTGGCAGGACCTCGCCTGGGCGCTGCCGGCGCTCTGGCTCCTCCTGCTCGGCCACTCGCTCTGGCTCCTGGGCGGGCTCGCCTTCGAGCCCTTTCGCGCCTGCGGCCTCCTCTACCAGGCCGCCGGCCTCCTCGCCCTCTGGCCGGCGCTGCCGCCGCTCGCCGTGCTCGCCGCGGCGACCTTCGCCGGCAACCTTTGGATCGCCTCCGCGCTCTGGCGCGAGGGGCGCCCCGCTAGGGGGCGCTAGCCCGCTCCACCCGATTGCGGCCGCCGCGCTTGGCGGCGTAGAGGGCGCGGTCGGCGGCCTCGAGGAGGCTGGCCGGAAGGCAGTCGGGCTCGGGGACGCAGGCGGCGACGCCGACGCTCACCGTTACCACCGCCTCCGGCGAGGCGCCGGGGTGCGGGATCGCGAGCGCTTCGATCTCCTGCCGCAGCCTCTCGGCGTAGGCGGCGGCGTGCTCCTCGCGGCTGCCGGGGAGGACGACGACGAACTCCTCGCCGCCGTAGCGCGCCACCAGGTCGGCGGCGCGGTGGAGGCTGCCCGCCAGCGCGTGCGCCACCCGGACCAGGGTGTCGTCGCCGCGCTGGTGCCCCTGCATGTCGTTGTAGCGCTTGAAGTGGTCGATGTCGATCATGGCGACCGCCAGCGGCAGCCCGGCGCGCGAGGCGCGGCGCCACTCGAGGTTGAAGACCTCCTCGAAGCGGCGGCGGTTGGCGACGCCGGTCAGGCCGTCGAGCGCGGAGAGGAGCTGGAGCCCGACGTTGGCCTCCTGCAGGCGCCGGTTCGCCTCCTCGAGCTCGCGGTTGATCGCCGCGATGTGGATGGCGCCGGCGAGCTGGTCGGCGAAGGTGCGGAAGACGAGGCGGTCCTCGGCCGAGAAGCGGTCGGGCGAGGAGCTCTCGAGGTCGATGACGCCGAGGAGCCGCCCGCGCAGGCGGATCGGCACCACGTACTCGGCGACGGTCTCCGGGTCGACCGTGATGTAGTCCGGGTCGCGCCGCACGTCGAGCACGAGCTGCTCGTCGCCGGTGCGGATGGCGCGCCCGACGATGCCGGAGGCGAGCGGCCGCCGCAGGCCGCGCTCCAGTCCGAGCGGGGTGCGCGAGGCGATCGCCGCCAGCTCGTACTCTTCGCCGTCGCGCCCGACCAGGATGATCGCCGCGATGTCCACCCCGAAACGCTCGTGGACGTAGCGGACGATGCCGTCGAGCAGCGCCTCGAGCTCGCCCGCCTCGAGCGCCGCCTTGGACACCTCGCTCACCATCTCGAGCAGCCGCACCCGCCGCTGGGCGTCCTGGAAGAGCCGCGCCGTGGTCAGTGCGCTCGACACCTGGTCGGCGACGGTCTCGAGCAGCGCGAGCTGACCGTGGAAGGCGGCGGGGCGGGTGCTCTCGACGTTGAGCACCGCCACCACCGCGCCGCCGGCGCGGACCGGCACGCAGAGCTCCGCGACGACGCCGGGCGCGGTCTCGACGTAGGTCGGATAGGAGCGCACGTCGTCGAGCAGGATCGGCAGCCCGGTCGCCGCCACCTCGCCGACGACGCCGGTGCCGATGGCCCGGGTGTAGCCGACGTGCACGTCGGTCGGCCCGTCGGAGACCAGCGCCTCGCAGACGAAACGGTCGCGCTCGCGGTCGATGGTGACGCAGGCCACGAACTCCCACTCGAACTTGTGCGCCAGGGCCTCGACGATGCGCTGCAGCAGCGGGCGGAGGTCGAGGGCGAGCGTCGCCAGGCGCGCGATCTCGTTGAGCACCGCGAGCTGCTTCGCCTGGCGCTCGGCCGCGACCGCCGGCGCTTCGCGGCTCACCGGCGGCGGAGGGTGACCGAGCCGCTCATCCAATCGGTCAGCGAGCGGCGGCGCGCCGGCAGCAGCGGCAGGCCGAGCGCCGCGGCGGTGAGCAGGCCGCCGAGCCAGCGCAACGCGGTCTGCCCGAAGCCGAGCTGCTGGCCGTCGGCGTTGACGGCCCGCAAGCCCGCCCAGGCCATGCCCAGCGTCTGCCCCCAGAAGGCGAGCGGCACGACCGCGTAGAGGAAGGAGAAGCTGAGGAGGAAGAGGGCGAACGGCGGCCAGTCCGCCGGCTCCGGACGGGCGCCGAGCAGCAGCGCGCCGACCGCCGCCGTGACCCCGACCGCGGCGTGCACCAGCAGGTCGGCGAGGCCGGCGAGGAGGCGGTCGCGGCGGCTCGCCACCGGCTCGGCGGGAGCCA
>DASUNQ010000059.1:0-4431 GCA_036277075.1 Thermoanaerobaculia bacterium
GTCTCGGGGAGGGCGGCTCACTGCCGCCGTCCGAGCGCGGCTTGCGCGAGGACCTCAACCGCCTCGCCGCCGCCGCCTACGCCCCGCTCGACCGGCCGACCGTCCCGCTCTCCGGGCGTGGCGGCGAGCCGCGCCCCTTCCGCCTGCTCGGCCAGTACAAGGGGACGCTGATCCTGCTCGAAGGCCCGGACGGCCTCTACCTGATCGACCAGCACGTGGCTCACGAGCGGGTCCTCTACGAGCGCCTGCGTCGGGCTCTCTCTGCCGAGGTACCGGCCAGCCAGTCCCTCCTCGTCCCCGCGCTCCTCGAGCTCGCCCCGGCCGAGCGCCTCCGCCTCCTCGAGCTCGCCCCCGCTCTCGAGACCTGCGGCTTCGCGCTCGCCGAGCTCTCGGGCGACACCCTGGCCCTGACCGCCGTGCCGGCGCCGCTCTCGGCCGCGGAGGGGGAGGGCCTCCTCCGTGCCCTCGCCGCCGAGGAGGCCGCCGAGGATGCCAGCGACGACGGCGACGGCACCACGCCGCTGCGCCGCCGCATCGTCGAGACCCTCGCCGCGAGCCTCGCCTGCAGGGCGGCGGTCAAGATGCACCACCCGCTGGCGCCCGCCGAGATGGAGGCCCTCGTCGGCGAGCTCTTCGCCGGTGAGCAGCCCTTCGCCTGCCCGCACGGCCGCCCGGTCGTCCTGCAGATGAGCGACTCCGACCTGGAACGGCGCTTTGGCCGGCGTTGAGGAGCGCCTCGGCTACCGCTTCCGCCGCCGCGAGCTGCTGGCCCGCGCCCTGACCCACCGCTCCTTCGCCAACGAGCAGGGGAGCGAGGAGCATTACGAGCGGCTGGAGTGGCTGGGGGACGCGGTCCTGAAGCTGGTGACTGCCGAGCTCCTCTTCGACCGCTACCCGGGCGAGCGCGAGGGGGACCTCTCGAAGCGGGTCAACCACCTGGTGAGCGAGCCGGTCCTCGCCGCCTGGGCCGCGACGCTCGGGGTCGCCGACGCGCTGCGCCTGGGGGTGGGGGAGGAGAAGGGGGGCGGGCGCGGCAAGGACTCGCTCCTCGCCGACGCCGTCGAGGCGCTCTTCGGTGCCGTCTACCTCGACGGCGGCCTCGAGCCGGCGCGGGCGGCGATCCGGCCGATGCTCGACCGCGCGCTGATCGCCGAAGCCGAGATCCTCCACTCCGACTCCAAGACCGCGCTCCAGGAGCTGACGCAGGCCCGCGGCTGGGACCTGCCGGAGTACCGGCTGGTGGCCGAGTCCGGCCCCGACCACGACAAGCGCTTCGCCGTCGAGTGCTGGATCGCCGGCGCCTGCTCCGGCCGCGGCGACGGGTCGAGCAAGAAGGTGGCGCAGCAGCAAGCCGCGGCCGACGCGCTGCGGCTGCTGCAGAGCCATTAGGAGCGGCTCCGCACATCATCATGGTGCCGCCGCCACGCACCGACATCACTGGCTTCTTTTTCCGGCGCGGCGGGTCGATCGTGGTGTCGAGCTACGGCCACGGTCTCTGGGAGATCGAGGTGGACTGGCGGGACAAGGCGGTCTTCCTCGTCTTGCGCGGCCGGATCAACGGGGTCGTGGTGAAAGGGAACCGCGTCGAGGCCGTCACCGTCACCCCTGGGAGCCGGGTCCTCCAGTACGTGCCCGAGGGAGCGGAGATCCAGGAGTGGATCCCGGTGCGGGAGGCGAAGCGGGGTGCGGGCTTCAAGGGCTTGAGACGGGTGCTTGGCTGTCCCTTCCGGCGGGAGGCCCTGACGGGGTTGATCTTCCAGGAGGGCCGCTTCGTCGGCCTGCTCTCGACCCGGGGCGAGCTGAACGAGGAGGCCTCGGTCGAGCCCTATGCGCCGGCCGCGGCCGGGGCGCCGTACCTGATCCTGACCACGGACCTGGCGCTCCCGGGTCTGCCCGTGCTCGGGGGAGACGGCGTCCTCCACGTTCTCGGCCGTGGCTTCCGGGCGGCGCCGGATCTGAGCGTCGAGATCGACGACCGGCCGGTCCAAGCCGAGGTGAAGCTCGACCAGTACGGGACTCTGCGGATGAAGCTGGTGCAGCCGGAGTAATGACCGGATCGTGCGGGCGGGGTGTCTTGCCCGCACACGCCCGTCTCAGTAGCGGGGCTGTACGCTCTGCGGCCTGACCGCTTACGTCGCGGCCAACTCCTGCGCGAGGGCGCAGGAACCGCGCCCGCCGTTCCGACTAGGTAGGCGCCGAGAACCCCTTTTCCTTCTGTAGGGTCCTGTCGAAGGTCAGGATCGACGAGCAGCCCGCCGCCGTGGCGCGCTCGCGGATCAAGTAGTCGGCGAAGTCGCCGCGCCCCTCACCGAAGGCGCGCAGGGCGCGCGCCAGTCGACCGTCGTCCTCGAAGGTCAAGTGGTCGGCGCTGGCCAAGGCCTCCAGGGCCTGCAGGATCTCGCCCCGCGAGTGCTCGTAGGTCGTGCGCAGCACCCACACCAGCTCGGCGAGCACGATGTCGGCCACGAAGCCCGACTCCTCCGCCGGCCCGAGGCGGGCCAGGCTCTGCTTTGCCGCCTCGAACTGCTCCGGATCGTCGGCGACGAGAAAACGGACGAGGACGTTGGTGTCGAGCGCGATCACTCGACCGACTCGCGGAAGCTCTCGGCCGCCCCACGGCCGATCCCTTCCTCGATCTGGCGGAGGCTCTTCTTGGCCCGGCGGCGCCGCAGCAGCCCGCCGAGCGACATGAGGTCCACGCTCTTAGGGCGCACCACGAGCCGTCCGTCGGGTTCGATCTCGAAGCTCAACTGGTGGCCGGGCCGCAGCCCGAGTCGGTCGCGGATCTCCTTGGGCAGAGTAACCTGGCCCTTGCTGGTGAGCGTGGTCGTCGGCATTCCTTACCCTCCTGGCGATTCCTTACCGAAGTGTACACCGAGCGGGGCGAAACCCCACTGCTACAATCCGCGCCCCATGGCGACGACCACGCCCGCCCCACCGCTCCCGTCCCCCTCCTTCCGCGAGCTGCCCGCTCACGCCGGGCAGGAGGTGGCGCTGCGGGGGTGGATCGACGGCAAGCGCTCGTCGGGGAAGATCGCCTTCCTTCAGGTGCGTCTCGGCGGCGCGGTGGTGCAGGCGGTGGCGAGCCGGGCGGACCTGCCGGAGGCGGCCTGGCGGAGGTCGAGCGGGCGACGCAGGAGTCGACGGTCGCCTTCTCCGGCCGCGTCAAGGAGGACCGCCGGGCGCCCGGCGGGGTCGAGGTCCAGCTCACCGACTTCCGCGTCGAGCATCTGACCGAGGAGTTCCCGATCACACCCAAGGAGCACGGGGTGGCGTTCCTCATGGACCACCGCCACCTCTGGCTGCGCTCGAGCCGGCAGCGCGCGGCGCTGCGGCTGCGCAGCGAGGTCTCGCAGGCGATCCGCGACTTCTTCCACCGCCGCGACTTCGTGCTGATCGACTCGCCGATCCTGACGCCGGCGGCCTGCGAGGGGACCTCGACGCTCTTCGCCACGGACTACTTCGGGGAGAAGGCGTATCTCTCGCAGTCGGGGCAGCTCTACCTCGAGCCGGCGGCGGCGGCGTTCGGCAAGGTCTACTGCTTTGGGCCGACGTTCCGGGCCGAGAAGAGCAAGACGCGGCGGCACCTGATGGAGTTCTGGATGGTGGAGCCGGAGGTGGCGTTTCTCGAGTTCGAGGGGCTCTGCGCGCTGGCGGAGGAGTTCGTCTGCGAGCTCGTGGCGCGGGTGCTGGACCGCTGCGGCGAGGACCTGAAGGCGCTGGAGCGGGACCCGGGGCCGCTCGAGCGGGTGGCGCCGCCGTTCCCGCGGATCACCTACACGGAGGCGATCGCGCGGCTGCAGGCGGAGGGGAACCCGATCCAGTGGGGGGACGATTTCGGCGCCGACGAGGAGACGGCGGTGGCGGCGCGGTACGACCGGCCGGTGATGGTGACGCGGTTCCCGGCGGCGTTCAAGGCGTTCTACATGCAGCCGGACCCGGAGGACGCGAGGGTGGTGCTGGGGCTGGACATGCTGGCGCCGGAGGGGTACGGGGAGATCATCGGGGGGAGTCAGAGGATCCACGATCAGGAGCTGCTGCTGTCGCGGATCCGGCAGCACGAGCTGCCGCTGGAGGCGTTTCAGTGGTATCTGGACGTGCGGCGGTACGGGGCGTTTCCGCACAGCGGGTTCGGGATGGGGCTGGAGCGGTTCGTCGCCTGGATGGGCGGACTCCAGCACGTGCGGGAGACGATCCCTTACCCGCGGATGCTGAACAAGATCTATCCCTAGTAGTAGAAGAAGAAGAAGAAGGAATGCGCGCGGGGGCCGGGTCGCGCCGGGCGCTCTCCCCCGGGGGACCGGCGCGCGCTTTCTGAGGACTGCGGGATCTGAGGCGCGCGCCTGCACTCCGCTGCGCGCGGGGTCGGTGTCGGACTGCGGAGCGCGTTGCCGTGCGCTTGCGGAGAGCTCCCCCGGAGGAGAGCGCCCG
>DASUNQ010000060.1:0-6731 GCA_036277075.1 Thermoanaerobaculia bacterium
GTCGCCGCGGCGCTCCACGCCCTCGAGGCCGGCGTCCTCGTGGCCTGCGCGGCGCGCGCCGATCGCCTGCCCGGCGAGCTGGCGCAGGCCTGCCTGCTGGCCACCCGCTCGCTGGTGCTCATGGCGCAGCAGATCCAGACCAGCTCGCTGGAGGTGGCGGGGGCCGCCCATTCCGTCCACGAGGTCGCCTCCGAGCTCGCCTCCGGCTCGTCGCAGCAGGCGGCCTCGGTGGTCGAGATCACCGCCGCCATGGAGGAGCTGGCGCGCACCGCCGCCCAGATCGCCGACAACGCGGCGGCGCAGGCGGACCTCGCCCTGCGCGGCCAGCAGAGCGGGGAGGCGGGGGCGGAGGCGGTCGAGGAGGCCCTCGCCGGCGTCGCGGAGGCGCGGGCGCAGATCGGCGGCATCGCCGGCCGCGCCGAGTCCCTCGGCGAGCGCTCGCGCCAGATCTACCGCGTCCTCGACCTGATCACCGAGATCGCCCAGGAGACGCACATGCTGTCGCTCAACGCGGCCGTCGAGTCGGCGGCCGCCGGCGAGCACGGGGGCCGCTTCGCGGTGGTGGCCGACGAGGTGCGGCGCCTCGCCCGGCGCTCGCAGGAGTCGGTCGAGTCGGTGCGCAGCCTGCTCGGCGAGTTCACCGGCTCGATCCGCGCCACCGTCGCGGCGAGCGATGAGGGGAGCCGCGAGGCCGAGCGGGTGCTCGAGCGGGCGCGCGCCGCCGCCGCAGCCATCGAGGCCCTGCGCGGCGCCGCCACCGACAGCGCGCGGGTGGCGCGGGAGATCTCCTGCGCCACGCAGCAGCAGAACGCCGCCTCGGAGGAGGTGGTGCTGACGCTCAAGGAGGTGTCGCAGGTGGTGCAGCGCACGGCCGCGGGGCTCAAGCAGTTCTCGCGCACCGCCGACCGCCTGAACCGCCTCGGGCTCGAGATGCAGCTGCTGGCGCAGTCCTTCCACGTCGACTCGCCGCACTCGCTCAAGCACACCGTCGAGCGCTGGTCGCGCGAGGTGGCGCGGTCGCTCGGCCAGTGGTCCGCGCTCGAGCGGCTGCTCGAGGAGCTGGCGCAGGAGCGGCCGTTCGTCGAGTGCCTCTACTTCATCGACGGCCGGGACGGCCACACGGCGCTGGCCGTCAACCGCCGCCTGCTGGGCGACCGCGAGGTCCCCGCCGCGGTGCGCGCCGGCGAGGGCTTCGCCGAGCGTCCCTGGTACCAGGCGGCGACGCGCCAGCGGCGGACGATCATCACCCCGCTCTTCGACTCGCTGCTCACCGGCGCCCCCATCTTCACCGCCGCCACGCCGCTCTACGACGAGGGCCGGCTCCTCGGCGTCCTCGGCCTCGACGTGAACGTCGAGAGCTGGACGAAGATTTAGCCCGCCGTGACCTCGGAGCTCGCCGACCTCGTCCCGCTCTTCGTCGAGGAGGCGCGCGAACGTCTGGAGAAGCTCGGCGGGCTGCTGCCGCGGCTCGAGGGGGAGCCGCAGGCGGCGGTCGAGGTGCGGCGCGAGCTGCACACGCTGAAAGGCGCGGCGCGCATGCTCCGGCTCGGCACCTTCGCCGAGCTCTGCCACGCGGCCGAGGAGGCGCTCCAGGCGCCGCGGGCGGGCGCCGCGGGCCTGCTGACGCGGGCCGCCGACCGCCTCGCCGGCATGGTGGACGCGGTGGCGCGCGGCGAGGAGCCGGCGGCCGACGGCGAGCTGCTGGCGGGGCTGCTCGAAGACCGCCGCGAGAACGGCCGCGGCGCCGCCGCGCCGGTTGCCGGAGCGCACGACCGGCCGCGCGCCGTGCCGGCGCCGCCCACCGCCGCCGACCTCCGGCTCGACCCCCGGCTCCTCGACACCCTGGCCGAGGGCGCCGCGCAGGTCCGCCTCATGGCGCGCGGCTCCCAGGGCGCCGTCGAGCGCCTCGACCAGCTCGCGCGGCTGGCCGAAGAGGGGCTGCACGAGCCCGCGCCCCGACAGGTGCTGGCTCTCCTCGCCACGATGCTGCGGCGGACCGCGGTCGACCTCGAGGGCGGGCAGCGGCGCCTGGCGCACGCCGCCGACGCGCAGCTCGAGAGCCTCCTCGGCGTCCAGCTCCAGCCGCTGCGCGGTCCGCTGCGCTCGCTCGCCCGCTACGCCCGGGACCTCGCCCGCTCGCTGGGGCGCGAGGTGGAGGTCGAGCTCGAGGGGGAGGAGACCCGGCTCGACCGGCGGATCGCGCGCGACCTGGAAGAGGCCCTCCTCCACCTGGTCCGCAACGCCGCCGACCACGGCATCGAGCCGCCGGCGGTGCGGGAGGCGCGCGGGAAGCCCCGCGCGGGTAAGATCCGGATCTCGGCGCGGGGCGAGCGGGGGCGGGTGCGGCTGGCGATCAGCGACGACGGCGCCGGGATCGATCCGGCGCGGGTGGTCGAGAACGGGGTGCGCGCCGGGCTGGTGGAGGAGGAGGCGGCCGCCGGCCTCGGGCGCGAGGCGGTCTACCGCCTCCTCTTCACGCCCGGCTTCTCGACCCGGCAGGAGGTCTCGGAGATCTCCGGCCGCGGCGTCGGGCTGGACGTGGTGGCGACGGTGGTCGCGCGGTTGGGCGGCGAGGTAACGCTCGACTCGGACCTCGGCGGCGGGACGGCGGTCGTCCTCGCGGTGCCGGTCGCCCGCCGCGGCGAGCAGGTGATGATGCTGCGGGTCGGCGAGCTGCGCTTGGCGCTGCCGTCGGCGGCGGTGGGACGGGCCGCGCGAGTCGGGCAGGCGGACCTCCTCGAGCGCGGCGGGCGCTGCGTCGCGCGCGTCGGCGAGCGGCTGGTCCCCTACGCGCCGCTTGCCGCGCTCTACGGCCAGCCGCCGGCGGAGCGGCCGCTGCTACTCGAAGGGGCCGCCGCGGGTGCGCCGCTGGCGCTGCTGGTCGACGCCGTCGAGGGGGAGCAGGAGGTGCTGGTGCGGCCGCTGACGCGGACGGTGACGACGGACCGGCTGCTCGAAGGGGTCGCCCTCCTCGGGTCGGGCGAGCCGGTCGGGGTGCTGTCGCCGCAGGCGCTGGCGCGGCGCGAGGCGAGCCGCGCCGTGGCCGCGGGGCCGCCGGCCCCGCCGGCGCGCACGCGGGTGCTGCTGGTGGACGACTCGCCCGCCACCCGCGAGATGGAACGGCGCCTGCTCGAGGACGCCGGGTTCGAGGTCGCCGCCGCCGCCGACGCCGAAGAGGCGCTGTCGCGGCTGGAGGAGGGGAGCTTCCACTGTCTCGTCGTGGACATCGAGATGCCGGGGATGGACGGCTTCGAGCTCACCGAGCGGCTGCGCTCGCGCGGACGCTTCGCGGCGCTGCCGGTGGTGGTGGTCTCGACGCGCGACCGCCCGGAGGACCGGCTGCGCGGCCTCCGCGCCGGGGCGGACGCCTACCTGACCAAGCAGACCCTGGACGCCGGCGAGCTGGTCTCGCTGCTGCGCCGGCTGGTGGGGCGCTGAGATGATCCGCGTCTTGGTGGTCGACGACTCGAAGTCGGTGCGGGCGGTGCTGCGCCGTTTCTTCGCCCGCACCGGCGACATCGAGGTCGCCGGCGAGGCGGAGGACGGCGCCGCGGCGGTGGCGGCGGTCGCCGCGCTGGGGCCCGACGTGGTGCTGATGGACCTGCAGATGCCGGTGGTGGACGGCTACACCGCGATCGAGCGCATCATGGCGCTGCGGCCGACGCCGATCGTCGTCCTCTCCTCGCGCGCCAACCGCGACGCGATGAGGACCGGCTTCGAGGCGATCCGCCGCGGCGCGCTGGAGGTCCTGCCCAAGCCCGAGGACCCGGCGAGCTGGCAGCTCCTGGCCGAGAGCCTCCCCGAGACCGTGCGGGCGCTGGCGCGGGCCCCCTCCCGGGCGGTGCGCTCCGAAAGCGGCCCGGCGGAGCGGCCGCGGACGGCGGCGGCGCCGCACGACCTGCGTTGGGTGGCCGTCGGCGCCTCTACGGGCGGCCCGGCCGCGCTGCGCGAGCTTCTGGGGGAGGTCCCTCCCGATCCGCCGGTGGCCTTCCTCGTCGTCCAGCACATCGCCGCCGGCTTCGAGCTGGGCTTCGCCGACTGGCTCGGCCGCGAGCTGCGGGCCGACGTCCGCGTCGCCGAGGACGGGGAGGCCCCGCCGCCCGGCGCGGTGCGCGTGGCGCCGCCGGGGGCGCACTTGCGGCTGCGCCGCGACGGCACGCTCCATCTCGACGCCGGCCGGCCGCCGCGCGGCGGCCACCGCCCGGCGGTGGACGAGCTGTTCCTCTCCTGCGCCGCGAGCTGCCCCCGGCGGGTGGCGGGCGTGCTCCTCACCGGCATGGGGCACGACGGCGCCGAGGGGCTGGCGGCGCTGCGGCGCGGGGGCGGCCTGACGATCGTGCAGGACGCGGCGAGCTCGGTTGTCTTCGGCATGCCGCGCGTCGCGCTGGAACGCGGCGCCGCCGAGGTGGCCTTGCCGCCGCGCGAGATCGGCCGGGCCCTGGTGCGGGTCTGGCAGGGGGTGGCGGCATGACCGAACGGCGTGTGCTCATCGTCGACGACAGCGAGGTCACGCGCGCGGTGCTCGCGCGCACCCTGCGCGGCGCCGGCTTCGCGGTGCTCGAGGCGCACGACGGCGTCGACGGGGCGGTGCAGGCGCTGCGCGAGCTGCCCGACCTCGTCGTCACCGACATCGAGATGCCGCACCTCGAGGGCTTCCCTCTGCTGCGCCTGCTCAAGTCCGACCCCGCCACCGCGCACATCCCGGTGCTGGTGCTCACCGGCGAGACCGGCATCGCCTCCCGCTTCTGGAGCCTGCGCACCGGTGCCGACGCCTACCTGACCAAGGACCACGAGCCGCGCGAGCTGCTCGAGACCGTCGAGCGGCTGGCGCTGGCCGCGCGCGTCGGCGAGCCGGCCGAGGCGGGGGCGCCGATGGGCCCCGTGGAGGTGCTCGGGCGGGTCGCCAGCCACCTCGACCAGAGCCTCCTCCAGGCGACCCTGGTCAACACCCTCCTCGAGCGCGGCATGGCCGCCGCCGACTTCGACGAGGCCGGCCACGCCGCGCTCGAGACCCTCGGCGACATCGTGGACTCGCGGCTCCTCGCGGTCGCGGTGGGGGAGACGGACGAGGCGATGATCCACGTCCTGCTCCAGGAGCCGATCCGCGAAGAGGACCTCGAGGAGCTGACCGGCCGGCTCGTCGAGAGCCTCGAGCTGGCCCCGGCGACGCCGGTCGAGGTGGAGTTCAGCGGCGACCGCGGCGACGGCGAGCCGGTGGACCTCAGCCACTGCGTCTGGTTCCCGCTCGCCGTGCGCGGCGCGCGCGCCACCCTCTGCCTGCTGCCGCGCGAGCCGCAGCGCTTCGACGCCCGCGCCCGCGCGCTGCTCGAGGGCCTCGCCGGGCACCTGGCGCTGGTGCTCGACAACGCGCGGCTGGCGCAGCGCCTGCGCGAGCTGTCGACGCTCGACAGCCTCACCCGCCTGCTCAACCACCGCGCGATCCTCGATCGCCTGACGGTCGAGATCGAGGGGGCGCGCCGCTACGGGCACCCGGTGTCGGTGATCCTCTGCGACTTCGACCACTTCAAGGAGGTCAACGACACCCACGGCCACCTGGCCGGGGACCGCGTGCTGCGCGAGGGGGCGGCGGCGCTGCAACGCAGCCTGCGCGCCACCGACATCCTGGGCCGCTACGGCGGCGAGGAGTTCCTGGTCGTGCTGCCTTCGGTGGACCTCGACCCGGCGCGCCAGGCGGCCGAGCGGCTGCGGCGTGCGCTGGCGGAGAGCACGATGGTGCTGCCGACCCACGAGGAGGTGCGGATCAGCGCCTCCTTCGGCGTCGCCGCGAGCGGCGAGCTGGCGCAGCGGCTGAGCGCCGACCCGCTGGTCTCCCTCGCCGACCGGCGGCTCTACGAAGCCAAGGCGGCGGGCCGCAACAGGGTCCGCCCGTGAGGGCCCTCCCCCGCTGCACGGGGGAGGGGGGCGAAGCTTCGCTCCCAGGCGCGGAGGCGGCGGTGCGCCAGCTCGCGGGCCTGGTGCGCGAGGCGACGGGCAACGCCCTGCCGCCGTCGCGCCACCCCTTCCTCGCCGAGGTGGCCGCGCGGCGTGCCGCCGCGGCCGGCAGCGACGACGTCGAGGAGTACGTGCGGGCGCTCGCCGCCGGCGCCCTCGCCGCCGAGTGGCCGCACCTGATCGCCTCCCTGACCATCAAGGAGGGCTATTTCTTCCGCGCGCCGCAGCAGTTCCGGGCGCTCGTCGAGAGCGTGCTGCCGGCGCTCGTCGCCGGGCTCGGGGGGCGGCGGCTGCGGGTCTGGTCGGCCGCCTGCGGCCGGGGCGAGGAGCCGGCGACGCTGGCGATGCTCCTGGCCGAGAGCCCGCATCTCGCCGGGCGCGAGTGGAGCGTCCTCGCCACCGACCTCGACGAGGAGGCGCTCGCCGGCGCGCGCGCCGGCGTCTACGGCGCTCGCGCGGTGGCGCAGGTGCCGCCGGCGCTCGCCGCGCGCTGGCTGCGCCCGTGCGCGGGCCCCCCGGGCCTAGTCGAGCTCGCCCCCGAGCTGCGCGCCCGCATCGCGTACCGCGCGCTGAACCTCGCGCGGCCCCCGTACGCGCTGCCGGAAGGGCCGTTCGACCTCGTCCTGCTGCGCAACCTGCTGATCTATTTCCGGCGGCCGCTCCCGCGGCGCGCGCTGGCGGAGGTGGAGCGGCACCTGGCGCCCGGCGGCCGTCTCTTCCTCGGCGCCTCCGAGACCGTGTGGCAGATCCACGACGGCCTCGAGGCCGTGGATCTGGGG
>DASUNQ010000061.1:0-14947 GCA_036277075.1 Thermoanaerobaculia bacterium
CGCCCCGCCGCCGGGTCGCGCTGCGGGCGCCGCGCCGGGGCGTCGCCGTCGCGGCGGCGCTCGGGCTGGCCCTCGGTGTCCTCTTCCTCTTCTTCCTCTTCTTCAAGTTCGGGGGCGACGACGAACCGCCGCCGGTGCGGCCCGCCGCGGCGGCGCCCGCGCCGCGGCCGGTGCGTGAGCCCCGGCTCGCCGACCTCCTCCTCCGCGGCCACGACGCCCACGTCCGCGAGTGGGCGGCCGCCTGGATCGAGGAGCACGCCGAGGAGCTGGCCCGGGCGGGGGACTACGGCACCGCGCTCGGCGCGCTCGGCATCATCGCGAGCGGCTGGCCGGAGCGGACCGGGCTCGCCGGCCGGCTGGCGCGGCTGCGCGCCCACCGCGACGCCGAGCCGGTGCAGCGGGCGCTCCTCGAAGAGACCATCCCCAACTTCGAGCGGCGCCGGAAGCCCGCCGACGGGCTCGCCGCGCTGGCGCGGGTCGAGCCGACGCCGCACCTGGCGCCGGCCTTCGCCGCGGCCCGGCGCCGCCTCGAGCAGCAGCTCGCCGCCCTCGACCGCGAGCCGCCGGTGGTCGAGCTGCGCGAGGGCCACTCCCTCGAATACGCGCGCGGCACCGTCGCGGAGCTGAGCTTCCGCGCCCGCGACGACTACGAGGTGGCCGGCGTGCGCATCTTCGCCCGCCCCGCCGGCGGCTCCTTCCGCGAGCTGCCGCACACTCGCTCCGCGTTCGCCTACACGGTGGAGATCGCCCCCGACCTCCACGGCAACGGCACCGTCGAGCTCTACGTCGTCGCCACCGACCTCTCGGGTCACGAAGGGCGCCTCGGCAGCCGCGAGCGCCCGCTCCGGCTCAGCCGCAGCGAGGGGTTCGAGCGGATGATCGGCGACTGAGCGGCGCCGCGGCGCCCGGAGACCACTGGCACACCTCTTGCGACCCTCCTTCCGCGAAGCGGAGGCCGTAGGCGGAGCGCGCCCGCGGCCCGGACAGACTCCCTGGAATCCTGGAAGAAAGCGAGGTCGTCATGGCGGAAAGAGTCGAGAGGGGCACGGTGGACCTGCTGCGCGAGCAGGGGCGCCGTCAGTCGTCGGTGCTGATGACGCGCGCGCGCGGCCGCGTCGAGGGGCTGGTGGCGGAGCGCAAGGACCTGGCGGCCGCGCGGCTCGACGAGCTGGCCGGCTCGCTGCGCGACACCGCGAGCCGCCTCGAGGGGCAGCCGGTGGGGCCGCTGGCGCAGTACGCCGACGTCGCCGCCGAGCAGGTGGACAAGGTGACGCGCTACCTGCGCGAGCGGGACCTCGAGGGGCTGTTCGACGACGTGCAGGAGTTCGCCCGCCGCCGCCCCGAGCTGTTCCTGGGCGGTACCTTCCTCGCCGGGCTGTTGCTGGCCCGGTTCCTCAAGAGCTCGGGCGAGCGGCTGGCCGACGACGAGCCCGCCGCGCGATCGGCGCGGACCGCGTGAAGGAGATCGAGATGGCGCAGAGGCAGAGATCGAAGACGTCGGGCCGCGGGACCGAGGAGCTGGAGCTCGAGGCGGTGGACTCCGACGAGTATGACGAGGGCGAGGTCGAAGAGCTCGACGGCGGCGCCCGCCGAGGGCTCCGGGAGCTGCTCGAGGAGCGGCCGCTGCTGGTCGGGACGGTGAGCCTCGCCGCGGGGCTCCTCGCCGGGCTCGTGGTGCCCGGCACGCGGCGCGAGGACGAGCTGCTCGGGAGCACCCGCGACCGCCTGCTCGACCAGGCGCGGCAGCGCAGCCGCGACGCCATCGACCGCGGCAAGGAAGTGGCGCAGGGCGCCGTCGCGGTGGCGACCGAGGGCTTCGCCCCGGCCGCCCCGGCGCGCAAGCCGCGCACCGCCCGCCGGCCGCCGCAGGTCCGGGCCGCCGATTAGGCGCGAACGCACGGACTCCTAGCTCGAGCCGAAGAGGTCGAGCTGCGCCCCCGGCTCGGACGGACGCCGGAAGGCGGCGGTCGAGAGCTCCGGCCCCTGCTCCGGGAAGCCGAGCCGGCGGCAGCTCGTCTCGAACAGCGCCCGCATCTGCTCGGCGAAGATCCCTTCGCCCTGCATCCGGCTGCCGAAGCGCGGGTCGTTGAGCCGCCCGCCGCGCAGGCTGCGGATGCGGTTGAGCACCTTGTCCCGGCGGTCGGGGTAGTGCTCGGCCAGCCACTGCTGGAAGAGCTCGGCGACGGCGCCGGGGAGGCGCAGGGGCAGGAAGCGGGCCGAGACCGCGCCGGCCTCGCGCGCCGCCGCCAGGATCCCCGGCATCTCGTGGTCGGTCAGCCCCGGCACGACCGGCGAGACGAGGACCGCGCAGGGCACCCCCCGCGCCGTCAGGTCGGCGATCGCCTCCAGCCGCCGCCGCGGGTGCGACGTCCGCGGCTCCATCCGCTGCGCCAGCTCGCCGTCGAGCGTGGTGATCGAGAGGCAGACCATCGCCGCCCGGTCGCGCGCCAGGTCGGCGAGCAGGTCGCCGTCGCGCCGCACCAGGGCGTTCTTGGTCACGATCACCACCGGGTTGCGGAGCTCCACGAGCACCGCCAGGCAGCGCCGGGTCAGCTCGAGCTTGCGCTCGATCGGCTGGTAGCAGTCGGTGACGCCGCTCATGGCGATCGTCTGCGGCGTCCAGCGCGGCGAAGCGAGCTCGGCGCGCAGCAGCTCCGGGGCGTCCTCCTTGACCAGGATGCGGGTCTCGAAGTCGAGCCCGGCCGAAAACCCCAGGTACTCGTGCGTCGGGCGGGCGAAGCAGTTGTGGCTCACCACGCCGTTCGCGATGAAGTCGCCCGTGCCGGTCGTGATGTCAAAGAGCCGGGAGGCGCCGGGCAAAGGCTCGATGGAACGAACCGACAGGTTGACGCCGGACTTGATCGCCCGTCCCTCGATGTCGCGCTTGCGCGAGATGGCGTTGCCGACCGTGTGCCAGAAACGCAGACAGGCGGCAAGCCCGCCGGTGAGGCGGACGACCTGCACCGGCCGGCGGTCTTCGGGCCGCCGCACCTCGACCGCGAACCCGAGCTCGAAGGATCGGAGGGATGCGGTGATCGCGTCCACCAGCTCGGCATCGGTGTTGCTGAGGCGCAGAGTCTTGCAGCTGTACGAGCCCTCGGCGTCATAGATCCCCGCCAGGAACCCTCGCCGCCAGGCTTCAGCCCGCTCTCCGGCCGGAAAACGGACGAGGTCTCGAATGCGCTCGACCTTGGCTCGAGCCTGGGTGCTGATGCCGTTCATCCGCCGGCGGTCACCGACTGCTTCCTGGAAGACCATATGGTCAACAGAGACATCGAAGTCGGCCAGGTAGGAGCGGGCGCGCTCGAGCGCCTCTTCGTCGACCAATGCGAGGCGGAACTGGTGCACGTCGCCGTGGGACCGCCCGGCTCTCTCGTAGTAATGCGACGCGAGGTGACCGTCGCCGCGGATCAGGCCGGCCAGATAGCCACGCCTGTACGCCGGATCGGCGAGGTCAGGGCCCACAGCGAACCGCCCGGTGCCGAGGAGCTCGTTGTGCAGGGTGAGATGGGGCCGCCGATTCGGACCCTGCTCGGTGCCGGTGACGAACTTCCAGCCGCGACCTGTCAGGAAGCGGTGGTCCCCGCTGGCGATCAGCCGGGTGCCGTCGGCCAGCGTGATGGCGTGCGCGGGCCGCGACGTCTCCCAGTGCGCCAGCACGCGGGTCCTCACGTAGCGCCGGTACCACCCATCCCGCCGGGTGCCGTAGATCTCGTCGCCGGCGCGCAGCGAGTGGAGCGGCCGCGTCGTTCCGTTCGCCATCAGGATCGGCGTCTCGCCATCTAGGCAGTAGACGCAGCCATGCTCGCAACCTCGGTACGGGTTGACGGAGGTCTTGAAGCCGACGTCGGGGCTGTCGTTGCGGGCGATGATGCCGCGCGTCGTGTCGCGCAGGTAGAGCGTCGGCACCTTCTCGGGCGGCGCCTCCTCGGACTCGATCGAGAGGTGCGTGAAGCGGTTCGCCGGGTTGCCCGAGGCGGCGCGCCCGCGCGGCGGTCCGGGGGGTGCTGCGCCGTCCATGGCGGCATCTTACCGCTTGTCTTACGCCCATGCCAGCCGCCGACCGCATGGCACAATGGGGCTCTCTTCCTGGAGGATCGATGCCCGACACCGACCTGCGCTACCCCGTCGGCCGCTTCGCGCGGCCGGCCGAGATGAACGAGGCCGGCCGCGCCGGCTGGATCGAGGAGATCGCGGCCGCGCCGCAGCGGATGCGCGCCGCCGTCGAGGGCCTCGCCGAGGAGCAGCTCGACACCCCCTACCGTCCCGGCGGCTGGACCGTGCGGCAGGTCGTCCACCACCTGCCCGACAGCCACCTCAACGCCTACGTCCGCTGCAAGCTGGCGCTGACCGAGGAGACGCCGGCGATCCGCACCTACGAGGAGGCGCGCTGGGCCGAGCTGCCGGAGGCCCGCAGCGCGCCGGTCGACGTCTCGCTCGCTCTCCTCGACAGCCTGCACGCGCGCTGGGTGCTCTGCCTGCGGCAGCTCCCCGCGGAAGCCTTCGCGCGCACCTGGAAGCACCCGCAGTGGGGGCTGCTGACGCTCGACGACCTGCTCGGCCTCTACGCCTGGCACGGCCGCCACCACGTCGCCCACGTCACGGCGCTGCGCGAGCGGATGGGCTGGAACGGCGGAGAGGCCGGCGCGTGAGCGCCCGCCGCGCCGCCGCCGGCTTCGCCTTCGCCCTCCTCGCCGCCGGCGCGGCGCCGCTCGCGGCCGCCGAGGGCATCGGCGAGCGCCTGGACGCCTACCTGCGGAGCGCCTACCCGGCCGGCGGGCCCGGCGCGGCGGCGATCGTGGTCGACGACGGCAAGGTGCTGCTGCGCGAGGGGTACGGGCTCGCCAACCTCGAGCTCGGGGTGCCGATCGAGCCCGAGATGGTCTTCCGCATCGGCTCGGTCACCAAGCAGTTCACCGCCGTGGCGGCGCTGCTGCTCGTCGCGGAAGGCAAGCTCGCGCTCGACGACGAGATCATCGAGTACCTCCCCGACTACCCGACCGGGGGGCGGAAGATCACCGTCGAGCACCTCCTCACCCACACCTCCGGCATCAAGAGCTACACCGCGCTGCCCGAGTGGCTGCCGCGGCGGCGCGAGGACCTGACGGTGCCGCAGATGATCGCCCTGTTCAAAGACCAGCCGATGGACTTCGCGCCGGGCGAGAAGTGGGCCTACAACAACTCGGGCTACTTCCTGCTCGGCGCGGTCCTCGAGAAGGCCTCGGGGCAGAGCTACGAGGAGCTGCTGCGCAGCCGCATCTTCGCTCCCCTCGGCATGAAACGGACCGGCTACGGCCACGTCGAGCCGATCCTGCCCGGACGCGTCGCGGGGTACCAGCGCGGTCGGCAGGGCTGGGTCAACGCGCCCTACCTCAGCATGACCCAGCCGTACGCGGCGGGCTCGCTGGTCTCCACCGTCGACGACCTGGCGCTCTGGAACGCGGCGCTCGACGGCGGCCAGCTCCTGCCCCGCGCCGCGCTCGCCCGCGCCTGGACCCCTTACAAGCTGCGCGGCGGCAAGGCGACCGGCTACGGCTACGGCTGGGGGATCGTCGACTGGCGCGGGCACCACTTCGAGGAGCACGGCGGCGGGATCGACGGCTTCCAGAGCTACGTCCTGCGCGAGCCGCGCGAAGGGCTGTTCGTGGCGGTGCTCTCGAACGCCCTCGGCCACCAGCCGGACCCCGACATGGTGGCCACGAAGCTCGCCCTCCTCGCCCTCGGCGAGTCGATCGCGGATCCCCCGGTCGTCAAGGTTGCGCCCGAGGTGCTCGACGCCTACACCGGCGTCTACCGCATCGACGAGACGACGACGCGGGTCGTGACGCGCGAGGGGGATCGCCTCTTCACCCAGCGCAGCGGCGGCGAGAAGCTCGAGGCGCTGCCGCTCTCGGAGAGCGAGTTCTTCTACCGCGACTCGTTCGAGCGGGCGAGCTTCCGGCGGGACGCCGCGGGGAGGGTCACCGGCATGGTCCTCCACAGCCGGCAGCGAGGCGACGAGGAGGCGGTGCGCACCGACGAGGCGCCGCCGGCCAAGAGAGTGGCCGTGCGCGTCGAGCCGGCGGTGCTCGCGCGGTACGTCGGCGAGTACGAGCTGATGCCCGGCTTCACCATCGTCGTGACGCAGGAGGGGGAGAAGCTCTTCGGCCAGGCCACCGGGCAGCCGCGCTTCGAGCTCTCGGCGGCGAGCGAGACGGCGTTCTTCCTCGAGGTCGTCGACGCCCAGCTCGACTTCGTGCTCGACGCCGCGGGGGCGGTCACCGGCCTGGTCCTGCACCAGGGCGGCCGGGACATGCCGGGGAAGAAGATCCGCTAGACGCTAGCCCTCCCAGTCCCAGAAGAAGTCCCGGTTCGTGAGCTCCGGCTCCTCGGCCGGCGCCTCCTCGGGCGCCAGCTCGCCGCGGATGGCGGCGAGCTGCTCCTCCAGGTCGGCCGTCTCGCGCTGCCAGTAGTCCTCGGTGCCGAAGTGCGGCCAGGCGGCGGGGAAGGCGGGGTCGTGCCAGCGGCGGGCGAGCCAGGCGGCGTAGTGGATGATCCGCATGCCGCGCAGCGGCTCGATCAGCACCAGCGTCGAGCGGTCGAAGACGCGGAAGCGCTCGTAGCCTTCGAGGAAGCGCTCGCGCAGCCCCGCCGTCCAGCGGTCGCGGCCCGGCAGGGCCAGCCAGAGGTCCTGCACCGCCGGTCCCACCGCCATGTCGTCGAAGTCGAGAAGGCGCAGGACGCCGTCCCGGAGCAGGACGTTGCCGAGGTGGAGGTCGGCGTGGATGCGGTGCACCGCCACGCCGGCGAGCGCCCGCTCCGCGAGGTCGGCGATGGCGTGCGCGGCCGCGAAGTAGCGGCCGGCGATGGCGCGCGGCACCACCGCGTGCGTCTCCATCCACGCCAGGTCCTCGCGCACGAAGACCCCCGGCTCGAGGCGGATGCGGCGCGCCGCCTCCCGCCGCGCGCCGACGTTGTGCATGCGCGCCACGATCATCCCCAGCCGCTCGGCGAGCGGGGCGTCGAGCTCGTCCGGCGCCCGGCCGCCCCTGCGGTCGGAGAGGCCGTACCAGATGTGCTCGATCCGCCGCAGCGTGCCGCCCCCCGGCAGCTCGCGCATCGTGCAGACCGGCAGCTCCTCGGCGGCCAGGTCGGCCAGGAAGCGGTGCTCCTCGAGGATCTGCTCCTCGCTCCAGCGCCCCGGGCGGTAGAACTTGGCGACGACGCGCGAGCGGTCGGCGAGCTCCACCTCGTAGACCCGGTTCTCGAAGGAGTTCAGGGGGTAGCAGACGGGGTTGACGGCGAGCCCGCCGGCCTCGACCGCGGAGAGCACCCGTTCGGGCGTCAGCGCGAGGAAGAGGTCGGTGGCGGCGTCGGCGGCGGGCACTCCGGCACTGTAACAGGCTCATACGGAGTCCGGCTCTCGCTCATAGATCCTAGGGAGGCGTACGGCGTGCGGGCCCGTCCGAAGGCGGTCGGACAGCGGCTATCCCCTTGAACCGTTGGGGTTTCCGGATCGGCCGGGCGGCTCGGGGCGCCGCCGGTACGGCTCTTGCCGCTCGGGCACCCGGACGCTGTTCCTTCACCTGGGAGAGATCGCGATGAGGTGGACCGCAAGCAGGTTGTGGGTCGTTCCGTTCGCCGCGCTCGCCGCGGCGGCGGCGCCGTCGGCGGCGCTCGACATCAACGGCTTCATGCCGGGGGCGGGCAGGGGAGCGCTCGCCTTCACCGCCACGGTCGAAGGCTACGACGAGTTCTGGGTCGGCGACACCAAGGTCTCCGATCCCGGCGTCGGGGAAGTGGAGACGAACAGCCTGACCGCCTGGTTCACCTGGGGTCTGACCGACAATTTCGCCCTGGTCGTCAACCTGCCCTACGTCGACACCACCTCCGACGGCCTCGGCGGCTTCGAGGACAACGGCCTCCAGGACCTCACGGCGCTCGCCAAGCTCCGTTTCGCCTCCTTCGGGAACGGCGGCACGCGCCACAGCCTGGTCGGCGCGGCCGGCGTGCGCACGCCGGCGAGCGACTACGAGGGGAACCTGCCGGTGGACCTGGGCGACGCCACCACCGACGCTCTCTTGCGCCTCGTCTATCAGCTCGAGAGCGGCAGCTTCTACTTCTCGCAGCAGGTGGGCTTCGACGTGCGCGGCGACGACGCGCCGGACGGCATCCCGCTCTACACCGAGCTGGGCTGGTCCGCCGGGCCGGCCACCTGGACCCTCTTCTATGCCCAGCTGATCGCCGACGGCGGCACCGATATCGGCGATCCGGGATTCACCTTCCCGAGCAACGGCGACGAGTACCAGCGGGTCGGCGCCAAGGTCTACGGCCGCTTTACCGAGGCGCTCGGCGGCACGCTCGGCGGCTTCACGACGCTCGACGGCCGCAACAGCGGCGACGTCACCGGCTTCTTCGGCGGCCTCGTCGTGTCGTTCTAGCGCACGGCGCTTAGAGCTGTTCGCGGACCCAGCGCGCCTTCGCCATCCGCCGCTCGACGGTGCGGACCATGCGGCGGTAGGCGCGGCTGTCGCTGCCCGGGTGCCAGCTCCGCGGGCGGGGCAGGGCGGCCGCGAGCTCGGCCGCCTGGCGCGTCGAGAGGCTGCGCGCCGAGCGGCCGAACCAGTGGCGTGAGGCGGCCTCGGCGCCGTAGATCCCCGGTCCCCACTCGACGACGTTGAGGTAGAGCTCGAGGATCCGCCGCTTCGACAGGCGACGCTCGAGCTGCCGCGTCAGCAGCGCCTCCTCGAGCTTGCGCAGCGGGTTGCGCGACGATGAGAGCCAGAGGTTCTTGGCCAGCTGCTGGGTGATCGTCGAGGCGCCGCGCGGCACCGCCTTCTCCTGGATCGCCTGGTCGAGCGCGGCGCGCAGCTCGCGCCGGGAGAAGCCGTCGTGAGAGAAGAACTCGATGTCCTCGGCGACGACGACGGCGTGCTTCAGGTGGCGCGAGATGCGGGAGTAGGGGACCGGCCGCCAGGACACCTCGCGCCCGGGCCCGCGCCAGCCGCCGCCCCGCCAGCGCGCGATGAAGGCGGTGGTCTCGGGATCGCGCTCGGCGAGCGCCGCGACGTCCGGCCAGGTGCCGATCTGCCAGCCCAGCCAGAGGGCGGCGGCGGCGAGCGCGATGGCGAAGAGCGGTGCGCATCCCCGGCGCCTCCGACGCGGGCGCGGCGCGGCGTTAGGGGATGCGATCATGGAGCGCAGGAGCGTACACCGTGCCGCCGATCACCGTCCCTCTCCACCTCCCCGAGCTGGCGCCCGGCGCGTGGCTCCAGGGGCCGGCCGTCTCGCTCGGCTTCGCGCGCGGCGCGGTGGTGCTCGTCGACTTCTGGGAGGCGACCTGCGTCAACTGCCTGCGCACGCTCCCTTACGTCGTCGAGTGGCACCGCCGCTACGCCGCGCGCGGGCTGGTGGTCGTCGGGGTGCACACCCCCGAGTTCGAGCTGACGCGGGACCCGGAGGTCGTCGCCGCGGTGGTTCGCGAACAGGGGATCCGCTACCCCGTGCTCCTCGACGTCGAGCGCGAGACCTGGCGCCGCTTCGCCAACCGCGCCTGGCCCGCCAAGCACCTCGCCGACGCGCGCGGCTACCTGCGCTACGAGCACGACGGCGAAGGCGCCTATGGCGAGATCGAGCGCTGGATCCAGAAGCTGCTGCGCGAGGCGGGGGACCAGGGCGCCTACCCGGAGCCGCTCGCGCCGCTCCGCCCCGAGGACGCGCCGGGCGCCGTCTGCCGGCCGGCGACGCGCGAGCTCTACCTCGGCTATCACCGCGGGCGCCTGCTGGCGCCGGAGGGTTACCGCCCGGAGGAGGAGGTGCGGCACGCCGGCCGGCCGGAGCCCGCACCCGAAGGCATGTGCGCCGCGCGCGGACTCTGGTTCCACGCGGCCGAGTATCTGGAGGCGCGCGAGGCCGGCGCCGAGCTGGAGCTGGTCTGCGAGGCGGCCGGCGTGCAGGCCGTCGCGGCGCCGGCGGGGGAGCTCGAGGTCGAAATGGACGGCGCGCCGGTGCCGGCGGCCTGGCGCGGCGCGGACGTCGTCGAGCGCGGCGGGCGCACCGTGGCGGTGTGGGAGCGGCCGGGCCTGGTGGGCCTCCTCGCCGGCGCGCCGTTCGCCCGCCGGCGGCTTCTCGTGCGCGCCCTCGGGCCCGGCGTGCGGCTCTACACCTTCACCTTCACGAGCTGCGTGGCGCCGGCGGAGTGACGTGGCACGCGCGCTGCTCGTAAGCCGTTCGGGAGGACGCAACCGATGCCCCGACCGGCCCACCTGCTCCTCGCTCTCGCGCTGACCGCTCCCGCCGCCGCCCAGGGCGCGCCCTGTGCCGTCGACCTCCACACCCTGCTCACCGTCCACGGCTCGCGGCACGTGCAGATCCGCACGCTGCCCGGACGGTTCCCGCCGCCGCCGGTGCAGATCACCGAGGACCTGCTGGTGACGCAGGGGGGCGCCGCGACCACCAGTCGCGTCAGCGTGACCCTCTGTTGCGAGCGCTCGGAGCTGAAGCGGTTCGCCAGCGGCATCGCCGAGCGTCCCGACCTCGCGCGGCTGCGCGACCTGCTGGTGGCCGTGCGGGTGGGGCAGCTCGAGGATTGCGTCCTCGAGAACGACCTCTCGACCGTCACTGGCGTGCGCACTCTCGGCGCCTACGAGGTGAGCTGGTTCGGCCGAGGCGCCCGGCGCAACGACTTCACGATCGTCTTCGCCGATCCAGGCGCCGCCCCGCTGCCCCCCTGCGGGCCGGAGGCGCAGCAGCTCGTCGAAGGCCTTCGCGCCTTTGCCGACACCCTCGCCGCCGACCCCGACCGTTTGGTCTGCTCGACCCCCTAGCGGACCCGCCCGAGCCGCTGGTAGTCCTCGGGGGTGTCGACGTCGGCGACGACGCCGGGGTCGTCGACGTCGACCTCTAGAAGGTCGGCGGGGTGGCGCTCGCGGAGCTGGCGCAGGCCGACCTCGAGATCGAGGGTGGCGATCTCGGCGACGAGCGGCGTGGCGATGAGCAGCGGGTGGCCGCGGCGGCCGCGGAAGACCGGCTCCACCAGACCGGCGCCGCTCTCGGCCTGCCGCGCCAGCAGGTGCGCGACCGTGGCGGCGCGCAACGCCGGGAGGTCGGCCGGGCAGACCACCAGCGGCCCGCGGCCGGCGAGCCCGGCGGCGCCGCCGAGCGCCTCGACGCCGGCCAGGATGCTCGACAGCATGCCGCGCTCGGGAGAGGGGTTGAGGGTGAAGCCGACGCCGGCGGTCGAAGACCACTCGGCGAGCCCCTTGTCGTCGGGGTCGATGACCACCACGACCTCGTCCACGCCGCCGCCGCGCAGGGCGGCGACGACGGCGCCGATCACCGTCTCCTCGCCGTAGGGGAGGAGGAGCTTCGGGCGCCCCATGCGGCGCGAGGCGCCGGCGGCGGGCAGGACCGCGGCGGGCATGGAGGCATTATGCTCTGCGGCGAAGGTCTCGAGCATGCCGTCCCCGCCGTCCCGCCGCACCTCTCGCCCCGCGCCGCTGCTCGCGCTCGTCGCTTCCCTGCTCGCGGCGCTCCCGGCGCTCGCCGTGCCGCCCCCCCCGGCCGCCCGCGCCGACCGCTTCGGCGTCTACCACTGGGGGGCCGACTACTCGGCCTGGCCCGGCACCCCCGACCGCCTCAACTGGGGGGCGGAGAAGGCGGCGGCGCTGGGCAGCCGCACGCTGCGCGTCTTCCTCGGCGCCAACGAGTTCTACCGCGTCAACCCCGCCGACAACCCGCGCGACGACGGCTTTCTGCGCCGCGTCGCCGAGAGCCCGGCCTACGCCCGGCTCTTCGCCGACCCGCGCTTCCGCACCTATCTGGTGACGGTCTACCCGCCGGCCGCCTTCGCGGTGTGGCGCGACGGCTTCGACGCGGCCGAGGCGGCGAGCGAGCGCGAGCAGGTGGCGCGCCTCGGCGCGGCGCTCCTGCGCAACCCGGCGCACGCCGGCAAGAGCTTCGTCCTGCTCAACTGGGAGGGGGACCATGGCACCGGCACGCTGCCGCCCGGCGACCCGCGCTGGGACGCCTTCGCGGCCTGGGTGCAGGCGCGCGCCGACGGCGTCCGCGACGCGCGGACGCGCGCGCCGGGCAGCTCCGCGCGCCTCTTCTCCGGGCTCGAGTTCAACCTCGTCGACGCCTGGAGCGAAGCGGAGGGCCGGATGGTGCGCTGCGGCGAGGCCGGGACGCGCTGCGTCGTCGACGAGGTGGCGCCGCGAGTGGACGTCGACTACTACTCCTACTCGGCGTGGCAGAGCCTGAACGTGAAGCTCGCCGACCCGAATGCCGACCTGCGGCAACGGCTCGGCGAGGACCTCGCTTTCGCGCTGGCCGCGGTGCGCACGCGGCGGCCCGAGGTCGGCCCCGCGAGCTTCATCCTGGGCGAGCTGGGCTTCGCCCGCTCCCTCTACGGCGAGTGCGCGGCGGCGCGCCACCTCGAGGAGGCGCTGGCGGCGGCGGAGGCGGCCGGAGTCTCCTACGCCGTCGTCTGGCAGGCGCTGGACAACCGCTGGCGCGTCGAGGACGGCGCCGAGCGCACGCTGACCGACTGCGAGGCGCCGGAGTGGCTCCTCTACGGCCTCCATGGCGGAAGCGACGGCCGGCGCACACTCCTCGGCACGGCGTTCGCCGCCTTCCTGCGCGGCGCCCGCCCCGCGTTTCCGGCGCGCTGCCCGCAGATCGCCGCGCGCGGCGTGCTCAACCCGGAGGCGCGCTGGACGGCGCGCTTCGCGCCCGGCAGCCCGCTGGCGGTCTTCGGCAGCGGGTTCTCGCAGCGCGGCAACCGCGTCCACGTCCTGCAGGCCGATGTCATCGGCGACGACGTGCCCGATCCCAACGTCCGGCTGACCCTCGCCTCCGCCGCGACCACGGCGGCGAGCGGGGCCGGGTCGCCGCAGCGCCTCGACGCCCGCCTCCCGGCCGGCGTGCTCCACGACGGCTGCGCGCTGGTCTGGGTGACGACGGCGGCGGGCCTCGACTCCAACGCGCGCCTCGTCGCCGTGCGCGCCCCGTCGCCGCCGCGGCCGGAGCGCTCCGATTGAGGCGGCTTCAGAGGACGGCCAGCGGGTGCTTGGGCGCGAGGCGCTCGGCCGGGAGCCCGGCCGCTTCGCGCAGCGCCGCCTCGGCGTAGGCCGCGACCATCCGGCCGCGCCACTGGGTCTGGAAGTCGGTGTTGTCCATCGGCGTCGCCGCGGCGCGGGCGAGGCGCGCCGCTTCGGCCAGCAGCTCGGGCGTCGGCCTCTGGCCGGCCAGCAGCGCCTCCGCCGCCGGCACCGCGAGCGGCAGCGAGGCGACGGCGCCGAGGACCAGGCGGGCGCGCTCGACGGTGCCGTCCGGCGCGGTCCAGAGCGCCGCCGCGGCCGAGAGCACCGCAAAGTCGATCGATCCCCGGCGGCGGAGCTTCCAGAAGCTGGCGCGGCAGCGCCCGGCGCCGTCCTGCGCCGAGGATCCGGGAACGATCACCGCGCTCAGGATCTCGTCGGGCGTCTTGGCCAGGTACTCGATGCCGTCGTCGCGGTAGAGCGCCGCGAGCGGCACCTCGCGCTCGCCGGCGGCCGATGCCAGCCGGACGCGGGCGTCGAGCGCCAGCAGCACCGGCGCCGAGTCGGAGGCGGCGTGCGCCCAGCAGCGCGGCGAGCTGGTGGCCACCCAGCAGATCGTCCCCTCCTCCTTCATGCAGTAGGCGACGGCGCGCCGCCAGTCCTCGGTCTGGTTGTAGTAGGTGCAGCGGGTGTCGACGCAGAGGTTGCCGCCGAGGGTGCCCATGTGGCGGAGCGGCGGCGACGAGATCGACGCCACGGCGCGCGCCAGCGCCGGGTACCGGCCGCGCACCGCCGGGTGGCGCGCGAGGTCGTCGAGGATCGTCGTGGCGCCCAGGTGCAGGGCGCCGTTGGCCCGGATCCCCGCCAGCTCCGGCACCGCCATCAGGCTCACCACCGTCCCCGCCTTCTGATGGCGGCGTTTCAAGTTCGGCCAGAGGTCGGTGCCGCCGGCGACGAGACGCACCGGCCGCCCCTCGCCCGCGCCTTCGCCGGCGAGCATCGCCGCCGCCTCGGCGAGGCTCCGCGGGCGCAGGAAGCGGAAGCGTGGGAGTCGCAGCACGGGACGTCGCCGCCTAGCTCTTCCGCAGGTCCTCGACGCCGGTGGTCAGCGCCGCGAGCTGCCTCCGGCGCAGCGCCTCCTCGCGCTCGGACATCGTGCCGCCGGCCGAGCGCATGCCGCCGCGGAGGCGCTCGCGGTAGTCGTTGATCGCACGGCCGTCGCCGCCCTGGGCCGGCGTCGGCACGAGCAGGGTCTCGCCGAAGTCGACCTCGGGGAAGCGCGCCGGGCCGTAGCGCGGCTCCCGCCCGCCGGCCTTGGCGTCGAGCGCCTTGAGGACCATGTGCGGGTGGATCGGCACCTGGTCGATGCGCACGCCGACCGCGTCCCAGATGGCGTTGGCCACCGCCGGCATGACCGGCAGCAGCGGCCCCTGCCCGACCTCCTTGGCGCCGTACGGCCCCTGCGGGTCGGGGTCCTCGATCAAGTAGGTGGTGACCGGCGGCATGTCGAGGAAGGTGGGGCTCTTGTACTCCAGGAGCGACGGGTGCTTGTGGACGAGCGCCGCGGAGAGGTGGCGGGGCAGGCGGCGGAAGGCCTGCTCCTCCATCATCGCCTCGCCGAGCCCCATGTAGACGCTGCCCTCGACCTGCCCCAGTGCCAGCACCGGGTTGATCGACTTGCCGACGTCGTGGGCGATCCAGACGTGCAGCGGCTGCCAGAGCCCGGTCGCCGGGTCCACCTCCACCTCGACGACCGCCGCGGTGTAGGAGTAGGCCGGCGAGGGGCCGACGCCGGCGCCGCGGTAGCGCCCGGGCGAGCGCGGCGGCACGTAGCTGCCGGTCGTGCCGAGGGTGCCGAAGCGCGCCTCGGCGGCGACCACCGCCTCGGGGAAGCCGAGCCCGCGCTCCGGCTCCTCGGCGTCGAAGAC
>DASUNQ010000062.1:0-15916 GCA_036277075.1 Thermoanaerobaculia bacterium
CGCCGTCGCCGGCGCCGCCCTCGGGAGAGCGCTAGGGTGGTGCGGCCGGTCGGCGGCGGCCGAGCGGCGGCGGCGGCGACCGCGGTCTCGCGCCTCGTGCCGCCGAAGGGCAGCATGCGCCGCGGCAGCGCCCTGTTCGCCGTCAGCCAGGGCCTCGGCATGGCGGTGGGCTTCCTCAGCAGCATGCTGCTCGTGCGGGTGGCGCCGCGCGAGTCGGTGGCCTCCTACCTGCTCCTCCTCCAGGGCATCACCGCGGTGTCGCTCCTCGTCCAGCTCGGCCTCTCCCAGGCGGTGCTCCGCTTCGCGCCGCTGGCCCGCGGCCGCGGCGGGCTGGCGGCGACGCGGCGGCTCGAGCGGCGCCTCTTCACCATCCAGATCGCGGCGTGGCTGGTCGCGGCGCCGGTGCTGGTGCTCGCCTGGCCGGGGCTCGCCTGGCGCCTCGGCGCGCCGGAGCTGGTCGACGCCGCGCCCTGGGTGATCGGCGCCGCGGTCCTCATCTCCTTCAGCGCCCTGGCGGACGCGCTGCTGCGCGTCGCCCGCTTCTACGCCGCCTCGGCCCTGCTGTCGCACCTCCTGGTGCGCGGCCTCGTCGCGGCGTGCTTCGCCGCGCTCTACGTCGCCCACGGCCAGGTCCACTCCTGGCGCCTGCTGGCGTCGGTCTACGTCGGCGCGCACCTCCTCGCCGCGGTCTGCTTCGCGTTCGCGCTGCCCGGCACCGCGCGCGGCCTCGAGAGCGAGCCGCGCGACGCGCTGCCGCCGCCCGGCATCCGCACCATCCTCGGCACCACCACCGCCATGGCGCTGCGCGGCGCGGTCGGAGTGCTGATGTCGTCCTGCGACCTGTGGATCCTGTCCTGGGCGCGGCCGCACGCGGAGGTGGCGGTCTACGGCGTCATGCTCTCGCTGCTGCAGGTGATGGTGCTGCTGCCGACGATCTTCAGCCTCGTCGTGCCGCAGGAGTTCGCGGTCCTCCACGCCGAGGGGCGGCGCGCCGAGCTCGAGTGGCTGGCCCGCACCTCCTCGACGCTGGTGGCGATGCTCTCGCTGGCGACCTTCGCGGCGCTCGCCGTGCTCGGCCGGCCGGTGCTCGCGATCGCCTTCGGCCCGGAGTACGTCTCGGGGTGGCCGGTCCTGCTGATCCTCGCCGCCGGGCGCTTCTGCGACTCCGCCTTCGGCTCGGCCGGGTACCTGCTGCAGATGACCGGCTATCACGTGCTCCTGCTGCGCATGACGATCGCCGCCGCCGCCGCCAACGTCCTGCTCGCGCTCGCCCTGGCCCGCCCCTTCGGCAGCCTCGGCGTGGCGCTGGCCACCACGGCCTGCCTGATCGGCCTCAACGTCGCCATGGTCGCCTTCGCGCGCCGGCGGGTGGGCGTGCGCACCTTCGTCTACCTCAGCCCCGTGCAGTGGAAGCGCGTGGTGGGCACCGCGCTCGGCGCGCAGGCGGCGGCGCGATGACCCGCGACCTCTTCGTGACCGGCGGCGAGCAGCGGCTCTCCTTCGTCCCCGAGAACGAGTGGAGCCGCTACACGACCGCGCTCGTGGTGCGAGTGCGCGACGGCGTGCCGGAGCGGGTGTTCCAGTGGCACACGCCGCCCGATCGGCTGCCGGAAGGGGGTGGCTCGCACTGCTTCAAGGCCGCCACCTTCACCGCCGACACCGCCTACCTCTGCAGCCAGACGGAGGTCCTGATCTGCGACCTGCCGGGCTTCGTGCCGCGGCGGGTGATCTCGCTGCCCTGCTTCAACGACCTCCACCACGTCGTGCCGGGGCCGGAGGGGACCCTCTGGGTGACGGTCACCGGCCTCGACGCGGTGGCGGAGGTGAGCCCGGAGGGCGAGCTGCTGCGGCTCGTCGGGGTCCTCGGGGCCTCGCCCTGGGAGCGCTTTTCTCCCGACGTCGACTATCGTAAGGTTCCGACCACGAAGCCGCACGCGTCGCACCCCAACTATGTGTTCTTCCTCGACGGCCGGCCCTACGTGACCCGCTTCGAGCAGCGCGACGCAGTGCCGCTGGACGGCGGCGAAGGCCCGCGCTTTCTGGTCGGCGGCGCCGGCATCCACGACGGCAACGTCGCCGGCGGCGGCGTGGCGTTCACCTCGGTGGACGGCCACGTGACCCGCTTCGAGCCGGACGGCGGCCGGCGCTCGACGACCGAACTCAACCTCCTGGCTGCCGGCCGCGAGGGGCCGCTGGGCTGGTGCCGCGGCCTCCACATCGAGGAGCAGCGCGCGTGGGTCGGCTTCACCCGCATCCGCCAGACGCGGCTGCGGCAGAACCTGTCGTGGGTGCGCCACGGCTTCCGCCGCGCCGAGCACTCCAGCCACCTGCCGACGCGCGTCGCGCTCTACGATCTCGCCGCGCCGGCTGCGCTCGAAGAGGTCGACCTCGAGCCGGTGGGCTTGAACGCGGTGTTCAGCATCCATGCGGCGAGCTGACCCCGGCCCGCCGCCGCCGCGCGCCGCGCGCGCCATGCAGGCCGCGCTCGTCGCGGTGCTACTGCTCGCCGCCGGCCTGCGGCTCTGGGGTGTGACGCACGACCTGCCCTTCTCCTACTTCGGCGACGAGCTGCACTGGATCAAGCGCTCGATGGCGCTCGGCACCGGCGACCTCAACCCGCACTGGTTCCACAAGCCGGCGTTCTTCATGTACGTGCTGCTGGGGGCGTACGGGCTCTTCTTCGCCGCCGGGCTGGCGCTGGGACGCTTCGAGTCGACGGCGGAGTTCGGCGCCTACTTCCTCACCACGTCCTGGCCGTTCTTGCTCATCGCCCGCCTGCTCGTCTGCGCCGCCGGGATTGCCACCGTCTGGGTCGTCTGGCGGATCGCGCGCCGGGCGGTGGCCGGGCGGTCGCGCGCGGAGGCGGAGCTCCACGGCCTGTCCGCCGCGCTGGTCGCCGCCGTCCTCGTCCCGATGGTCGCCTCGTCGCAGCACGTCAAGACCGACGTACCCTGCGCGCTCCTCATGGCCCTCTCGGTCTGGGCCTTCCTCGGGACGCGCGATTCCGAGCGACTGCGCCCCCTCGCCGCCGCCGCGCTGCTCGCCGGCGCCGCGATGGGGACGCACTACTACGCCATCGTCCTGGTCCCCACCTACTGCGCGCTCGAGCTGGCGCGGCTGCTGCCGTTCGCCGCCGCGCTCGGGGCCCGGCCGCTGCCGCCGCGCGCCGCGCCGCGCGTGCTCGGCCGCTGCGCGCTCGTCGTCTTGCTCTTCGGGCTCGCGTTTTTCCTCACCTCGCCTTACAACTTCCTCGACCCGACGTGGGCTCGGCAGACGGCGGGACACCTCCGCGCGGCGATGCCCTCCGGCGAGGGGCGGTTCGAGCCGGACGAGGACATCGTCTTCGATCCGGGGCTCGCCGGATCGGCCGGGGCACTACGGCACTTCCTGGGGGTGATGACGTCACGCGGGGCGATGGGCTGGGCGCTGACGCTGCTCGCCGCGCTGGGCCTCGCCGTCACGGTCGGACGGCGCGAGACCCGCTGGTACGGGCTGCTGGTCCTCCTGCCGGCCGGCGCCTTCTGCCTGGTCTCCATCACCGCCGCGGCCTACCACGCCGAGCCGCGTCACCTCAACGCCGTCTACCCGCTCCTTGCCACCCTCGTCTGGCCGGCGGCGCGGCTGCTCACGGCGCCGCTCCGCCGCCTCGGCTGGTCCGAGAGGCGCCGCACGGCCGCCGCCTTCGCCGTCGTCGCCGCGGCGGCGCTGCCCAGCGCCGTCGCCGCCGCCCAGGAGAACCGCCGGCTCACCCGTCTCGACAGCCGGCTCGTGGCCTACCGCTGGATCCAGGAGCACCTGCCGCGCGACGCGCGCCTCCTGGTCGACGACTACGGCCCGACGCTCCAGCCCGACCCCCGCGCCGTCGCACGTCTCGAGCGGCGGCTGGCGACGATCCCGCCGGGCCCGTTCACCGAGCACCAGGCGACGCGCCTCGACCTGCTGCGGCGCTACCCGCCGCCCGGGGCGCGCGACCTCGACGAGCTCGGCCACCCCTGGTGGCTGCCGCGCGAGAAGAGCGACGCCGAGCTCGCCGCCTCCGAGACCGACCGCGACATGGGCAACCCGCTGACCTCGCGCCAGCCGCGGCCCCTTGCCGAGTACCGGCGGCAGGGGGTGCGCTACGTCATCACCAACAGCGTGGCGCGCAGCCGCTACTGGCGCGACCGGCGCCGGGTGGCGGAGTTCCCCTCCTTCGTCCGCTTCTACGAGGAGCTGCCGCGCAGCGCGCGCCGGATCGCCACCTTCGATCCGAAGCGCTGGGACGGCAAGGGGCCGGTGGTGTGGATCTACGACTTGGCCGCGGCGCCGCGTCCGGCGCCCGCCGGCCGGAGGCCGGGCCGATGACCTCGATCGAGCGACGGGAAGCCCCGATCGGCGACGGCGAGCGCATGGCCCTGGTCGTCGGGCAGCGCAAGAGCGGCTCGACCTGGCTGCTCAACCTCCTCTCGCTCCATCCGGAGGTGCGCGGCGTCCACGAGACCCACCTCTTCCAGCTCACCGCCGCCAACCCGGACCCGGACGTCCGCACCGCCAAGCTCTTCGCCCGCACCCCGTGGGGCGCGGGGGGACTGCGCAACCTGCCGCTTCAGCGCCTGCTCGACGCCGCGCCCGGCGCGCTCAAGAGGAGCCGCCCGGCGCTGCTCCTGCGCCCCGACGAGCGGCCCGCCAGCCTCCTCGACCTGCCGCTGCGCGACGCGTTGTCGCTCCGCCGGCTGCTCCGCGCCGCGGATTCCGCCGACGGCTACTGCCGCCGCTTCTTCGCCTTCCTCGAGGACCGCCTCCGCCCGCCGCGCCTCCTGGTCGAGAAGTCGCCCAGCCACGTCGACTACCTCGAGCGGATCCGCGCCCTCTTCCCCGCGGCCAAGCTCGTGGCCATCCATCGCGACGGCCGCGACGCCGTCGTCTCCGACCGCTTCCATCGCCAGGCGTACGAAGGGGGCGGCTGGAGCCTCGAGGAGAGCGCGCTGCTCTGGCGCCGGGCGATCGAGGCCGAGCTCGACTTCGCGCGCCGCGAGCGGCTCTTCATCTGCTCGTACGAGGAGCTGCACTCCCGCGGCTCGGAAGTGGTGGCGGCCCTGCTCGACTACCTCGGCCTGGCGAGCGACCCGGCGCTGGTGGCCGACCTCTGCGCGCGCTCTTCCTTCCGCCACTTCAGCGGCCGCAACCCGGGCCAGGAGGCGCGCGGGCGCTTCCTGCGCAAGGGGGTGGTGGGGGACTGGCGCAACCACTTCACCGACGACCACCGCGCCACCTTCAAAGAGCTCGCCGGCGACCTCCTCGTCACCCTGGGGTACGAGCGCGACCTGAGCTGGTAGCCGGCGCAAGCGCCGCGCCGGCGCTCGGGCCAACAGCAGCCGAGCGGCGATCCGAGGTCTCGTCATGAGCAGCGATTCCGCAGCAACCCGTTCTCTAGAGGATCTGCGCGAGCAGATCCGCTTGGTCGACCTGGAGCTCGTGGCGCGGGCGGCGGAGCGCGTCGATCTCGCGCGGCAGGTGGGGGAGCTCAAGCGCCGGCAGCAGCTCTCGACGGCGGATTACGCGCAAGAGAGAACGGTGCTGGAGCGCGCACGCGAGGCGGCCCGGGAGCGCGGGCTCGATCAGGAAGTGGCCGAAGACCTCGTCGCCCGGCTGATCCGCGCCGCAGTGATGGTGCAGGAGGAGGACAGCCTGCGCCTGGCGGCCCTGGGCGCGGGCAAGAGCGCGGTGATCATCGGCGGCGCCGGCCGCATGGGCCGGTGGCTGGGGCGCTTCCTCGCGGCCCAGGGCTTCACCACCGCCGTTCTCGATCCAGCAGCCGCGCCCGAGGAGGAGGCGTGGGCACGCGATGCGCTGCCGCAAGCGGAGCTCGTCGTCTGCGCGGCGCCGCCCGCCACCATCGCCGAGCTGTACACGGACTGGTCCGGCAAGCCGCCCGCCGGCGTCGTGGTCGACATCGCCAGCATCAAGACGCCCCTCATCGAGCCGATCCGCGCGCTCCAGCGCGCCGGCTGCCGCGTCGCCTCGCTCCATCCCATGTTCGGCCCGTCCACCGTCCTGCTGCGCGGTGCCGACGTCGTCATCTGCGACACCGGCGATCCGGAAGCCGCCGCGGCCGTGGCGGCGCTCTTCCAGCCGACTACCGCCCACCTCGTCCACCTGCCGCTCGCCGACCACGACCGCGTCATGGCCGACCTCCTGAGCCTCGCGCACGCCGCCGCCATCGCATTCGCGCTCGCCCTCCCGCCGACCGGGCACCCCGTGCGCAGCACCACCTACAAGGCCCTCGAGTCGCTGGCCGCGTCCGTCGTGCGCGAGAGCCCGGACGTCTACTACGAGATCCAGGCCAGGAACCCCCATTCGGCGGCGGCCGTCGAGCGCCTGAGCGCCGCGGTCCATCGAGTCGCCGTCGCGGCCGCGTCGCGCGACGCCACGGAGTTCCGGGCGCTCTTCGAAGAGGGAAGGAGGCGCACGATCGCGAGCTGAAACCGGCGAATGGAGCAGGTACGGCGGCGAATGGGACAGGTATGCCCGCGCTTGTTGGGACAGGTACGGCGCGTACCTGCGCCATACAGCGGAGAATGGGGCAGGTACGCCGGCGATTGGGCTGGATACCCGCGCGAATGGGATGGGTACCGCGCGTACCTGTCCCATTCGCCCGCGTACCTGCGCCATCCAGCGGAAAATGGGGCGGATCGGGCGCGTACCCGTCCCATCGGCCGGCCGGGCCCCCGATCCGGCGGAGCACCTGTCCCCTTCGCAGGATGAAGCGGCCAGGTCGGCGGCGTATCCGCTCCCTTCGGCCGGCGACCCACGCCATTCACGCGACGGCTCGCGCTGCCTAACCCTCGGGCAGCGTCGCCTGAAGGTTGAAAAGCGGCGCATAGGCGGCGACCATCCGCCGCCTATGCGTTCGCCTCGATCCGCCCGCGCCGGTTAGGCGACACCTTCGCACCGCCAGGCCGCTCATCGCCAGGGCTGGAGGAGCCCCCGCCTCAGCGGGAGCCGGCTCCGGCGTCCGCCTAAGCGCCTGCCGGCGTAAGCCTTAACCGCAGGCCTGGCCGATTCCGAGCTAGCCTTCCCGAGCCGCAATCGCGCCGCCGCTTCTTTCTGCTATGATCACGTAACTTATAGAGGCGAAAGCATCTGGCAGCCATGGGCACGCTCCCGGAGCAGGAGCATATGCGGACAGTCGAACGGCTGTGCCACCCCTCGTTCGAGAGCCGGCCAATCCGTAGAAGCAGAGGTTAGGCGCGCAGGAGAGCCATGGACATTCCAGCCTCAGCTGTAACCGGTGCGGTTCGCATCGGTGTCCAGATAGCGTCGAATCACCGGCGCCCGGTGCTCGAGATCTATCACGAGCTTCGAAACGTATTCAGTCCGCCTCACGAGTTTCAGGTTTCGGTCGGGGTAAAGGGAGACCGCACTGAAACTAGCTCTACGCGATTTCAGAAGATATTCGTGCAGTTCGTGCTCGTGAACTTGGGAAACGTGAGAGCGGAGAACGTCACGCTGAAGTTCGAGGGCGGCTTCGACCGCAACAAGCCGCGGGAGCCTCTCGCAAAGCTCGAATTCTTCGGAATTCCCATTCCGCAGCTTGCCCCTGGCCAGGCGCTATTCCTTTTTCGTATTGATGATCATGATCTCAATCGTTGGCCAGAGGGTGGCGGTCATTCACTTGGGCTGAAAGATGAGACGTTTTTTATCAAAGCCTCATACTTTGGCCCTGCAAGGGGCTTCAACCGCCTCGCACGGGTGTGGAGTTGGCTTAGGAGGCGGCCTCAGTATGCGATGCAGTACACGTTTGATCCAAAAATCGTTCGCACCGACTTTCCTTCTCCCGAGTATCACGGCTAGTGGCTGTGCGCCTAACCATTCGTTTGAGCGGGCGTGCCCAATTGCCCGCCGGGGCTCGCTTCGCTCGGCGAACTCGGTGGGGCACGCCGCTCAACTCAGGATCCGTTGGGCGTCACGAATAGAATGAAGAGGCTGCTCGATCTTTCGGTTCTTGGGGAGGTTAATTCCGCAAGAATGCTTATTGGCCTCTCGGACGACGTTGAGGAGCGTCTTGGCGCACTCCCCGGCCATGAAGGAGTTTCACGAACGCGCTCAGGCTGCCCTCATGTTCTTCCTTCAAGCGCACCCTGGTAACGAGACCTGGCGCCATGAAGCTCGTATTCGGGCCGGCTTGAACGAGTTCTATTCTCTGGAGGATGCTGCGCGTCGGGGGTTCAAGCAATCGACTCAAGCCGTCGAGGCGCCGAAGCTATCGGAGTCCTGCCATCCTCTGGTACATGTTATGTATTCCTTGAGGGGCATCAACGTGCACGTGAAGCCCTCCTCGACCGAGGTCAGGAACATAACAGTTAAGTTTAATAATCCTGAACACGACCGAGAGTACACCTATGGTGCAGTGATGCTCACTGACGGTACCGTGGACGACCTTTTGAATCATGACGATGTCAGGAAGCACTACCGGAGTGCTGAACTGAAGGCTGCGATGGTTTGGCTTCTCCGGAATCAGCAGGCCTTCGGCGTCGGGAGAGTGTTTGAGGTGGGGGTCGAAACTTATTGCCGGGAGGTCCTGGCGGCACTCAAGTAAGATGCAGACGCCCAACCACGCTGCTGCACGGCCGCGCTCCGCGCGCCGGTGAGCAGCCACAGCGTTGGGCGGCGCGGGGACCAGCGTGAGGCGAGACATGGCTAAGCGTACGAAGGTCGGCGTGGATGAGAGGATACCAATAGAACTCACCTTGGAGCAGCGTGATTTGATACTCAACCACACGTTCGCTGGCCCCGACCTCACAGGACCGCTGGAGGTTGCCCCACTCACCGGCACGAAGATCGTTGTCGGCTATACGCTTTCGGAAATCGACGAGCTTCTGGGATTTGTAGCGGCAGAAGCGAACCACAGCGCAGACCGGAAGCTGCGGCGGAAGCTCGACGAACTGTACGGTTACCTTCAAACTTTCGAGGACCAGTACGAGGATGAGCTCTCGGCGCCTCGGCCATGAAGCTGCGCCAGGAGTGCGCCAGAGGTGTCGAGGCCTTTGGCGCAGGACTATTAGATGAGTGAAGGTCAACAGGCGATCGCTTGGAGTTTGTTTGCGGAGCTCCGCAAAGAGCTGGTCGAAAGCCAGCGGATTCGGACCCAAGTGATCGGCTTCAAGATTACCTTCGTCAGCGCTGCGGTTGGCGTAATCGCCACTAACTTGGATAAGATTCCCCTCCCGCTCTTGATGCTCCCGGCCTTCGCCGCAGTTTTCTTCGACTTTCTGATCAACAGTTACAGCTTTTCCATCAAGCGAATAGGCCACTACTGCCGTGAGCATCTGGAGCCTGCCGTCAGAAAGGAACTGGGAGTCCCGGACGACCTTGTGCTCTGGGAAGAGTATTTGTTAGCACCCTATGCGCGCCAGCGCTTCGCCTTTCTTGGAAACCTTGGCTTCACCGCACTGGTCAGCGCCATTGGTGTGATGGCGGCAGTGAATCCTTTCCGACTAGCCGTCAGTGTGCCGCTGGTCCTCATCCTAATCGTGTTGCTGGGGTTTGACCTCTATGCCTACTTGGCACCTGATCGCTTTCGGCATAAGTGACGATCGCAGATGAATGGTAGTGCGAAACAGGCAGCGCAGAACCCTGCCGCTGGAGCGGTCGGCTAGCGCCGCCGCTCAGCGGCCTAACGTTAGCTATAGCGGGTACCATTGGCATCCTACCAAGTGATGAAGATCAAGCGCCCGCCATCTCCGCTACAAAAAAGGGCACGACGGGGGTTCAGAGGCTACCCTGTGGCCACGATCGCCTTTTATGGGCCCGATAACTCCAGGGCCAGCAAGGTCGCTGTCGGCGTCGTGACAAGGGCGGAAGGAGAAGCGGAGGTCCTTGAACGCTGGTTCTCGGAGCGTGCTGATGTGCGCTTCGACGCGGGCATCGGTCGCGAGATCCTCGCCTTTCTGGAGCGGCACGCGGTCAAGTCCGTTGTGCTCAGCGGTGGCGTCATCGGCTGTCCTCACGAGGAAGGCATCGACTATCCCGAGGGCCAGGTCTGCCCACAGTGCCCCTACTGGGCCACCCGGGACCGCTGGACAGGTGACCTACTCCACGAGCAGTAGGTTCCTCGGCGCGTGCAACCCGGCTCGTCAACCCTCCGGCAGCGTCGCCGGGAGGTTGAGGTAACCGTCGGTCCAACGGCCGCCGCTCTGGACGAAGGGCACGCCGAGGAGGCGGGCGGGGCCGAAGTCGAGGGTGTAGCGGAGGGTGCGGAGGGTGTCGGGCTTGGCGGCCTCGGAGGCGACGAGGACGTAGTGGGCGAGCTTCTCGGCGTCGGCGGGATCGAGGCGGCCGCCGGTGAGCCTCTCGCCCAGGCGCTCGCCGCCGCGCGCCAGCAGCCCGGGCAGCTCACGCGTGTAGCGGATGGCGAGCGCGGTGACCTCGGCCAGCGGTGCGGCGAAGGCGGGGATGGCGAAAGTGCCCGCGGCGGGGGCGTCGCTGCCCGCCGCGCCGCCGCCGAGGAAGCCGAGGAGGTCGACGAGCCCGCCGCGGCCGCCGTCGCGCTCGTGCAGCGTCACTTTCGCCGGCAGCAGCCAGAAGGGCAGCCAGCGGCCGGCGGCGACCGCGGGCGAGGCGAGGAAGCTCACCTCGACCGGCACCAGGCGCTCCGGACCCGCGCCCGCGAAGCGGTAGGCCGAGCGGCAGGAGACGCAGTAGTAGACCAGGTCCTCCCCCTCGGCGGCGATGCCGGAGCCGCACTGCGGGCAGGCGAGCGGCACGAGCTGGAAGCCGCTCACTTCGGCAGCCTCGACGGCTTCTCTCGCGAGCTCCCGAGCTTCATGCCGCGCGGCAGCATCGTTTGCAGCGCGGCGAGCGGCCCGCCCGCCGCGCGCTCGGCGACCACGCCGCTGCCCTCCACCACCTCGCCCCCCCAGCGGAAGCGCCGCCAGCCCCAGGCGAGGATGGCCAGCGCGACCGCCCCGGCGCCGATCACCACGCCGCAGCCGTCGTCGGAGTCGACGAGGTACTGCAGGGTCGAGGTGAAGAGGAAGCAGGCCGCCGCCTCCGCCGCCACCAGCATCAGAGCGCGATAGAGGTCGTTGCCCGGCGCCTTGCCGTAGGCGAGCGAGCCGTCCTCGGCGTCCACCAGCACCTGGTAGGAGCGGCCGCGGAAGCGGTAGCGCACCACCCAGAGCGGGTACCAGATGACGCTCAGCCGCTCGCGCAGCGTCTCGAGGAAGCGGAAGCGGACGCGCTTGAGGCCCTTGCCCGGATCGGCCTCCTCGCGGCAGCGGGCGAGCGCCGCCTCCCGCGCCTCGACCTCGGAGCGAGTCGGCGGGAAGACCATGCCGGCGCGCTCGAGCGCCTCGGCGTCGTGCGGCAGCAGGCGGTCGCCGGTCAGGTTCACCCGCTGCACCCCCCACTCGGCGACCTGCACTGCGGCGCAGGTCTCGTCGAAGGCCCGCTCGACGGTGCGCTCGACGTCCACCTCGTAGGTTTCGGTGCGCCGGTTCTTGCCCGAGCCGACGGTGCGCCGGCGCTCCTCGGTGCCGAGGGCGAGCCCGACGGCGTCGGCCTGGACGCGGAAGAAGGGGAGGAAGCAGAGGAAGGACTCGGCCGGCTCGGCCTCGCGCTTGAGGCGCGGGTCCTTGTTCCAGCCGCGGGCGAGCCAGGCCACCGCGGCGCCGCGCGCCGCCGCGGCGTCGAGCTTGGCCTCGACGGCGAAACGGCGCACCCCGGCCTCGCCGGCGGCCAGGAGGTGAGTGCCGCAGTAGGGGCAGGCGACGACGCGCAGCCCCGGCTCGACCTCGAGAGCTCCGGCGCAGGCCGGGCAGGAGAGGCCGCGCACCGCGGCGCCGGCGAGCGGCGCGGCGGCGGCCGGCGCCGCCGTCAGACCTTCCGCGTCACCAGCCACGCGAGCAGCGCCAGCGGCAGGGCGGTGGCGATGTAGGCCGCCGCCTTGACCAGCAGGTTCGAGAGCAGGAGCCCTTCGGCGAGGAAGAGGAGGAGGCCGACGCCGGCGACCAGGTAGTAGGGGCTCTCGGACTTCGCCGGAAAGACCGCGGCGAGGACGGCCCCGGTCGAGCCGTCGACGTAGGCGAGGTAGGGCTGCTCGCGGAAGCGGTAGCGGCAGCGCCAGAGCGGGACGTGGACGAGCGCGGACTCGCCGACGCTCGCGGCCGCCACCCCGGGGATCCAGCCGCGCGCCGTCGCGAGCGGCACGCCGGCGCCGACCTCCTCGACCTCCCCGCCTTCCGCGGCGTAGGGCTCGAGCTTCCCCGCCGGCACCTCGAGGTCGGCCAGCTGCGGCACCGGCGTCGGCGCCGCCGGCTCGACGACCACGTCCTCCCCCCGCTCCCTCCGCACGCGGAACAGCCACATCGGGAAGGCGACCGGCGCCACCTCCTCGACCGTGGCCTTGCGGTCGAGGTCCTTGACCGTCTCGTTGCCCGCCATCCAGCGGCGCAGCGCCGCGGCGGCGCGCTCGCGGTCGAGCAGGCGCGGCAGGCGGTAGTGCGAGACCAGGCCGGAGCGGTCGACGAAGAGGGTGGCGCCGCAGAACGGGCAGGCGAGGAGGCGCTCGCCGCTCGCCAGCACGTTCTCGCCGCCGCACTGCGGGCAGGCGAGGGTGTTGGTGACGGCGGGCTCGCCGGCCGGCGGCATCGCGGCGCTCGGGCCTAGCCGGCGGGGACCGACGTGCCGCAGGCGGGGCAGAAGCGGGCGCCGGCCGGCAGGCGGTTGCCGCACTGGGCGCAGAAGGTGGCCGCGGCGCCGGCGGCCGCGGGAGCGGGGTTGCCGCCGCCTGTCGCCCCTCCGCCGGACGGCGCGGGATTACCGCTGCCGCTCTGCATCGCGTCGCGCATCATCCCCGGCAGCATGGCGCCGAGGCCGGCCCCCATGCCGACGCCGAGCCCGGCCCCCACCGCGCCGCTCTCGCCGCTCGCCTGCGCCGCGTCCCCCATCGCCCGCGCCGCCTTGAACTTCATGTAGGCGTCGAGGTTGCCCAGCGCCCCCATGCCGCTGCGCTCGTCGATCAGCTTCTGCACCTCCTCGGGCGGGGTGATGGCGCCGAGGAAGAGGTCGGCGAGCTCGATGCCGTACTTGCCGAAGTCGTCGGCGACGCGCGCCTTCAAGCCCATGCCGAGCTCGTCGTAGACCCGCGGCAGGTCGAAGATCGTCTCGAGGTTCTCGCCCAGGAGGTCGGTGAGGCGGGCGACGATCACGTCCTTGAAGTACGCCTCGACGCCGTCGGTCGTGTAGAGCCCCATCGTGCCGACCAGCGTGTTGACGAAGAGCTGCGCGTCGGCCACCCGCACCGCGAACTTGCCGAAGGCGCGCAGGCGCACCATCGCCAGCTCGCGGTCGCGGTAGACGACCGGCTCCTTGGTCCCCCACTTGAGGTCGGTGAAGGTCTTGGTCGAGACGAAGACGACCGCCGCCTGGAACGGCGAGGTGCCGCCGAAGGGGATGCCGAAGAGGCTCGCCAGCAGCGGGATGTTCTGGGTGGCGAGGGTGTGGCGGCCGGGGCCGAAGGTGTCGAGCGCCTTGCCGTCGCGGAAGAAGACGGCGCGCTGGCTCTCCTCGACGACGAGCTGGCTGCCGAGACGGATCGCCGCGGTCCCTTCGCGCGGCCAACGCGCCACCATGGTCTGGCCGGTCGGGTCCTGATGCTGGATGACGTCCATGGAGAAAAAAATGCCTCCTTAGGGTTTGCCTCTGTCCACCCGGACCACGTCGGAGATCACCGTCTCGCGATCGCGCCAGCGGTCGGCGAGGGCGCGGACCCGCTCCTCGAGCCGCGCCAGCAGCCCCTCGGACGCCTCGTCGGCGGCGGCGGGCAGCGCCGCCACCTCGGTCTCCAGGGCCGCGATCTCCTCCACCAGCGCCAAGTCGAAGGCGTAGAGCTTCGCGAGCTCCGGCTCGCCGATCTTGACCGGGTCGAAGAAGCCGGCGGCGCCGTAGTCGCTGAAGCGGACCGACTGCGCCAGGCCGTCGAGCTGGCGGTCGAGCCGCTCGTAGACCCCCAGCGCCCCGAGCCGCCCGCGGTCGGTGGCGGCGCGGGCGCGCTCGCGCAGAGCACCTTTGATATGGGAGAGCTCGCCGGCGAGGTGCTCGCGCTGCAGGCGGTCGACGTCGCGCCGCAGCTCGCGGTCCTGGAAGCCGCGGAAGCCGGGGATCTTCTCCCCCAGCCGCTCGAGCGGGTTGCGGCGCGCGCGCGCCGCGTCGTAAGGATCGCTCATGGGGCGGGAATGGTATCAGAGCGGGAGCCGTTCAGAGTTTTGGACTCAACGATTTGGACGCTTCGAAGCCTTTCCGGCCCAGAGGCTTTTCGCTATTCTTCGCCGCGAGGGTTCCTGCAACAAATGCTGGACCGCGCCTTCCTCGCCGTCGCCACCGTGGCGCTGCTCGCAGGCGGCGGCTGCGCCCGAGAGGGGGCGGCGGGCGCCGGCGCCAGCGTCCTCCTCGTCACGCTCGACACGGTGCGCGCCGACCGGCTCGGCTGCTACGGCGGCAGCGCCGCCACCCCCGCGCTCGACCGCCTGGCGCGCGAAGGCGTCCGCTTCGCGGCCGCCTCGACGCCGGCGCCGCTCACCCTGCCGGCGCACGCCAGTCTCCTCTCCGGCCTGCTGCCGCCGGCGCACGGGCTGCGCAACAACGGCGCCGGCGCCTTCCCGGCGGGCCGCCCGACGCTCGCCACCGCGCTCGCCGCGCGCGGCTACCGCACGGCGGCCTTCGTCGGCGCCTTCGTCCTCGACCGCCGCTTCGGCCTCGGCCGCGGCTTCGAGCTCTACGACGACGAGGTGGACCGCGGTCCGGCCTCGGCGCCGAGCCTCGAGGCCGAGCGGCGGGGCGACGTCGTCGTCGACCGCGCGCTGGCCTGGCTCGCGGCGGAGGGCGACGACCGCCCCTTCCTCCTCTGGGTCCACCTCTACGACGCGCACGCCCCCTACGCGCCGCCGCCGCCCTTCCGCGATCGGCACGCCGGCGACCCGTACGCGGGCGAGGTGGCCTTCGCCGACGCGCAGGTGGGGCGTCTCCTCGCCGCGCTCGACCGGCTCGGCCTGGCCGGCGACACGGTCGTGGCGGTCGCCGCCGACCACGGCGAGGCCCTCGGCGAGCACGGCGAGCTGACGCACGGCTTCTTCCTCTACGAGCCGACCCTCCGCGTGCCGCTGCTGCTGCGCGCGCCGGGGAACTTTCGCGGCGGCACGGTCGTAGAGACTCCCGTGGGGCTCGCCGATCTCGCGCCGACGCTGTCGGGCCTGGTGGGCGGCGGCCTGGCCGTCGAAGCGCCGGCGGGACTGGCGGGACGCGACCTCTCCGCCGCGCTCCTCGCCGGCGAGGAGCCGGAGGCCGCCGACCTCTACGCCGAGACCCACTACCCCGAGGTCTTCGGCTGGAGCCGCCTCGCGGCGCTGCGCCGGCGCGAGACCAAATACATCGCCGCGCCGCGCCCCGAGCTCTACGACCTGCGGCGCGACCCGAAAGAAAAGACCAATCTTTCGGGTAAGCAGGGAGGGCGCGGGTTCGCCGAGCGGATTGCCGAGATCGAGCGCCAGGCGATCGAGCCGGCGGTCCCGGAGCGCGACGCGGAGAGCGACGCACGTCTGGCGAGCCTGGGCTACGCGGTTGCGCCGCGCCGCACCGAGAATCGCGCGGGAGCGCGCGGCGCCGACCCGAAGGACCGCATCGCCCTCTTCCGCCAGTACGAGCGGGCGCACAACGACCTGCGCGCCGGGCGTCTGAGCGAGGCCACTGCCTCCCTCACCCAGCTCTTCTCCGCCGACCCCGCCAACCCCATCTTCACCGGCGAGCTGGCGCGCGCCCATCGCGAGGCCGGAGATCTTCGGAAAGCCATCCCGCTCTACCGCCGCGCGGTCGAGGCCGCGCCGGAGGACCCCAACGGCTGGTACAACCTCGCGGTGACGCTGCAGGAGGCGGGCGAGGC
>DASUNQ010000063.1:0-2378 GCA_036277075.1 Thermoanaerobaculia bacterium
CGGGCGTGGAGTGGAGCAGGCCGGCGAGCGGCGCGCCGGCGCCGGCCAGCGCGCCGAGGCGGAGGAAGTTGCGGCGGCTCAGGTCCGCCGAGGGGCCGCGCTCCTCGGGGTCGGGCGCCTTGCCAGGGTCATCGGTCGAGCGCTCTTTCGACATGTGCCCTCCTTGTGCGGTTGAGCGCACATAGTAGCTCCGTTCGGGTGCTGCTAACCTCCGCCGCATGGCGGCGGCGCGCGGCGCGGCGGTGGTGAGCGGCGGGGGGTCGGGGATCGGCCGGGCGATCGCCCTGGAGCTGGCGCGGCGCGGCTACCCGCTGGCGCTCCTCGGCCGGCGCCACGCGCCGCTCGCCGAGACCCTGGCGGCGGCCGGGCAGGAAGAGATCGGGCTGGCGCAGCGCTGCGACGTCACCGACGCCGCGGCGGTGGCGCGGGCGGCGGCGGAGGTGGAGCGGCGCTGGGGGGCGGCCGAGGTGCTGGTGCCGGCCGCCGGGGTGGCGCGGGTGGCGCCGCTCGCCGACCTGCCACCGGACGCCTTCCGCGAGACCGTCGAGACCAACCTCACCGGCACCTTCCTCCTCCTGCGCGTCTTCCTGCCGCCGATGGTCGAGCGGGGGAGAGGATGGATCTTTCCGCTGCTCTCGGTCGCCGCCACGCGCGGCTTCCCGGGGTGGTCCGCCTACTGCGCCAGCAAGTGGGGAGTGGCCGGGCTCGTCGCCGCGCTGCGCGCCGAGGTCGCCGGCAGCGGCGTGCGGGTCGTGGCCCTCTACCCCGGGGCGGTCGACACGGAGATCTGGCAGGGCGTGCCGGGGACCTGGGACCGCGCGGCGATGGTCCCCGCCGCCGAGGTGGCGCGGGCGGTCGCCTTCGCGCTCGACGGCGACCCCAAGGCGCTCGTCGAGGAGGTCCACATCGGGCCGGCGGGAGGCGCGCTGTGAAGCGCTCCCGGCTGCTCCTCCTGGCGACGCCCTTCCTGCCGCTCCTCGTGGCGCTCCCGGGCGGGCGCTGGCTCTTCCCGCTGGTCGCGCCGCTCGCGCTCTACCCGGCCTTCCGCGAACGGGTCGTGGCGCGCGACTGGCGCGCCGCGTGGGGGCTCGCGATGCTCTGGGCGTTCCTGCTCAGCGCCGGCGTCGTGATCCTCACCCTCGCCCGGCCCGAGGTGGCGGCGGCGGGCATCCTCAACGGCGAGCCCTACCGCGAGGAGATGTTCGGCTGGATCGCCACCGGCGAAGGGCGCGAGGCCGACTGGCGCGCCTTCCTGCCGCAGCACCTCCTCCACCTGGCGGCCTTCCTGCTCCTCACCTACGTCTCCGGCGGCTACCTCGGCCTCGCGCTCGGCGCGGCGCTGGTGGCCTACATGAGCTACTTCGTCGGCAGCTACGCGGCGGCGAGCGGCGCGCCGCTGCTCGGCGCCCTCGCGGCCTGGGTGCCCTGGTCGGTCGTGCGGGTCGCGGCCTTCGTCCTCCTCGGCTGCCTCCTGGCGCGCCCGCTCCTGGTCCGCCGCCCCTGGCCCTTCGACCGCCGCGAGGCGCGCCTCTTCGCGCTCGCCGGCGCCGGCATCCTCGCCGACGTCCTGCTCAAGGCGCTCCTCGCCCGCCCCTACGGCCGCTTCTTGCGCGAGCTCGCGCGCGGTATACTCCTCGGCGGCTAACACCTTCGCCATGAACCAGATCCGCGAAACGACAGGCTCCCTCTCCGGCGCCGGCAGGCGCTTCGGGGTGGTCGCCTCGCGCTTCAACGGGCGCCTGGTCGAGCCGCTGATCGCCGGGGCGCTCGACTGCCTGCGGCGCCACGGCGTCGAGCCCAAGGACATCCACCTCGTGCGGGTGCCGGGGGCGTGGGAGATCCCGGCCGCGCTCGAGGAGCTGGCGGCCGCCGGCGGCGCCGACGGCCTCGTCGCCCTCGGCGTGGTGATCCGCGGCGAGACGGCGCACTTCGACTACATCTGCGCGGAGTGCAGCCGCGGCATCGCCGGCGTCACCGCGCGGCATCGCGTGCCGGTGGGGTTCGGGGTCCTGACCTGCGAGACCACGGCCCAGGCCGAGGAGCGCGCCGGCGGCAAGGCCGGCAACAAGGGGTGGGAGGCCGCCCTCGCCGCGCTCGAGATGGCCGACCTCCTCTCGCGCCTGCGCGACTAGGCGCGGGACGACTCCTGGTCCCGATCTCTTCCAACCGGTATCATGGCCAGACCCGCGCGGCATGGTTCGCGCGGGACCTCCGCGGGACAATCGAGGCATGGCGGCAGGCAAGCGGCGCGCGGCGCGCGAGATGGCGGTCCAGATGCTCTATCAGAGCGAGCTGGGCGGCAGCCCGTTGCCGCAGGTGTTCTCGAGCTTCGACCTCGCTCCGTACCTGGCCGTTGGGCCGGCGGAGGGCGCCGGCGC
>DASUNQ010000064.1:0-6384 GCA_036277075.1 Thermoanaerobaculia bacterium
GCCACCGCGGCGGGGATGCGCCTGCTGGAGCGCGGGCGCGCCCGCCGCACCGCGCGTCTGGCGGAGAGCCTCGCCGCCCTGACGCCGGCCGAGCGCGGCGCGTTGGCGAAGGCGGTGACGCTCCTCGAAGCGCTGCTGCCGGAGTTGTAAGAAGAACAGCCGCCGACGCTGAAGCGGAGGCAAGCCTTGAGGTTACGCTGAGGGCGACGTGCGGGCCGCCTTACTGCACTGACTTCGATACCCCCTCCCCGGCCCTCCCCCGCTGTTCGCGGGGGAGGGTGGCGCCCTGGCGCGGCCGCCTTCGGATTACTCGTCGGCCGGCGCGACGCGGAGGCCCGCGGGAGCCTGCTCGTCGGCCACCAGCGCCGCGCGCCCGTCCCGCGGGTCGGGCTCGCGCGCCACCAGCCCCTCCCTCTCGAGCGCCGCCACCAGGCGGCTCATCGGCGGTGCGGTCACCTGCTCCGCCGCCGCCAGCTCGCCCAGGGTGCGCGGCCCGCCGAAGCCGAGCACCGACAGAGCCGAGGCGCGTGCCGGCGAGATCCCCAGCGCCCGGTCCTCCTGGCGCAGTCGCCGCAGCAGGTGGATCGCCGCCGCGTGCAAGCGCAGCGCCAGCTCCGCGGCCTCGGCATCGGCCGCTCTTGACTTCCCGGGGGCCATGGCCGTAACTTAGTTAGCCTAGCTAACTATGTCAAGAGGAGAGACCACGATGAGCGGCAGCGAGGCGACGGCGACGGCGGCTTTCGGGCTGGAGCGGATCGGGCAGATCGCGATGAACGCGCACGACGTCGGGCGGGCGACGGCCTTCTACCGCGACGCCCTGGGCATGCGCTTCCTCTTCGCGGCTCCGGGGGACCTGGCCTTCTTCGACTGCGGCGGCATCCGCCTGATGCTCTCGCGCGCCGAGAGCCCGGAGCTCGACCACCCGGGATCGATCCTCTACTTCAAGGTGGACGACATCCAGGCGGCGCACGCGACCCTCGCCGGGCGCGGCGTGACGTTCCGCGAGGAACCGCACAAGGTGGCGAGCCTGGCGGACCACGACCTCTGGCTGGCCTTCTTCCGCGACTCGGAAGGGAACTTCCTGGCGCTGATGAGCGAGGTGCGGCGGTAGCGGCGCGCGCACCGCGGCCCTCCCTGCCGGGCTGATCGAGCCGCGGGCGCTGTGACAGAATTCACCGCCCGCCCCCGCCCCGTCCCGGGGCAGAGAGCTACGACCGAGAGGGACCTTGCATGGAATGGGCCGCCGACCCGCAGATCTGGATCGCGCTGGTGACGCTGACGGTGCTCGAGATCGTCCTCGGCATCGACAACATCGTCTTCATCTCCATCCTCGCCGGCAAGCTGCCGCCCCACCAGCAGGGGCGGGCGCGGCGGCTCGGCCTCGGTCTGGCGATGGGGACGCGCATCCTCCTGCTCCTCTCGATCGCCTGGGTGATCCGGCTGACGCGGCCGCTGTTCACCGTCTTCGCCCAGGAGATCTCCGGCCGCGACCTGATCCTCCTCCTCGGCGGCCTGTTCCTGCTCTACAAGGCGACGCACGAGATCCACGGCCGCCTGGAGGGGGAGGAGGGGCACGCGGGCGCCCGCGTCGCCGCCTCGTTCGGGGCGGTGATCACCCAGATCCTGCTCCTCGACATCGTCTTCTCGCTCGACTCGGTGATCACCGCGGTCGGCATGGTCGAGCAGGTCGGGGTGATGATCGCCGCGATCGTCATCGCGGTCGCGGTCATGCTCGTCGCCGCCGGTCCGATCAGCGACTTCGTCCACCGCCACCCGACGGTCAAGATGCTCGCCCTTTCCTTCCTGCTGCTGATCGGCGTCTCGCTCATCGCCGAGGGGCTCGACCAGCACATCCCGAAGGGGTACATCTACTTCGCGATGGGGTTCTCGATCTTCGTCGAGATGCTCAACCTGCGGCTGCGGCGGAAGGCGGAGGAGCCGGTCCAACTGCGCGAGGCGTACCGCGACGGCAGCCCGGAGGCGAGCACCTAGCGGCGGAAGCGCCGCGTCTCGCCGTCGGCGAAAGCGACCACCAGCTCCTCCCCGTCGACCGCCGCCACCTCGCCGCGGCCGTAGACCGGCAGCACCAGCGCGTCGCCGGCGGTGAGTGCCGCCGGGTCCGCCTCCCCCACCGGCGGCGGCAGCCTGTCGACCGCCGCCGCGCCCTCGTCGGCGCGCGGCGGCGACGGCGCCTCGAGCGGCCGCTCGCAGCGGTCGCAGTGGCAGCAGCGGCCCTCCGGCAGCGCCTCCTCCGCCGGCTCGCCGAAGCCCTCGAGCAGCGTGCGCCAACGGCAGAGGGCGGTCTGGCCGTAGTGGACCATCCGCTCCAGCCGCTCGCGGTCGAGGGCGGCCTTCTCGTCGTCGCGGTGCCGGCGGAGGTTGCCGCGCAGGAAGTACAGCTGCGTGCGGCGGTCCGCCGGCAGGTAGAGCAGGACGCAGCGGGCGGGCTCGCCGTCGCGCCCGGCGCGGCCCGCCTCCTGGTAGTAGGACTCCAGCGACCCGGGCATGTCGAGGTGGACGACGAAGCGGATGTCCGGCTTGTCGACGCCCAGGCCGAAGGCGTTGGTGGCGACGATCGCCTGCAGCTCCCCGGCCATGAAGCGCTCCTGGTGCGCCTGCCGCTCGCGTGCCGGCAGGCGGCCGTGGTAGGGAGCGACGGCGAAGCCGAGCGCGGCGAGGTGCTGGTGGGCGGCGAGGCAGTGCTTGATCGTCGCGGCGTAGACGATGCCCGTGCCGCCGCCGTTGGCGACCAGCCGCGGCAGCTCGGCGAGCTTCTCCTCCTCGCTGCGGACCGGAACGACCTCCAGCCGGAGGTTCGGCCGGTAGATGCCGGTCTGGAGGATCGCCGGATCGACGAGCTCGAGGTGGCGCACGATGTCCTCGATCACCGGTTCGGTCGCCGTGGCGGTGAGGGCGAGGACCCGCGGCCGCCCCAGCGCCTCGAGCGCGCCGCGCAGGGCGAGGTAGGCGGGGCGGAAGTCGTGTCCCCATTGCGAGAGGCAGTGCGCCTCGTCGACGACGAAGAGGTCGATCGTCGTGCCGCGGAGCAGGGCCAGGAATTCCGGGTCGGTCAGCCGCTCGGGCGTGGTGAAGACGAACTCGCTGCGCTCCTCGTCGATCGCGGCGAGCGCCGCGGCCTCCTCGCGCGCGGAGAGGGCGCTGTTGACCTGCGCCGCTTCGATCCCCAGCTCCTGGAGCTTGTCGACCTGGTCCTTCATCAGCGCGATCAAGGGGGAGACGACGACCGTCGTACCCCGCAGGTGGAGCGCCGGGAGCTGGTAGCAGAGCGACTTGCCCGCGCCGGTGGGCAGGATGGCGAGGGTGTCGCGCCCGGCGAGGACCGAGCGGATGACCTCTTCCTGGCCTTCGCGCAGGGAGCTGAAGCCGAACTGCCGGCGGAGCGTGCGATGGAGCGTGGCGAGCGGCGGGGTGTCGGCCATGCGCGCCGACGCCAAGCAACGGTCGTGCCGCTCGAAACTCTAGACCGCGGTGACCGTCACCCGGTGCCAGGCGTTGTTGGCGTAGCCCTTGGCGTTCCAGACGCTCTCGAGGCGCTCGGGCTGCAGCTGGGCGGCCGCGTCGAGGGCGCGGACGACGAGGGTGTGCGTGCCGGGCGGAAGCTCCACCTCGCCTCCCCAGAAGCACCACGCCCACGGCTCGCCGCGCAGCAGCTCGCAGCGGCTCCAGGCGTGGCCGCCGTCCCCCGAGAGGTCCACCCGCTCCACGGCACGGCCGCCGCCCGCCATCGCCCAGCCCGCCACCGTGACGCGGCCGGCCGGCACCTCGGCGCCTTCGCCCGGGTCGCAGATCACCGAGTTGACCGGCAACTCGCCGAGCGGGACGGCCCGCGACCAGTCGATCTCCTCGCGGCCCCCGCCGTCGGGCGGCGAGAGCCGGTAGGCGCGCGCCTGGAAGTAGTTCTCCGAAGGGTCGCGGAGCAGCTCGATGCGCGACAGCCACTTGACGCTCCGCGCGCCGATGTAGCCCGGCACGAGCGCGCGCAACGGCGCCCCGTGAGCCGGCCCCAGCGGCTCGCCGTTCATCTCGTACGCGAGGAGCACCTCGGGGGCGAGCGCCTTGCTCGCCGGGATCGAGCCGCCGAAGCCGAACCGGCTGCCCAGCCGCTCGACGCGGTCCAGGCCGGTGAAGCCGACGTGCCGCGCCTCCGGCAGCACCCCGGCCTCGGCCAGCACCTCGGCCAGGGGCGCCCCGGCCCAGCGCGCGTTCGAGACCGCCTCGCAGCCCCAGGGCAGCTCGCCGGGGATCGGCGCCACCCGCGTCAGCTCGCTGCGGCGGTTGCCGGCGCACTGGAGCGTGGCCTCGATCTGCACCCAGCTGAAATTGCGCCGCAGGTCGTCGATCGTGAGGGCCAGCGCCCGCTCCACCAACCCTTCGACCGTCAGCCGGTGACGGCCGGGGTCGAGCGCAGGAACCGGCGCGTGGTTGCGGACGAAGAAGAGGTCGCTCGGCGTGACCGGGTGGCGGAGCAGCCGGTCGAGCGGCGGCCCGGCGTTGAAGGGCTCCTCCTGGCGCACCACCAGGTCGGGGCTCTTGCCGGGGAGGATCGCCGCCGCCGCCACCGAGCGTACGCGCCTAGTCGTGGTAGGAGAGTGCCCGTTCCTCGCGGCGCCAGCTCCCGTCCCCCTGCGGCTCGAACACGCCGCAGTGGTCCATCTCGCCGCCGTAGACGTGCAGGGTGATGACCGTCTCCTCCGTCGGGTTGCGCAGGACGTGGTACTCGAGCGGCGGGATGAGCGCGCCCGCCGAGCCGACGCCGGCGCGCAGCCGCTCGACCTCGGCGAACCGGCAGGCCCCGCCGCGCTCCTCGAGCAGGTCGTAGCGCACGACCTCCATCTCCCCTTCCACCACTCCCTCGACGCACCAGATGCCGGAGTGGTCGTGGAGCGGCGTCGCCTGATTGGGCGCCCAGGCCATGACGACGGCGGTGAGCGGCAGCTCGGGATCGCGATAGAGCAGGCGGCGGGCGTAGTGATCGGGGTCGGTGCGGCGGAAGCTCGGCGGCAGGTCGACCCCTTCGCTGCGGATCTGCCCCGCGAGGTCGGCCTTGATGCGCCGGGTGATGGCGTCGACGTCGCCGGAGCGGACGGCGTCGCGCCAGTCGTCGATCAGGTGATTGAGCGCGGCGGAGCGGCAGGGTCCGGGGCTGGCAGGTTCCATGGGATGTTCCCGCGGCGAAGGGCCGCGCGAAAGACCGTACTCTACACTGCCCGGGTGCTCGAGCTCGTCGCGACCTGCGGCCTGGGAGTCGAGGAGCTGCTCGCCGCGGAGGTCGCCGGGCTCGGTGCCGGCGACGCGGCCCGGGAGCCCGGCGCCGTCTCTTTCCGCGGCTCCTGGGAGGACTGCTGGCGCGCCAACTGGCGACTGCGCACCGCGAACCGCGTCCTGGTCGCGATCGCCTCGTGGGACGCGCCCGACGGCGAGGCGCTCGCCGCCGGCGCGCGGGCGGTGGCGGCGGGGACGGCGGGCGGTGGCGGCTCCGAGCTCGCCGACCTTCTCCACCCCTCGCGCAGCCTGGCGGTGCGCGCCAGCGCGAGCACCTCGCAGGTCCGCGACCCGCAATGGGCGGCGCTCAAGGTCAAGGACGGCCTGGTGGACGGGCAGCGCCGGCGCTGGGGACGGCGCTCGGACGTCGACCGCGCGCGGCCCGACCTCGCCCTGCGAGTCCGGCTCCATCGCGACCGCGCCACCCTCCTCCTCGACACCTCGGGCGAGCCGCTCGACCGCCGCGGCTACCGCGCCGTCTCGACCGCCGCGCCGGTGCGCGAGACGCTCGCCGCGGCCTGCGTCCTGGCCGCCGGCTGGGACGGCCGCGGGCCGGTGGTGGACCCGATGTGCGGCTCGGGGACGCTGCTCGTCGAGGCCGGCTGGCTGGCGCTCGGCCGGCCGCCGGGCGCGCTGCGCGCCGAGGCGGGCGGCGGCTGGGCCTTCGAGCGGCTGCCGGGGTTCGACGCCGCGGCCTTCGCGGCGATGCGGCGAGAGGAGCTGCCGGCGCCGGGCGCCGACATTCTGCGGCTCACCGGCAGGGATCGCTCGGCCGAGGCGGTGCGCGCGGCGTGCGCCAACCTGGCGCGGGCGGGGCTCGCGGAGCGGGCGGAGGTCTCGCAGGGGGACGCCTTCGAGATCGAGCCGCCGGAGGGGCCGGGCTTGCTGGTGGTGAACCCGCCTTACGGCGAGCGGGTGGGCGGCGACGCCGAGCAGTGGCGGCGGCTCGGCGACCTCCTGAAGCGCGGCTTCCGCGGCTGGCGAGCGGCCGTCCTGGCCGGCGGGCCGGGGCTGGGCAAGGGGATCGGCCTGAAGCCCCGCCGCCGCGTCCCGGTCTGGAACGGTCCGCTCGAGGCGCGGATCCTGGTCTTCGACCTCTAT
>DASUNQ010000065.1:0-19687 GCA_036277075.1 Thermoanaerobaculia bacterium
GGCCTACCGCGAGGCGGCGCGCGTCCCCGCCGCGGCGCGCGGGCACGAAGCCGAGCGAGTAGTACGACGAGAGGTCGCGCCGCACCGTCGCCAGGAGCGCCGAGGGATCGGGCGTGTCGAAGGCCGCCATGCCGCCGGTCGGGCCGGCCATCATCTGGAGCGGCTGGCTCAGGTTGAAGCTCTCGCTCGCGGCCAGCTCCGCCGACCAGGTGATGCCGCCGCTCGGCGAGGCGAGCGCGCGCATGTCCAGCCGCTGCTCGAGTCCCAGCGCCGAGGGGTCCTCGGGCGAGCCGATCGCGTAGACCGTCACCCGGCCGGCGTTGGCGCGGGCGGCGAGGTCGCGCAGCAGCGGGGTCGCGTCGTGCTGCAGCATGTCGCTCGGCGAGCCCCCGACGCGCAGCGCCAGGCGGCCGTACTTCCCCTCGAAGGCGCGGAAGAGCGCCTCGGAGGGGCGCAGCGAGAGGCCGCCGCCGACGTAGAGGAGGGCCTTCCGCCCGGGGAGGCCGGCGAGCGCCTCGACCACCTGTGACAGGGCGTTGAGGGTGCGGCGCACCTCGTCGTAGCGGCTCTGCGCGTAGGTGCGGATACCGGCGTAGATCGAGGCGGCGTCCATCTCGGAGTGGTCGTTCTGGCTCTCGCCGGGAAGCGACCCCTGCTCGATCTCCCGCAGCAGGCGGGAGAGCTCCGTGCGCCGGTCGGAGCCGCGCGGCGCGCCGCGGCCGAGGGCGTCGAGGGCGGCGTCGATCGCGCCCGAGCTGCCGACCGGCGGCTGCTGCACGCTGAGACTGCCGTCGTAGCGGGCGAGGAGCAGGCGGTCGCCGCGCCGGAGGTCGGTGCCGAGGAAGCGGCGCAGGGACGGCAGCAGGCGGTTGCGCGCCGCCGGCGTCATGCTCTGGTCGTCGACGAAGAGGGCGACGTGGAGCCGCTGCTCCGGCGGCGCGAGCTCGGCGGCCGGAGCCGTCTCGCCGGCCGGCGGCGCTGCCGCGGTCGGCGCGGGCCCGTCCCCGGGGGTCTCGGCGTGGAAGTAGCTGATCTCGACCGGCCGCCCGTCCTCGAGCAGCTCGAAGTCCTCGCGCGCGAGCCCCGGCACCGGCTCGCCGTGGCGGCCGGTGACCACCACCTCCACGTTGACGACCCGGACGTCGATGATCTCGAAAAAGGTGGGCTCGGCCGGGGGCGCCGGCCGCTCCGGCGCCCCGGCCGCGGGCGCGGCGGCGAGGAGAAAGGCGGCGGCGAAGGGGGCCGTACGGTGCATCCGACAGAGCTCCAGGTGGCGTCCGGGGCCGAGGCGGCGACCATAGCACGCGGCCTGCGGCGGACCGCGCCGGCGCTCAGCCCAGCCGGTCGGCCTTCGCCGCGAGGACGAAGTCGCTCTCGGTCAGGCCATCGATCTTGTGCGTCCAGATGGTGATGCGCACCTTCCCCCAGGTGAGGTAGAGGTCGGGGTGGTGCCCCTGCTCCTCGGCCAGCTCTCCGACGCGGTTGACGAAGTCGAGGGCCTGGCGGAAGTCGGGGAAGCGGTACTCCTTCTCGAGGTGATGGCCGTCCACCACCTGCCAGCCGCCGCGCGCGCCGTTCAGCTCGGCGAGGAGCCGGTCCAGCTCGTCGCCCGCGAGCGGCGGCACGCCGCCGCGGCAGGGGACACACTGCTTGGATGCGAGGTCGGTCATCGGGGTCTCCTGGCGCGCGCTCATTTGTAGCGCACGCCGTGTTTGATCACCAGGTCGACGTCCTGCAGGAGGTCGACGTGGCGGAGGACGTCGCCGCGGACGGCGATGAGGTCGGCGTACTTGCCGGCGGCGATCGTGCCGACCTCCTTGTCGACCTTCATGTGCACCGCCGGCCAGAAGGTGGCGGCGCGGATCGCCTCCATCGGCTCGACGCCGAAGACGCGGACCCAGGTGTCGATCTCGCGCCAGGTCGAGTCGCTGTGGAAGTTGAGCGGCACGCCGCTGTCGGTGCCGATCATCAGCACGATCCCGGACTGCCGCAGCTGCTCGAACTTGCGCGCCAGGGTGGGCCGGCGCTTGCCGACGAACTGGAAGTAGGCGAGCTGGTCGACGGGCGCCAGCGAGCGGCGGATGTCGTCCACCACCTCGCGCGGCAGCCCCACCTGCCAGCGCGGGTCGTCGATGCGCTCGCGGAAGCCGTCGCGGGTGTAGTCGTAGAGGAGGAGCGGGCCGATCGTCGGCGTCCAGTAGAGAGTGTTGGCGCGCCCCTTCATCAGGTCGAAGACGTCCGGCGGGTACTCGGGGGCGGTGCCCAGGCCGGTGTGCTCGAAGCAGTCGACGCCGGCCTTGATGCCGCGGCGGATCTCCTCGGCGCGATGGGAGTGGGCGACGACGGGCAGGCCGTGCTTGTGCGCCTCGTCGACGACCGCCTGCACCTCCTCCATCGTCATCTGGTCCTGGTCGATGAGCTTGACCTGGTCCACGCCCGCCGCGGCCAGCCGCCGCACCTTGGCGCGCGCGTCGGCGGCGCCTTCCACGCCCCAGCGGAAGGCCTCGGTGCCGGGATAGGGCCGGTGCTGGATGAAGGGGCCGGAGACGTAGAGGGTGGGGCCGGGGATCTCGCCGCGGCGGATCGCCTCGCGCACGGCGATCGAGTCCTCGAGCGGCGCGCCCAGGTCGCGCGCGCTGGTGACGCCGGCCAGCAGGAGCTGCTTGGCCGCCGCCGGCATGATCGTCGAGCGGAAGAGCGGCGGGTAGGTGCGGTCCCAGTGGTCGTAGTCGGCGTGGCCGACGATCATCAGGTGGACGTGCATGTCCCAGAGGCCGGGCAGCACGCTCATGCCCTCGGTCGAGACGACCTCCGCGGCGGCCGGCACCGCCAGCTCGCCCACCCGCCCGACGGCGCGGATGCGCTCGCCCTCGACGATCACGACGCTGTCCTCGAGCGGCCGCCCGCCGTAGCCGTCGATCAGCCGCCCGCCGACCAGGGCGAGCGTGCGCGCCGCGGCAGGCGCTCCCGCCGGCGCCTCGGTCCGGGCCGCCGGGGCGGCCGCGAGAGTCAGGGCGGCGAGGACGAGAGGGAACCCGAAAAGGGCCGAGCGCAGGTGCGGCGCGCGCATGCAGGAAGTCTAGGCTAAGATCCGTCGCACCAATCGCCTCGGGGCACATCCACCTGACGACGCTGATCACCGCCGCTCTGAGGCGGCGAGGAGAGCGATGGTGAAGACGACGCGCGCGGTGGCCGCCGCCGGGCTCGCGGCGGCGCTCGGCCTGGCGCTCCCGAGCGGCCTGGACGCCGCTCCGGTCGCCGCGGCGGCGGGCCCCCTCGTCGTCGGCGTGCGCTCGCACGCCCATCCCGATCGGCCGCTCCAGGCCGGGCTCGGCGAGCGGGTCACCCTGCAGGTCGAGGGGTTGCGCGCGGGGCTCGCCGCGCTGACCAATGGCTGCGCCGAGCTGATCCTCTTCATCGACGGCGTGCCGATCCCCGGCACACCTCCCGAGTCATGCACCCCCGAAAACGGCCGCGTTCGCTTCCTCCTCGACCGCACCGAGGATTCGGACGCCGCCTGGCACACGCTGCTCGGCAGCCCCGACGACTTCACGCGCCGAGTGACTTTGAGCGTTGGCCCGGAGGGTGACGAACAGTGGCAGACGAAGGTGCGTGACTTCCGGCTCGAGCTCCTGCCGCCGGTGCCCTTCTTCCTCTTCTTCGGCCTGCTCGCCGCGGCGCTCGCCCTGGCGGCGTGGCTGGCGCGGCGCACCGCCCTCTTGCGCGATCCGCACGTCGTGCCGCCGGCCGGCGCGCTCGCTCCCTACAGCCTGGCCCGCTTCCAGCTCGCCTACTGGAGCTTCCTGACGCTCGCCGCCTTCGTCTTCATCTGGATGGTGACCGAGGAGCTGGACACGATCACCGGCTCGGTGCTGGGGATGCTCGGGATCGGCTCGGGGACGGCGCTCGGCGCCTCGCTCATCGCCCAGGGCAAGGAGACGGCGCCCGGCGCCGCGGCGCCGGCGCAGACCGCGCCCTCGGCGGCGTCGCAGGGGTTCCTGCGCGACGTCCTGGACAGCCCGCAGGGGCTGAGCCCCTACCGCCTCCAGATGCTCGGCTGGACCCTGGTGACGGGCGTCATCTTCTGCGTCTCGGTCTACAACCGGCTGGCGATGCCCGACTTCAGCCCCACCCTCCTCGCGCTCATGGGCATCAGCTCGGCGACCTACCTCGGCGCCAAGATCCCCGAAGAGTAGGCGGCGGGCCGGTGAGCGACCGCGCCGCCTTCCGGCTGCTCGAGCCGATCGCCGTCCGCTGGGGCGACGTCGATCAGATGGGGCACGTCAACAACGCCCGCTACTTCACCTATTGCGAGTCGGCGCGGATGAGCTACTTCGCCGCCATCGACCTGCCGCGCCACCGCGCCGACGAGCGGCACGGCCCCGCGCTGGTCGCTGCGAGCCTCGATTTCCGCCGCCAGGTCCACTGGCCGGCGGAGCTGGAGGTGGGCGTGCGCACCGCCGAGGTGGGACGCAAGAGCTTCCGCCACGAGTACGCGATCTTCCGGCGCGGCGGCGGCGAGGTGGTGGCCGAGGGCAGCGGCGTCGTCGCCTGGGTGGACTACGCCGCCGGCCGCGCCATCCCGCTGCCGGAAGGGCTGCGCGAGGCGATCCGGCGCTTCGAGGCGGGCGAGGGGGCGGCGGGCTCCTAGATGCCGAAGTCCGGCGGCTGGGAGTGGAGCGCTTGGCGGCTCGCCGGGCTCGCCGGCGGCGCCCTCGCCTTCACCCTCCTCGCCGCGCTCGACTCGCCGCTCAAGCACACGGCGTGGGGGAGCCGGCCGGCGCTCGCCGCGGCCGTTACCTCGCTGATGGCCATCTGGTGGCTGACCGAGGCGGTGCCGATCTACTGGACCGCCTGCGTGCCGCTGCTGCTCTTCCCGCTGACGCGGGTGTTCGGGCCGGGGTTCGGGGAGAACCTCTTCCAGACCGTCCGCGCCTACGTCGACCCCTACATCTTCCTCTTCGCCGGCGGCATGGCGATCGCCGCCGCGATGCAGCAGTGGGACCTCCATCGCCGCATCGCGCTCGGCATCATGCGGCGGATCGGCACCGACCCGCGCCGCCTCCTCGCCGGCACGCTCCTCGCGACCGCGTTCATCTCGCTCTGGATCTCGAACACGGCGACCGCCACGATGATGGTGCCGATCGGCATCGCGCTGGTGGCGCAGATCGAGGAGCGGACCGGCCGGCCGCGCCTCCGCAACTACGGCATGGCGCTGATGCTGGCGATCGCCTACGGCGCCAACGTCGGCGGCGTCGGCACCAAGATCGGCACCGCGCCGAACGCGCAGTTCGCGGGGTTCATGGAGCGGCTGGGGGTCGAGATCTCCTTCCTCCAGTTCATGGCGGTGGGGCTCCCCTTCGTCCTGCTCTTCCTGCCGGTCGTCTACGGCATGCTCTGGCGCATCGGCCGCGCCGACGGGCTGGCGGGCGAGGTCGGCGCCGGCGCGATCGAGGAGGAGCTGGCGCGGCTCGGCCGGGTACGCCGGCCGGAGCGCGTGGTGCTCGGCGTCTTCCTCGCGGCCGCCGCGCTCTGGATCGCCGGCAAGGGGCTGACCGAGGTGCTGCGGCCGCGAGTCACCGCCTTCGAGCTCTCCTCGGCGCACGTCGAGGGGGGGACCGCCGTGCTCGCCGCCCTCGTCCTCCTCCTCTGGCGCATGCGGCCGGCGCCGGGGCTGCCGCGGACGCAGGTTCTCGGTCTCCCGGCGCTGCGACGCGTGCCCTGGGAGACGCTGCTCCTCCTCGGCGGCGGCTTCGCGATGGCGGCGGCGATCCAGAAGAGCGGCCTCTCCGACTGGATGAGCCAGCGCCTGCTCGCGGTGCGCGACCTGCCCGGCTTCGCGCAGGTGCTCCTGGCCAGCCTCGCCGTGGTGGCGCTCTCGGCGGTGGCCTCGAACACGGCCACGATCGCGGTCATGCTCGTCGTGCTCAAGGACGCCGTGGCGCCCGAGCTGGTGACCACCACCCTCTTCGCCGCCACCATCGCCTGCTCCTGCGACTTCGCGCTGCCGGTGGGCACCCCTCCGAACGCCATCGTCTTCGGCAGCGGCTACGTGACGATCCCGCGCATGGCGCGCACCGGCGCCCTCCTCGACCTCGCCGCCGCCGCCCTCGCCGCGGCCTGGTGCTGGGTGATCGTGCGGGCGGTGCTGTAGAGGCCCGGCTTACTCGGTGATCTTGAAGAAGAAGGGATCGATCGAGACGGCGACCGGCGTCGTGCCGTCGGTGTCGAGCAGGCGGCGGGTGCTGAAGTCGCAATTGCGCTGGTAGGTCACGCCGTTGGGGAAGCGCGCCAGGTCCGGGCTGTTGTTGGCCGAGAAGATGCCGTAGAAGTCCTTGCCCACCGACGCCAGCCCCGCGTAGTCGCCGATGTAGGGCTGGAACTGCGGCACCGGGAAGTTGGCCGGCACGGTGGCCAGGATCAGGGAGTCCCAGTTGATCCCGTCGTCGGACCGCTCGACGGTTGTCACCCAGCGCTGGCTGTCGCCGCTGCCGGTCACCCGCTGGTGCAGGAAGGCGACCCGGCCGCGGCTGTTGATCGCCAGCGCCGGATTGGTGGCGAAGCCGACCGTCCGCAGGTCGCTGGGCGACCAGGTGGCGCCGCGGTCGGTGGAGCGGCGGACGTGGAGCGTGTAGCCGGTGTCCGGCTGCCGGTCGGCCCAGGCGACGTAGACGACATCGCTGTCGCGCGGATCGACGGCGAGGGCGGCGTCGCCGCCCAAGCGCTGGTTGCCGAGCTGCGCGTTCCAGTTGAAGAGCCGGCCGCTGGCGACGAGCCGGCCGGGGAGCCCGTCGCTCGGATCAACCAGGGCGGTGAAGGGGCTCGCTCCCGTCCCCCCGGCGTCGTCGCGCACCAGCACGATGTCCGTCGTGACCTCCGCGGTGGCGTCGTCGAAGCTGCGCCAGCCGTAGAACGCGACGTAGACGGTGCCGTCGGGGTGGCAGATCGGGCGCACCTGCGGGCCGTCCTGGCCGGCGCTGCCGGTGCTCCGCCGCTCCAGTCGCACGGCGCTGAAGGTGGGCGTCGCCGCCCCGCCGTGCTGGCTCTGGTCGATCGTCGCCGTGCGCCCGCCGGCCGCCGCGAAGTCGTTGCTGCCGACGTAGACGCGGTCCTTGCCGTCCCGCTCCACCGCGGCGAGGAATGGCTGGTCCACCCGCTCGCGGCTGACCACGATCTTCATCGGCGTCGTTCCGCCGGCACTGTCCGTGCGCAGGACGTTGAGCAGCAGGTGCCCCGGGCGCTTGAGGATGCCGGCGTAGAGACGCCCGCCGCCGCCGAAGCGCGGGCTGATGTCCCCGGTCTGCACCTCGCTCGGCACGGTCGAGCGGAGGACCCAGGTGTTGCCGCCGTCGCGCGATACGAAGATGGGGGCGGACGGACCCCCCATCGGATCGGGGGTGAAGGCGCTGCCGACGATCTGCTTCGGGTCGCTCGGATCGACGGCGAGGCTCGGCTCGCTGTCCTGCTCGGTCTCGCCGCTCAGCGAGCGGGGGATCATGTTGACGAGCAGGAGCGTCGCCGGCTCGGCGGTCTTCGGCTTCGCCGGCTTCTTTGGCTTCGGCTTGGGCTTCGGCCTCGGTTTTGGCTTCTTCTTGGCGGTGGCCATCGCGCGCCTCTACTCGGGCTCGTCCGTGGCGGCGGCAAGGGCGCGGATCTCGGGCGCGCGCTCGCTGGGCTGGAAGTCGTCGGGGTCGAGGGCGGTGAAGGTGTCCGCGCCCGCCGCGGTCTCCGCGGCCGCGGCCACCGCCCGGCCCCGTCGCGTCGCGGCGCGGGCGGCCGGCTCCCCGGCCGCCTTCTGCAGGATGAACACCCCTTCCTGACCCGGCTGGAACTTGGGCGCCTTGTACCAGCGCACGTCGTCGCTGCCGGGGAAGCGCACGACCACTTTCTTCTTCCCCGTCCCGCCCTTCTCGACCTCGTCCACCTCGATCTCCGCCTCCCGCCACTGCGGGTCGTGCTCGGTGATCGGCTTGCGCCGGGGCGCCTCGGTGGCCGCCGCCGTCACGCCCCGCCGCGTGCTCGTCCGCGGCGCCGGCCGCTCCTCGGACGCCACCCGCACGGCGGTGACCCGGCCGCGGACGACGACGTCGGCGCTGGCGACGCGGTCGGCGATGGCGGCGGCCTTGAGGCGCGCCGCCGGCTCGCTGGCTGCTTCGGCGGTGGAGATGCTCGCCGCCAGGACGGCGCGCCGGGCGTCGCCGGGGCGCGTCGCCGCCGCCACCCTGCGGCCGCGGGGCGCTCCCGCGGGGACCACGGCTTCATGGCCGAGCGACTCGACCGCCAGCGTCTCGGCGAAGAGCCAGCCGTTGGTGAAGAAGCGGGCCTGCTCGCCGGCCCGAACGGTCTCGCGGGGAGCCAGCTTGACGGTGATGTCGCGCCCGACGTAGGCCGCCATGCTCTCTGGCCCCTTCTCGACACGGTCGACGCGCACGACGACCGTGCGCGCTTTGTCGTCGATCTCCGCGACGTTGGCGGCCCGCAGCTTCTGGACCGTGCCGACGAACACGAAGCGCGCCTGCCGCGAGAGGGCCTCCTTGGTCTTGGCGGGCATGGGAGCTACTCCTTTCCGCAAGCATGCGAACGCGGGTGGGGGATGTCAAGGCGCGGCCGGGCCGCGCTGCGCTAGCGCGCCAGGCGGATGCCGGTCATCTGGAACCGCGTGTCGGCGGGCCAGAAGTTGCGATAGCTCGGGCGGATGTGGGAGGCGGGGGTGGCGCAGGAGCCGCCGCGCAGGACGCGCTGGTTGTCCATGAACTTGCCGTTGTACTCCATGAGGTTGCCCTCGAACGGGCGGTAGCCGGGGTAGGGCTCGTAGTGGCTCGCGGTCCACTCCCAGAGGTCGCCGGCCATCTGGAGGAGAGAGCCGGCGGCGCCGATGGCCGGCCGCGGATGGAGCGCACCGCTGTCGAGGAAGTTGCCGCCTTCGGCCGTGAAGCCCGCGGCCCGCGCCGCGCGCTCCCACTCGCGCTCGGTGGGGAGGCGCGCGCCCCGCCAGCGCGCGTACGCCTCGGCCTCGTAGAAGCTGACGTGCGCGACCGGCTCGTCGGGGTCGACCGGCCGTACGCCGGCGAGCGTCCAGACCCGCCAGTCGCCGCCGTCCCGCTCCCAGTAGAGCGGCGCCTCCCAGCCGTGCTCCTGCGCCGCCGCCCAGCCGTTCGAGAGCCAGAGGAGCGGGTCGGCGTAGCCGCCGGCGGCCATGAACTCAAGGTACTCGCCGTTGGTGACCAAGCGGCTGCCGAGCGCGAAGTCGTCGAGCCAGGCCTGGTGCACCGGCAGCTCGTTGTCCCAGCACCAGCCGCCGTCGAGATTGCCGATCTGGTAGAGGCCGCCGGCGATCGGGACGAAGTCGTGCGGCGGGGTCGGGGCGTCGCGCCGGAGGGCGTCCTTGCGCGCGCCGCAGTACGGCTCGCGGAGCTCGGGGGCGTTGCTGCCGAGGATGTGCTTGACCTCGGTGACCAGTAGCTCCTGGTGCTGCTGCTCGTGCTGGCGACCGGTGGTGACCAGGAAGGCGAGATCCTCGAATCGCTCCTCCGGGACCTCCTCGATCAGCGCCTCCATCCGCGCGTCGACGCCGCGCCGGAAGGCGTAGACCTCGTCGGTCGTCGGCCGGGTCACCAGGCCGCGGCGGTCGCGTGCCAGGCGCGGCCCGAGCGACTCGTAATAGGAGTTCAAAACGTACTCGAAGCGCGCGTCCTCTTCGGCGCTGCGGCCGAACGGCTCGAGCACGTTCTTGGCGTAGAACCAGGTGGTGTGCCCGAGGTTCCACCATGGGGGGCTGACGTCGGGCATCGACTGGACCCGGTAGTCCTCGGGCCGCAGCGGCCGGCAGAGCTCGATCGTGGTCGAGCGGACAGAACGGAAGTCGGCGAGGAGCTGCTCTCTGTCCACGCCCCGATTGTAGCGGGCTGGTACCGCTATGATGCGCCGGGCTCTCCAAGGAGGCGGTTTTGAGCGAACCGAGGGCCGAAGGCACCCCCGCCCTGCGGCGCGTCGTCTCGCGCTGGGAGATCGTGGCGCTGTCGCTCAACGACGTCATCGGCAGCGGCGTCTACCTGCTGCCGGCGACGGCGGCGGCGATCCTCGGCGCGGCGAGCGTCGGGGCGGTGGTGGCGGCCGGCTTCGCGGTGCTCCTCATCGTCCTCTGCTTCGCCGAGGCGGGGAGCTACTTCGACCGCCCCGGCGGCGCCTACCTCTACGCCCGCACCGCCTTCGGCGACCTCGTCGGCTTCGAGGTCGGCTGGATGACCTGGCTGGCGCGCGTCGCCTCGGTGGCCTCGCTCTCGGCCGGGTTCGCGCAGGCGCTCGGCTACCTGCTGCCGGCGGCGCGCGCCGGGGTGTGGCGCGGGTTGGCGATCGCCCTGCCGATTCTCGTCCTCACCGTCATCAACGTCCTCGGCGTCAAAGCCGCCGCCCGGACGGCCGTGTTACTGGCAATCGGCAAGATCGTGCCGCTCCTCGTCTTCGTCGGCGTCGGCGCCTTCGCGTTCTCGCGCGCCACGCTCGCCGGCGCCGCGCCGACCGGCGAGGGGACGCTCGGCGAGGCCGCGCTCCTCCTGCTCTTCGCCTACGCCGGGTTCGAGAACACGGCGGCGCCGGCTGGCGAGTTCAAGAACCCGCGCCGCGACGTGCCCTTCGCGCTGATCACGCAGATCGTCCTGGTGACGCTCATCTACTCGGGCGTCCAGCTCGTGGCGCTCGGCACGCTGCCGGACGTCGCGCGGTCCGAGACGCCGCTCGCCGACGCCGCCCGGCTCTTCCTCGGCGGCTGGGGGGGTTGGCTCCTCACCCTGGGCGCCGTAGTCTCGATCCTCGGCACCATCAGCAACACGATGCTCTCCGGCCCGCGCTACCTCTTCGCTCTCGCCGAGGACGGCTACGGACCGCGCTTCCTCGCCAGCGTCCACCCGCGCTTCCGCACCCCGGCGGCCGCCGTTGTGCTGCAGGCGGCGGTGGCGCTGCCCCTCGCCCTCTCCGGCACCTTCGTCCAGCTCGCCGCGCTCTCCGTCGTGGCGCGGCTCGCGACCTACATCGGCACCGCCGCCGCCGTGCCGATTTTGCGGCGGAAGCTGGCGGCGCTCCCCGGCACCGTGCGGCTGCCCGGCGGGCCGCTCATCCCGATCGCCGCGGTCCTCGTCTGTCTGGCGCTCGCCGCCAGCGCGCAGCTGCGCAACCTGATCGCCGGCGCGATCGCCATCGCCGCCGGCGCCGTGATCTACCTGCTCCGGCGGCGCGACGCGGCGGGCGTAGAATCCACACCATGACTTCCCAGCCGGTGCCGCTGCGCGATCCGGTCGGCCTCCCCCGGCCGGCGCCGGTCGAGGTGAGCATCCTGGTGCCGGTGCTCGACGAGGCGGGGACGGTCGAGGAGCTGGCGCAGCGGACGGCCGCGGTGCTCGACGGGCTCGGCCGCAGCTTCGAGCTCCTCTTCATCGACGACGGCTCGCGCGACGGCACGCCCGACCGGGTGCGCGCCGCGCGCGCCGCCGACCCGCGCGTCAAGCTGCTGCGCCTGCGCCGCAACTTCGGCAAGGCCGCGGCGCTCTCGGCCGGCCTCGACCACTCGCGCGGCGAGCTGGTGGTGACCATGGACGGCGACCTCCAGGACGCGCCCGAGGAGATCCCGCGGCTCCTCGCGGCGCTCGACGAGCGCGACCTCGACCTCGTCTCGGGCTGGAAGCGGCGGCGGCACGACCCGGCGTCCAAGCGCCTGCCGTCGCGGCTCTTCAACTGGGTGACGCGCCGGCTCGCGCAGGTGCCGCTGCACGACTTCAACAGCGGCTTTAAGGTCTACCGCCGCGAGGTGCTCGAGCAGATCGCGGTCTACGGCGAGCTGCACCGCTACATCCCGGTGCTGGCGAGCCGGCGCGGCTTCGCGGTGGGGGAGATCGAGGTCGCCCACCACCCGCGCCGCGAGGGGGCCAGCAAGTACGGCTGGGACCGCTTCTACAAGGGTCTGCTGGACCTCATCACGGTCCTCTTCATCACCCGCTACACGCGGCGCCCGCTCCACCTCTTCGGCGCCTTCGGCCTGCTCTTCCTGACCGCCGGCCTCGCCATCAACGTCTCGCTCGCGGTCCTCTGGTTCGGCGGCGAGGACCTGTCGAACCGCCCGCTCCTGCTCCTGGGCGTGCTGCTCATGCTGCTCGGCATCCAGGTGCTCACCACCGGGCTGCTCGGCGAGATGATCACCTTCAAGAACTTCCGCCGCCCGGATAGCTACTCGGTCAAGGAGCACCTGGAGTAGGCACCTGAGCGCGCGGCCGCCGGAGCGGAAGCTCGCGCTCCTCTTCCTCACCCAGACCTACCCGCGCCATCCCGGGGACGCCTGCGGCCCGTTCATCCGCGACCTCGCCGCGGCGCTGGTGCGCGGCGGCGACGCGGTGACGGTGCTGGCGCCGCACGCCGCCGGTCTCCCGGCGCGGTGGGAGGAGGCGGCGGTCGAGGTGCGCACCTTCCGCTACGCGCCGGCGCGGGCCGAGCGGCTGGGCTACGGGCGGAGCCTCGAGGCGGACGAGCGGGTGAAGCCGGCGGCGCTGGCGGTGGCGCCGCTCTACGCGCTGGCGGCGCGGCGCGCCGTGCGGTCGCTCCTCGCCCGGCGGCGCTTCGACCTCTACCACGCCCACTGGCTGGTCCCGAACGCCGTCGCCGCGCCGGGGCGGCCGGCGACGACGCCGCTGGCGGTGGGGCTGCACGGCAGCGACGTCTTCCTCGCCGAGCGGCCGCCCTTCCGCGGCTTCGCGCGGCGGGCGCTCGCCCGCGCGCGGCTCCTCACCGGCTGCTCGCCGGAGCTGGTGGATCGCGTCTGCGCCCTCGGATTTCCCGCCGCGCGCGCCCGGGTGATCCCCTATGGAGTCGACGTTCGGGCCTTCGCGCCGGCACTCGACGCCGGCGGTAGGTGGCGCGCGCGGCTGGGCGTGCCGCCGAGCGCTCCCCTCGTCCTCGGCGTCGGCCGCATGGCGACGAAGAAGGGCTTCCAGGTGCTGATCCAGGCCGCGCCGGCCGTTCTCGCTGCGCGGCCGGACGCTCACTTCGTCCTCGCCGGCGGCGGCGACCGCCTCGCCGACCTGCGCGCGGCCGCCGCCCCGCTCGGCGGTCGCATCCACTTCCCCGGCGCGCTCCCGCACGATGCCCTACCCGAGCTTTTCTCCGCCGCCGACGTCTTCGTTCTCCCGGCAATCCACGACGCGAAGGGCAACGTCGACGGCCTGCCCAACGTCATCCTGGAGGCGATGGCAAGCAGGCTGCCGGTCGTGGCCTCCGGCATCTCCGGCATCCCGCTGGCGGTCGAGGACGGGCGGACCGGCCTGCTGGTGCCGGAAGGGGACGCCGGCGCGCTCGCCGCGGCGCTCCTCCGCCTGCTCGGGAACGACGAGGAGCGCCGCGCGATGGGGGAGGCCGGGCGGCGGAAGGCGGAGCGGGAGCTGACCTGGGACGCGGTCGCCGCCCGCTACCGCGCCGCGTATCTCGAGGCGCTCGGTCGCTAGGACGCGACGATCTGCGCCGTGCCGTGGAAGGTCTCGACGCAGGTGTAGATCTGAATCGGGCCTTCCACGAGCTTGGGGCCGCCTTTGCTGGTGCGGTGGACCGTCCAGAGAACGACTGCCTTGAAGTCGGAGGTCCCGTTCGCGGGGAGATGGACCTCCGGCAGGAGCAGGCTGAGGGTATCCGTCTGGAGGTCGGGCTTGGCGTCCAGCAACACGGTCACCAGCGCGCCGAGCGTTGTCTCCTCGCGGCCGATCTCGTCGCCGCTCCAGCTCCGCGACTCGCCGTCCCGGTCGTAGGTCAGCTGCGGCTGGCCGGTCAGGCCGGTGGTGCTGTAGACGATCGCGGTGCCGCCGAGACGCAGCTCGAACCGGTTCGGTTCGCTCCCCCCAGTTCCGTCCATCGCGCCCTCCTCTTTTTCGAGTTGCTGCGATCCTAACAGACGGTCGAGGTGCGGTAACATCCCGCGCCTCATGACGCGCCACCTCGTCCTCGCCATCTCCTGCGCCGCGGCGCTGCTCGCCGGCGCCGCCTGCCGCAGGGGACCCGCGGAGGACGACGTGCAGGCCGAGGAGAAGGGGACGCTCGAGGTGCTGGGCGAAGTGGCCGAGGCCGAATACGACCCGCCGGCCCACGGCAAGCTGACCGAGGAGCAGATCGAGCGATACCTGGAGGTCAAGCAGCGGGCAAAGGGCGGCGAGGAGGGCGGGGCCGACGACTCCGCCTTCGCCAACCTCGAGGCGGCCCAGGAGCTGGGGCACAATCCCAAGGAGTTCTACTGGGTGGACGAGCGGGTCAAGGAGGCGCTCCTCTCCGAGCTGAGCCGCATTCTCGAGGCGCAGCTCGCCGAAGGTCGGGACGAGTACGTGCAGCTCTTGGAGAGGCAGCGGGAAGCGCTCGGCGATCCGGGGCAGCGGGCCGAGATCGACCGCCGCATCGCCGAGATGCGCGGCAAGGCCGCCGCCCCCACCCAGCCGCTCACCGAGGCGCTCCTCCACAACATCGCGCTCGTCGCCAAGCACCGCGACCGCATCCGCGCCGTGCAGTCGGCGGAGGAGAGGTTCGCGACCGGCGAGGGCGAGGAGCGCCCTGCCGGCCCCCCCACCACCGCCGCGCCGCCGCAGCCGTGATCCCCGCGCCGGACGGCGACCCCGGCGAGCGCTGGGCGCGGCGCCTCGTCTGCTCGCGCACGGGCGCCGGCGCGCCGCTCGACGAGCCCGCTTTCCTCTCGCCGGCCGGCGCCCCCTGGCTGGTCGACTACGAGCTCGACGCCGCGCGCGGCGAGTCGCTCCGCCGCGCCCTCCCCGGCCGGCCCTGGACCCTCTGGCGCTACCGCGAGCTGCTGCCGCTCGCCGACGCCGGCCGGCGCGTCGACCTGGGGGAGGGCGGCACGCCGCTCGTGCCGCTCGCCGGCTTCGCGCCGTCCGGCGTCCGCGCCTGGGTCAAGGAGGAGGGGGGGAACCCGACCGGCTCGTTCAAGGCGCGCGGGCTCTCGCTCGCGGTCAACCGCGCCCGCGAGCTGGGGGCCGCCGGGGTGCAGCTCGCGAGCGCCGGCAACGCCGCCCTCGCCCTCGCCGCCTACGCCGCGGCGGCGGGCCTGCCGGCGCGGGTGGCGCTGCCCGAGGACACGCCGCCGACCGTCGCAGCGCGCTGCCGCGCCCACGGCGCGGCGGTGCTCACCTCGCCCGGCACCCTCGTCGAGGCCGCGCGCCTCCTGGAAGGCGGCGACGGCTTCTGGACCCTCTCGACCCTGCGCGAGCCCTACCGCGTCGAGGGGAAGAAGACGATGGGCTTCGAGGTCGCCGAGCAGCTCGGCTGGGAGCTGCCGGAGTGGATCGTCTACCCGACCGGCGGCGGCACCGGCATCGTCGGCATGCACAAGGCGTTCGCCGAGCTCGAGCGGCTGGGGCTGATCGGGGCGCGCCGGTCGCGCTTCGTCGTCGTCCAGATGGCCGGCTGCGCGCCGCTCGTCGGCGCCTTTGCCGCCGGCGCCGAGGCGGCCGAGCCCTGGCCGCGGCCGCAGACCCGGGTCTGGGGGCTGCGCGTGCCGCGCGCGCTCGGCGACTTCCTGGTCCTGCGCGCGCTGCGCGAGACCGGCGGTCGGGCGCTGGCGGTGGCCGAGGAGCGGCTGCCGGAGGTCACCGCGCGCGCGGCGCGGCGGGGGCTCCTCGTCGGCCCCGAGGGAGCGGCGGCGCTCGCCGCGCTCGAGGACCTCGCGGCGGCGGGGGAGCTGGCGGAGGGGGACCGGGTCGTGGTGTTCCAGACCGGTCACCCCGGGAACTACGTCTGATGGCGTGGCGGGAGGAGACCGGGCGCTGCCTCCAGGCCTTCCTCGACGAGCGCGTCGCGGCCGGCGAGCTGAGCGCGGCGGTGGGGATGGTGGGAGACGCCGGCGGCCCTCTCTGGAGCGGCGTCGCCGGCGAGGCGCGGCCGGGGAGCCCGGCGACGCTCGCGACGCGGTTCGATTACGGCTCCCTGGTCAAGCCGTTCGTCGCCACGCTGGCGCTCGCTCTCGACGCGAGCGGCGACCTGCCGCTGACGACGAGGATCGGCGAGGCCTTCGGGCCGGGTGAAGCGCACCCCGCGCTGGCCGGGCGGACACTCGAGGCGCTCCTCCGCCACGAGGCGGGCGTGCGCCACTGGGTGCCGCTCTACCACGTGTGCCGCGCGCCGGCCGAGGTGCCGAGCCTTTTGCTCGGTGGGGAGCTGCTGGGCGAGCGGCGCGGGACCTACAGCGACCTCGATTTCATCGTCTGGGCTCTCGCCGTCGAGCGGCTCCTCGCCCAGCCGCTGGCCGGGCTCCTCGCAGAGCGCGTCCTCGCGCCGCTCGGGGTCCGAGGCGTCGAGGTCGCTCCCGGCGACCGCCCCGACGTCGCGGTCTGTCGCTGCGACACCGCCCAGGAGGTCCGCTTGGCCCTCGCCCAGCAGCTTCCCGCGCCGAACCTCGGCCCCCCGCCTCCAGGCGTGCCCAACGACGGCAACGCCCGCTTCCTCGGCGGACTCCCCGGCCACTCCGGCCTCTTCGGCCCCGCCGGCGCGCTCTACCGGCTGGGCGCGGAATGGCTCCGCCCGCGCGCGCTGTTGACCCCGGAAGGGGTGGCGCGGGCGACGGGCGGCCGCGGCCGCTTCGCGCTCGGCTGGTGGCGGCGGCGCCTCCTCGAAGGCGGCGGGCCGGCCCTGCCGGCGGCGGCGTTCGGCCATACCGGCTTCCCCGGCGGCAACCTGTGGGTGGATCCCGAAGCCGGGCGCGTGCTGGTCTTGCTCGCCCACCGCACGAGCGCGGCGGTCCCGATCAACCGGCGCCGGCGGCGCTTCCACACGCTGGCATATCATCGCGATCCGCGTTAGCGCCGCCCGCGCGTCACGACTTCCCGAGGAGGTTCGATGTCCAGTCTCCAGATCCGCGACCTGGTGCTCGTCGACGGGGTGCGCACCCCGATGGCCGAGTACAACGGGGCGTTCGCAGACCTCTCCGCCATCGAGCTCGGCGCCCGCGCGGCGCGCGCGCTCTTCGAGCGCACCGGCGTCGCCCCGACCGAGCTCGATCACGTCGTCGTCGGCAACGCCCTCCAGACCTCGCCGGACGCGATCTACGGCGCCCGCCACGTGGCGCTGCGCGCCGGCGTGCCCAAGGAGGTGCCGGCCCTCACCGTCAACCGCCTCTGCGGCTCGGGGGTGCAGTCGATCCTCTCGGGCGCCCAGTCGATCCTGACCGGCGACGGCACCACGGTCCTGGTCGGCGGCATGGAGAACATGAGCCAGGCGCCGCACGTCGTCTGGGGGGCGCGCAAGGGCTTCAAGCTCGGACAGGGGCAGCTCCAGGACCTGCTCATGGTGTCGCTCATGGACAGCTTCTGCGGCTGCTACATGGCGCAGACCAGCAACAACCTCTCGCGCGACTACGGCATCTCGCGCCGCGAGCAGGACGAGCTCGCCCTCTGCTCGCAGAAGCGCGCCGCCGCGGCCTGGGAGAGCGGGCGCCTGGCCGAGGAGGTGGTGCCGATCGAGGTGGGGAGCGGCAAGCGCGCCAAGACGATCGACCGCGACGACCACATGCGCCCCGGGACGACGATGGAGGACCTCGAAGGCCTGCCGACCGCCTTCGACAAGGACGGCTTCGTGACCGCCGGCAACGCCTCGGGGATCGTCGACGGCGCCGCGATGATGCTGCTCTCGACCGCCGAGCGGGCGCGCGAGCGCGGCTGGACGCCGCTCGGGCGGCTGGTCTCCTGGGCGGTCGTCGGCGTCGAGCCCTCGCGCATGGGGATCGGCCCGGCGCCGGCGATCCGCGCCGCGCTGGCCAAGGCCGGCATGACGCTCGACGACGTGACGCTCTTCGAGATCAACGAGGCCTTCGCCGGCCAGGTGCTGGCGGTGCTGCGCGAGCTGGCGCTCGACCCCGGCAAGCTCAACGTCAACGGCGGCGCGGTGGCGCTCGGCCACCCGCTCGGCGCCACCGGCACGCGGCTCGTGCTGACGCTGCTCAAGGAGCTGCGGCGGCGCGGCGGCGGGGTCGGCGTGGCCTCGGCCTGCATCGGCGGCGGGCAGGGGATCGCGCTGGTGGTCGAGAGCGCCGAAGCTTGATCGATCTCAGCGGGCGGCACGTCCTGGTCACCGGGGCGAGCCGCGGCATCGGCGCCGCCTGCTGCCGGCGGTTCGCGGAGGCGGGCGCGTCGGTGCTGGTCCACTTCCGGGCCAGCGAGGCGCGGGCCGAGCTCCTCCTCGCCGAGCTCCGGCGCCTCGCGCCGGAACCGCGGCAGCACCGGATGTTCCGCTGCGACGTGACGCAGGAGGACCAGGTGGCGGCGCTTTTCGCTTTCGTCGCCGCGGAGTGGGGGGCGCTCGACTGCCTGGTCAACAACGCCGGCGTCTGGGTGCACAACCCGCTGCGCGAGCTCGACGGCGGCGAGCTGCGCGCCACCCTCGAGGTCAACGTCGTCGGGCCCTTCCTCTGCGCCCGCGGCGCCCTGACCCTCCTCGAGCGCTCGCCGGACGGCAACATCGTCAACGTCAGCTCGACCGCCGGGCAGCGCGGCGAGGCCTTCTACAGCCCCTACGCGGCGAGCAAAGGCGCGGTCATCGCCGCCACCCGGGCCTGGGCGAGCGAGCTGGCGCCGCGGGTGCGGGTCAACGCCGTCGCCCCCGGCTGGGTGCAGACCGACATGACCGCCGCCGCCCTGGCCGGCGAGGCCGGGCGCGAGGTCGCCGCCTCGATCCCGCTCGGCCGGGTCGCCGACCCCGACGACATCGCCGGCCCGGTCCTTTTCCTCGCCTCGCCGCTCGCCCGCCACGTCACGGGCGAGGTGCTGAGCGTCAACGGCGGCAGCGTCCTGGCGGGCTGAAGGGCCGCCTAGGCCGCCAGCGCCGCCGCGCGCAGCTCCTCGGCGAGCGCGCCGAGCGTCAGGCTGGCGTGGCTCTGGTACTCGAGCAGCTCCGAGGCGGCGGCGTGGTCGAGCCCCTCCCGCCGGGCGAGGGCGACCACCTCGCCCATCTCGCGCAGCAGCGAGCGGGCGTGCACCAGCTCCTCCAGGCCGCGGCCGGCCGCCATCTCCCGGCAGGCGTGCAGCGTGAGGGTGTTGGCGGCGGCGGCGGCGCGGCGCAGCCGGCCCACGATGCCGTCGAGATCCGGGTCCTTGAGGAAGCGGGTGGCGTCGTAGGTGGCGATCAGCACGGCGTGGACGGCGTCGAGCGAGGGGTAGATCCGTTCCTGGTTCATCGTCTCCTCCGCAAGGGGTTCAGGGGGAGTAGACGGAAGACGGGTGGGACAACGTTGCAGCGCCCGCCGCCTCAGCGGACGGCGCCCGGCGCCGCCACGCGGGCGGTGAAGGCGCAGCGCTCGAAGCGACCGCGCAGGGTCCCCGCGCCCGCGGCGCCGGCATAGCTGCCCTCGAAACGGCCGCTGAGCAGCGCGCGCGGGCCGCGCGAGGCGCGGCGCTCGATCGCCAGTTCCGCCTCGCCGCCCGAGCGGACGAGGGCGCCGCCCGCGCCGCGCGCGGTCAGGAAGAGCCGGCCGCGGTAGCTCGCCGGCCCGTCGAAGCCCTCCACGACGAAGGCCACGACCGGCAGCTCCGGCGCGCCGGTGCGCAGCGCCACGTGCAGGCCGGTGCCCTCGTGCGGCGTGCAGCCGGCGCGCGCGTAGCCCGCGAACGCGCGCCGGCCCTCGACCACCAGCTCCGCCGCCGGCGCGGGCCGGCGCGGGCTTCCT
>DASUNQ010000066.1:0-22556 GCA_036277075.1 Thermoanaerobaculia bacterium
GGGCGCGCGCCGGCGGGGGGGCGGCGCCGACCGGCGCCGGGCGCGGCGCGGCGGTGTCGCGGCGGCCGGCGAAGAGGTCGAGTTGCTCCCCCTCGTCATTCGCCGCGCGCCTCATACCTGCGGCATGATACGGCGCCGCTCATGACCCTCCCGATCCTCCTCGTCCTGTCGCTCCTGGTGACGGCGGTCCTCGTCTTCGCGTTCGAGTGGCTCCCGGTGGACGTGACGACGCTGCTCCTCCTCGTCGTTCTCGTGCTCTCTGGGACCCTCACCTTCGAGGAGGCCTTCGCGGGCTTCGCCAGCGAGATCATCATCATCCTCGCCTCGATCTTCGTCCTGACCGGCGCGCTGATGAAGACCGGCGTCGTGGACGCCCTCGGCGGGCTGATCCACCGCGTCGCCGGCGGCAGCCGGCGGCGCATCCTCGCCTGCGTCATGGGGGTGACCTGCGCGATCTCCGCCTTCATCAACAACACCACGACGACGGCGGTGATGCTGCCGGCGGTGCTCGGCGTCTGCCGGCGCAGCAAGGTCAGCCCGAGCCAGGTGCTCATCCCGCTCGCCTTCGCCTCGATCCTGGGCGGCACCTGCACGCTGATCGGCACCTCGACGAACGTCGCGGCGAGCGGCTTCCTGCTCGAGTCCGGCTTGGCGCCGTTCACGCTCTTCGAGTTCCTGCCGATCGGGCTGGTGATGGTGGTGGCGGGGACCGGCTTGCTCCTGCTCTTCGCGCATCGGCTGCTGCCCGACCGCGAGGAGGGGAGCTACACCGAGGCCTACGAGATCAAGGAGTACCTCTCCGAGGTCGTGGTGCCGCCGGGCTCGCCGCTCGCCGGCAAGGCGATCCGCGACACCGGCCTCGCCGCGCTGGGGCTCACCGTCCTCACCATCCTGCGCGGCGAGCAGCGGCTCTATCCCGATCCCGACCGGCGGCTCGCCGACGGAGACCTGCTGATCGTGCAGGCGAGCCGCGAGGGGCTGCTCCGGGTCAAGGAGAAGGCCGGGGTCGAGATCAAGCCGGACCTCAAGCTCGGTGACGAGGACCTGCTCGGCGACACGCTCAAGTTCGTCGAGGCGATCCTCATGCCGCAGTCCGCGCTCGTCGGGCGGACGGTCGAGGAGCTGGACTTCCGCGCCCGCTTCGGGGTGACGGTGCTCGCCATCTACCGCCGCGGCCACGCGCTGGCGCGCAAGCTCACCGAGGTGGCGCTCGAGGTCGGGGACGTGCTCCTGCTCCAGGGGCGGTCGGCGCGGTTCCAGGCCTTCGCCGACAGCCGGGACCTCTGGGTGCTGCAGGAGACCGAGCACATCCCGGCGCGGCGGCGGAAGGGGCTCTACGTGGCGGGGCTCTTCGTGCTGGCGATCGCCGCCGCGGGTCTCGAGCTGATCCCGCTGCCGATCGCCTTCCTGGGCGCGGCGCTCGGCGTGCTGCTGCTGCGGCTGGTCACCCCGGAGGAGGCCTACGGCTCCGTCGACTGGCGGCTGCTGGTGCTGATCGCCGGCATGACCGCCTTCGGCGGCGCGATGAAGAAGACCGGCGCCGCCGAGTACCTGGCCGGGCTGGTGGTGGACTTCGCGGCGCCGCTCGGGATCTACGTCGTGATGGCGGGGTTCGTGGTGCTGACGATGCTGCTGACCCAGCCGATGTCGAACGCCGCGGCGGCGCTCGTCGTCCTGCCTGTGGCGCTCTCGACGGCGGCGCGGCTGGACGTCGACCCGCGGAGCTTCGCGGTGCTGGTGACGCTGGCGGCGTCGCTCTCCTTGATCACGCCGTTCGAGCCGAGCTGCTTGCTGGTCTACGGCCCGGGCCGTTACCGCTTCGCCGACTTCGTCCGCGCCGGGGCGCCCTTGACCCTCATCGCCCTCGTCCTGCTGCTGCTCCTCGTGCCGGTCCTCTGGCCGCTGCGGCCGTAGGCTCGGAGGCTGCTCCGATACCGTTAACGACGTCGCGCAGCTCGCAAATCATCGTGGCTGGTGCAGCCTGCCAGCACGCACATCGGCCCGGCGGCTGAGCGCCGGCTACAGCGTGCTATTCTTAACTGAGACATTGAACCAGAGACGTCTGGCGCGAGCGCCTCACTGATCCCTTCGGGCGAGACGGTCTCCCTCCGGCGAGGACGAGTCAGTGCTGCTGTGGCCCGTGCCGTACCCGTCCCCACGCAGGCTGCTTGAGCCGTTATGGCGGGCGGTCGCGGATTTCTTCGAGCCGATCTGGCGACCCCTCATGGACTTCCTGGCGCCGGCCGGGAGGGTTCTCCTCGGCTATAGCAAGACAATCGTCCAAACAACCGTCTTCACTTCCATCATCGGTGTAGCTGCTCTCTCCTTCATCGTCGCGAGCCTCTATTGGCTCTACCTCGTTGCCTGCAAGCGCCGCTTCATCACGATCGCTCCCTTCCGCGTCTGGAGCAACCAGGCACCTTCCGCTCTGGGCGAGGGGCTGGCGGCTCGCCTTGGGGACGAGATCGCCAGGCTGCAGCGTGAGGTCAAGGAGTGCGGCAAGGCCGACGACCCGAAGCTCCGCGCCCGTGAGGCCCTGTTCCATAACAACGTGTTCGAACCCCCGGCTCCCGCCCAAGTCACGGTGCAGTACGCGGGCATCTCACCCGAGGCGCTGACCTCGTATCTGCGTCGGAAATTCAAACGTCAGGAACTCATCACTGGCGATCTCCTTCCTCAGGGGAACACACTTTTGCTCGTGGCGCGCGCGCTTTCGGCTCGGGCAGGCCCGTGGGAGGTGTCGGTCCCGAACGCCTATAGCCTCCAGCTCCGCGAGGCCCTTCAGGAGCTCGCGGTGCGGGCGCTGATCGACCTCCAACCCGACATCCGTCAGGCGATCGCGAACGCCCTGGCTGTCCGGCAGCTCAAGGCCCATGACGAGAGGAGACAGAAGGAAGAGCTGACGCATGCTCGCCTCGCCCTGATCGCGATTGGGGACCATCCAATCGCCCATCACAATCTTGGCACTGCGCTCGTCCATGCCGGTCGACCGGATGAAGCGATCGACGCCTACACGCGAGCTCTCGACCGGGAAGGCGAGGACGCTACCGAGGTCTACGTACAGGCACTCTACAACCGCGGCACGGTGAAGGCACAAAGGGGGGAGTATCTGGGGGCGCAGCAGGATTTCGAAAAGGCTGGTGCGCAGGCGCCGGACGACCCGAAGATCCACCGACGTTTGGGCCTCGTGCTGCAGGCAACTGGACGGCAGGAAGCTGCCGAAGCTGCTTTCGCACGGGCAAAGAGTCTCGAGGAGCAGGGTTCATAGTGGCCAGCTGTCTCGGAAGCTCTCGTAAGATCGCGCGACGCGAGATCGGGTACAACAATGGGAAGCCAGCAAGTCACCAACTTCTCCGATGCGAAGAAGCGTCGAATTCTATCCGGCCTCCACGACTACGACCCGACAGATCGGGAGGTGGCACAGCAGCAAGCGATCTTCGCCGCCAGGGCCACGATCGGCCCGCTCTCCAAAACAAGCTCGTTCATCCAAGCCCTGGGCAGCCCGAGCACTGAGAGCGCTCTTCACCTCCTCCTTGCCTTCGCCGAGGAGCTCAAAGGCGCGAGACGACCGGAAAAGCTTTCGGAGATCCTGCGGAAGTACGATGTAGACCCCTCGAGGCCGCGCCCCTACGGCGCCCTTGCCGCTGGTCTCCGCACCGCGCTCGGTGCCGAGCTCACCGCGACTCAAAAGGAAACCGAGTCGGCTTCAGCCGCTCGCGACGCGCTCGGCAGGACTCTCCTCGATGTCCTCACCAAGCATACGCCATCCGGTGCGAACGCGCCCTTGGAGGATTTGGCCCAGGCAGTCCGGCGGGTGCCCCAGCGAGAGCTCGCGACGCTGTTCTACGAGAACGCCATCAGTTCGCTCATCAGCCAGAGCCTCGCCGCTGCCAACCGCGATAGGAAAGAGCCGCCGGAGAAGGTAGAAGCCCTCAAGGAGGATGTCCGGAACGCCTTTGCGCGAGATCTGACGAAGATCCTCAGCCGCGTTCCCGAGACGGGTAAGCAGCAGCCACTGCAACTTGCCGAGCACGTCCAGAGCGATGACTTCCTTTCCGCCGCCGAGAAGGAGATCGAGAAGTGGACGGTCGGACCGCCCATCCCCCTGCGACAGCCGCCTGCTCCCTCGCGGTCCGCGCCGCGCTCTCCCGGGAAGAGGAAAGGGGGAGCCAGGTGATCTCCCAAGAGACTCGGCTCCCGGACCGCTATGGTCCGAAAGCTGTTGGCGGAACGGCTGCTATACTCTGCCGTCCGCCGAGCGCGCAAGGCATGAAGATCAACATCGTCTGTGACGATCACCCCACTCGCGAGCTTCCCCAAAGCATCCGCCTCCAGGAGCCTGTACTCCGTCTCTCCACGGACCCCCGACTGGGTAACGTCTACTTCGCGCCGGAGGCGGTGGAGAAGGCCCTCGGCGCCCGGCTAGATCCCGTCAGCCTCGACCTCTGCGAGATCGCGTCGTACGTCTACCTGGCCGACAAGGCGCTGCCGCGAGGGCAATACGAGAAGTGGACGCGCAACCTGTCGTTCCTGGTGCCGGTACGCGAACCCGCACGTTGGAGGTCGGTCCAAAGCCTGCTGATGAACACGATCAGCACACTCACCGACGACAACGTCGAGTTTCACTTCGTGCCAAAGCGCAAGGCGGAAAAGAGGCCGAAGCGGCCACCCAGGTCCGAGCCGGAGAGCGCGCCCTCGGATTGCGTCAGCCTGTTTTCGGGCGGACTCGATTCCTTTGCCGGCGCCGTACACCTGATCCGCCAGGGGCGGCGGCCGCTGTTCGCAAGCCACTACGTCAGCGTCCTCAAGAGCCTCCAGGGGGAGCTCAAGGCCACGCTGGACGTTGAGTTTGGCCAGACCTTCGAGCACCTGCAGTACCGCGTCACCGCCCGCACCACGAAGCAGACGCTGTTCCCCATCGCCGCCAAGGAGAGCTCGCACCGCGCCCGGTCGTTTCTCTTCATGAGCTTCGCCGCGATGGCCGCGGCGACGCGGAACTTGAGCGAGATCTTCATCTGCGAGAACGGTGTGCTGTCATTGAACGTGCCTATTTCCGATGCGCGCAAGGGGGCCCGCTCCACGCGCCACGCCCACCCTCTTTACCTCAGGTACTTCAGCGAGCTCATCAACGGCCTCTACGGCCGGTCATTCCAGGTGCGCAACCCGTTCCGCTTCTGGACCAAGGGGGAGGAAGCCCGCCTCCTCGCCGAGAGCGGCCTCACCTCGACGATCCGCAAAACCGTCAGTTGCTGGGGTTACCCCAACCAGACACTGCGATACAAGGACTCGAATCACTGTGGCACCTGCCTCCCTTGTATCGTGCGGCGCGTGGCGCTGATCGCGGCCGGGCTCGAAGCATTCGACGACCGCTACATAAAGGATGTTTTCAACCTCGACCAGGGCGCCAGCGATGACGACCGCCGGAACATCCAGGACCTAGTCTACTTCTGCCAATCATTCCTTCACCTTTCGAAGACTGAGCTGCTCTATAGGTACCCAGAGCTGGTGATGATCGAGGTGGGAGAGGATGACTCGCGCGGCGACAAGCTGGAGCGAATCATTTGGGTTTATCGGCGGTTCGCCCAGGAGGTCCTAGCGATCTCGTGCGAACGCTCGCCGCAACTCCTCAGACCGGGTTTGGCCACGCGCCCTTCGATCCATCTCTCAGCGGGTGCCGAGCCAGATTCCGAGTTCGGGTCCTCGGTGCACTGCGCCTAGCAGGAGATCGCCTCGACTGTCTCGAGCGGTGGCGCTGGTCGTGTACCGCTCGGAAGATATAAGCTGTCGAAGGAGGGTCGATGGACGCCCGCACGAGCGAAGACGAGCGACTCAAAGAGCTCATGAAGGCTGCTGTCGTGGAGCTGCTCGAGGAGCGTCACGATCTCGTGCTCGATCTGCTCACGGAGGCATTGGAGGACATCGGGCTCTCGCGAGCGATCGAAGAGGGGGTGAAGACTCCCGCCGTCGGTCGCGATGAGGTGCTGCAGCTCCTCGACCGCGAGTGAGAGTCCAGTTCCGCCAGAGCTTCACGCGCGACCTCCGCAAGCTCCCCAGCCCCGACCTCCTCGTTCGGATCAAGGCCCTCATCGAGCAGGTTGAAGCCGCGGCCCGCCTCGATGACCTTCCTCACCTGAAGAAGCTCGCCGGCGGAGCCGGGCACTACCGCGTTCGGCTCGGCGACTTCCGTATCGGGCTCGAGGTGGAGCGCGACCTAGTCACCTTCGTACGGGTCTTGCACCGGAAGGAGATCTATCGCTACTTTCCGTGAGCATCTGGGGAAAGCGCCAAGAGGGACCTTGAATGAATGTCCCGCCCACGCCGGGTGAAGCCCTGCGCGCGAGCATCGACGTGGCGCTCGAGCCGGCGGCGTCGTCCGCGGTGCTCGTCGAGGAGCTCGCCGTCCATCCGGCGCGCGTGGGGATCCGTTTCGAGACCGGCGCGGCTGGGGCCGGCTGATCGGCGACGCCGGCGAGCTCGTGGGCTGGTTCGCGGGAGAGGTCGTGGCGCCGCTCTTGCGCGCCACGGCGCCGGCCGCCCTCGGCGATTGGTTGACCGACCGCCTCGCCCGCCGGCCGTCGGGCGAGCAGGCGAGCGCCGTCTACCGCGACCCGCTCTATCACTACCCGAACTTCCGGGTCATCCTGGCCGAGCTGGCGCTCGGCGCCGAGGACCACCTGCTCGAGGTGGGGTGCGGCGGCGGCGCGCTGCTGCGCGAGGCGCTGCGCGGCGGCTGCCGCGCGGCAGCGGTGGACCACAGCCCGGCCATGGTGCGTCTGGCGCGCGAGACGAACCGCGACGCGGTCGCCGAGGGCCGCCTGGAGGTCTTCGAGGCGAGCGCCGAGCGGCTGCCCTTCGCGGACGGTACGTTCACCTGCGCCGCGATGACCGGCGTCCTCGGCTTCCTGCCCGCGCCGGTGGCCGCGCTGGCGGAGATCCGCCGGGTGCTCCGGCCGGGGGGCCGGCTCGTCGTCCTCGGGAGCGATCCCGAGCTGCGCGGCACGCCGGGCGCCCCGGAGCCGATGGCGTCGCGGCTGCGGTTCTACGACGACCGCGAGCTGGAAGGGCTCGGACGCGACGCGGGGTTCGCGACCGTCCGTGTCCTGCGCCGTGACCTCGAACCCTTCGCCCGCGAGGCCGGCGTGCCGGAGGAGCACCTGTCGCTCTTCGCCGGTCCCGGGGCGCGGTTCCTGCTCGCCCGCAACGGCTAGGCCGAGCGATCCGGCCGCTTGCGCCGCGACGGCGCGACGCGGCCGCCGGCCCCGTCACGCCGAGGCGTACGCCTCTTCCAGGCGCGCGATGTCGATCTTCTTCATCTGGAGCATCGCTTCCATGACCCGCTTCGCCTTCTCGGGGTCCGGGTCCTGCAGCATCTCGATCAGGACCGGAGGGTTGATCTGCCAGGACAGGCCGAACTTGTCCTTGAGCCAACCGCACGGCCCCTCCTCGCCGCCGGCGGTGAGCTTGCCCCACAGCTCGTCGATCTCCTCCTGCGTGTCGCAGCCGACCGACAGCGAGATCGCCTCGGTGAACTTGAACTGCGGGCCGCCGTTGAGGGCGACGAGCTCCTGCCCCTCGAGCTGGAAGAGCACGGTCATGACCGACCCCTTGGGCCCGGGCCCCGCATCTCCATAGCGCGTCACGCTCAGGATCTTCGCGTCGTCGAAGATCGAGACGTAGTGGTTGGCCGCTTCCTCGGCGTTCTGGTCGAACCAGAGGAACGTCGTGATCTTCTGCGTGGCTGGCATCTCACCCTCCATGGCCGGGAGTTGTGGGCTGAGGGAAAACCACCGCCCCGCGTGGGGGGTTCCCCTCATTGTTCGCTCTTCGCCTCAGAGACATCCTGACGACACCCGGCCGCTGGCGAGCGGTGGACCCCCCTCCTACGTTCCGCCACCCTCGCCAGCGGCCGGCATCTCTTTGGGGCGGAGCTAGAAGTTGATGTAGTCCAGCTCGGGACGAGCGAGGTGGGCGAGCCCGGGGGTGCGCAGCCCCGGCTGCTTCCAGTGCAGCGAGAGCCAGGCGGCGAAGACCGACCAGAACATCTGGACCCGCGCGCCCGAGCCGCGGGCCAGGCCGCGCTTCTTCTCCTTGACCAGGTGCTTCAGGCCGTGGAGGACCGTCGTCGCCAGCCGCGCGCCGAGCTGGCGCGCCGCCCAGTTGAGGCCGGTTTCGATCGCGAAGCCCGTCAGGTGGTCCTCCGGCACCGCCTCGAAGACCTCGCGCCGCAGGCAGCGGATCCCGGAGAGGAGCGGTCCGAAGCGGCGCTGCAAGGCGTTCATCGCCCGCCCGCGGTGGCGCACCCCGACGTTCATGTCGGCGCGGCCGGAGACGACGGGCCGGATCAGCTCCGCCAGCATCTGCTCGGAGAGGTTCAGGATGTCGCCGTCGACGAAGACCAGGACCGGCGCGTCGGTGTGCGCCACGCCCACCGCCATCGCCGTCCCCTTGCCGCAGTTCTCGCGCAGGTGGATGACCTTGACCCCCTCCGCGCGGGCGATCTCGACGGTCGAGTCGGTCGAGCCGTCGGAGACCACGAGGACCTCCTGGATGAGGGGGCTGGACTTGAGGACGGCGAGCACCGCGGCCAGCGTCTCCTGCTCGTTGTAGGCGGGGACGACGGCCGCGATTCGCAAGCTCCGTATCCTATCCGAAAGCCTAGGGCGCTCCGGTCCAGGCAGGGGGGGCCGGGCCCCGCACCGCCTCGGGGAGGAGCTCGCCGCGGGCGAGGAGCCGGGCGTCGCCGGTCAGCGTCCAGCGCGCTCCGGGCGCGAAGGGCTCGGCGCGCGGCGCGGCGTCGACCTCCAGCGCGAAGCCGCCGGCGGTGAGGACCGCGAGCGGCAGCCCGGCCGTCCCGCCGCCGAGCGCGAGCCCGGTGGCCGCGCCGGCGAGAACGCCGGTGCCGCAGGAGAGGGTCTCCGCCTCGACGCCGCGCTCGTAGGTGCGGATCTCCATAAGACCTCGGGTAGGAAAGCGGACGAAGTCGACGTTCGTGCCGGCCGCGGCGAACGCGTCGTGCCGGCGGAGCGCGGCGCCGAGCGTGGCGACCGGCGCCTCCGCCAGTCCTTCAGGCCAGAGCAACACATAGTGCGGCACGCCCACTTGGACGAACCAGCCGTCGAACCGCTCTCTCTCGATCTCTACCTGAAGAAGACGTGGCGCGATCGGCAGAAAAGTCAGGTCGATGGCGATCCGCCCGGGCCCCGCGGCGCGGCCGCGGAAGGCGCCGGCGGGGGTCTCCACGGTCACCCGGTCGGCGCACCAGCCGAGGTGGAGGGCGAGGCGCACGGCGCAGCGGGTGCCGTTCAGACAGAGGTCGGCGGCGAGGCCGTCGGCGTTGAAGTAGTCCATCGCCACGCCGGCGCCGCGGCGGCGCAGGACGAAGAGGCCGTCGGCGCCGAGCGAGACGCCGCGCCGGCACCAGGCGCGGATCTGCTCGGCGGTCGGGTCCTCGGCGGGCTCGGCCAGGGCCAGGAAGTCGTTGCCGCTGCCCGAGACCTTGAAGTAGTCGATCGGCTCCACCTAGGGCACCGTCGCCTGCGCCTCCGGGCCGGCGTCGCTCTCGTTGCCCTCCTGGTCCACGGCGATGACGCGGTAGCGATAGGTGCGGCCGGCGGCGACGCCGGAGTCGCTGTACTCGAGCGCCGCCACGGGGTCGGCGGTGAGGCGCCGCCAGGAGCCGCTCCCCTCCCGCCGGAAGACGGCGTAGCCGGCGATGTCGGCGGCGGGGCTCGAGCGCCAGACCAGGCGCACGCGGCCGGTCTCGGCCAGCGCCACCAGGTCAGCCGGCGGCGGCGGCGCGAAGCGGTCGAGGTAGCGCACCTCGCGCTCGGCCTGGACCGCGCTCTCGACGAGCGGCGCGCCGCTCCCCACGGTGGTGACCGTGTAGATGGCGCTGGTGCCGAAGCGGGCCGTGGTGTCGAGGTGGCGGGTGGCGGTCGGGGGCAGGGTCGCCAGCGGCTTGCCGTAGTCGCGCGCGGTGGCCTCGCGGCGGTAGACGTTGAACCCCTGCACCCGCTCGCCGCCGTGCGACGGCGGCCGCCAGGTGATCTCCACCCCCTCGGCCGTCGGCGTCACGTTCAGCTCCTCGGGCGCCGGCGGCGGCGCCTGGGTGAGGAGGATCGCCTGGTTCGAGAACGCCGAGCGGTCCCCCTCCGGGCCCAGGGTGCGCACGACGTAGTGGTGCGCAACGGCGCCCGCGGCCGGCACCGGCGGCGCCGGCAGGCGCAGGAGCAGGCGGTCGCCGGCGGCCGCCTGGGCGAGGTCCGGCCCCTGGAGGCGGAGGAGAAGGGTGGCGGCGGGCTCGAGCTGCCGCGGGTCGAGCGGCTGCGGCGCGCCCTCGCGCGGCGCCGGCCGCACGACCTCCCAGACCTCGACGCCGCTGATGCCGCCGAGGAGCACGCCGCCGGGCGTGGTCTGCGGGTAGGCGAGCTCGAGGAGGAGCTGCGGCCCGCGCTGCGCCACCGTCAGGTCCTGGGCCGGGGCCGGCACCATCTGCAGCGGCGGCGACGGCGGTCCCTCCTTGCCGCAGGCGGCGAGCAGGGCGAAGAGGACGAGCGCGGCACGCCGCGGCGGGATCACCGCGCAGCCCACGGGCTGCTAGAGCACATAGCGGGACAGGTCCTGGTCCTGGACGATGTCGGCGAGCGCCCGCCGCACGTACTCGCCGTCGACCGCGAGCGAGACCCCCGCCATGTCGGGCGCGCCGAAGGAGACCTCGTCGAGGAGTCGCTCCATCAGCGTGGCGAGCCGCCGCGCGCCGATGTTCTCGGTGGCGGAGTTGACCTCGACCGCCAGCCGCGCCAGCTCCGTCACCGCGTCGGCGGTGAAGGTCAGCGACAGCCCCTCGGTCGAGAGCAGCGCCGAGTACTGCTTGGTCAGCGCCGTCTCCGGCTCGGTCAGGATGCGCACGAAGTCCTGCTCGGTGAGCGCGTCGAGCTCCACCCGGATGGGGAACCGCCCCTGGAGCTCGGGGATCAGGTCCGAGGGCTTGGTGACGTGGAACGCGCCGGCGGCGACGAAGAGGATGTGGTCGGTCTTGACCACGCCGTATTTGGTCGACACCGTGGTGCCCTCGACGATCGGCAGCAGGTCGCGCTGCACCCCTTCGCGCGAGACGTCCGGCCCGCGCGTGCCCTCGCGGCCGGCGATCTTGTCGATCTCGTCGAGGAAGATCATCCCCCCCTGCTCGACGCGGTGGCGGGCCTCGCGCGCCACGTGCGCGCGGTCGATCAGCTTCTCCGTCTCCTGCTGGAGGAGGATCTCCTTGGCCTCGGCGACGGTGACCTGCTGCTTCTTCTTCCGCCCGAAGAGGCCGGGGAGCATCTCCTTCATGTTGATCCCCACCTCCTCGACCCCCTGCGGCGTGAACATCTCCATGCTCGGGAAGCTCGTCTCGTCGACCTCGATCTCCACCGGCCGGGCGTCGAGCGCCCCCGAGCGCAGCTTGGCGCGGAACTTCTCGCGCGTCGAGGCGACCTCGTCGAGGTCCTCCTCGGTGTCGTTGCGGAGGTAGCTCGAGACCGGGCGCGCCGGCACCAGGAGCTGGAGGAGCCGGTCCTCGGCGTGCGCCGCGGCGGCCTCGCGCACGGCGTCGCGCTTCTCCTCGCGCACCATGCCGACGGCGATCTCGACCAGGTCGCGCACCATCGACTCGACGTCGCGCCCGACGTAGCCGACCTCGGTGAACTTGCTCGCCTCGACCTTCATGAACGGCGCCTTGGCGAGCTTGGCGAGGCGGCGGGCGATCTCGGTCTTGCCGACCCCGGTGGGGCCGATCATCAGGATGTTCTTGGGCGCGATCTCCTCGGCGATCTCGGGCGGGAGCTGCTGGCGCCGCCAGCGGTTGCGCAGGGCGATCGCCACCGCGCGCTTGGCCAGGTGCTGGCCGACGACGTACTTGTCGAGCTCGCCGACGATCTGGCGCGGCGTCATGTTGTCGAGAGTCAAGGTCAGGGTGTCGCCGGGGAGCCCCCGGATCTCGAGCGGCATCGCTACAGCTCCTCGACCGTCAACTGCTCGTTGGTGAAGACGCAGATCTCGGCGGCGATGCGCATCGCCTCGCGCACGATCTCGGCGGCCGGCATCGCGGTGTGGCGCATCAGGGCCCGGGCCGCGGCGAGGGCGAAGTTGGCCCCGGAGCCGACCGCGAGGACGCCGTCCTCCTCGTCGGGCTGGAGCAGCTCGCCGGTCCCCGAGACGTAGAAGCTCTTCTCCTTGTCGGCGACCAGGAGCATCGCCTGGAGCTGGCGCAGGGCGCGGTCGGTGCGCCAGTCCTTGGCCAGCTCGACGACGGCGCGCTCGAGGTTGCCGCCGAACTCCTCGAGCTTGGCCTCGAGGCGGGTGAAGAGGGCGAGGGCGTCGGCGCCGCCGCCGGCGAAGCCCACCAGCACCCTCCCCTTGCCCGCCCGCCGCACCTTGCGGGCGCTCGCCTTGACGATGGTGTTGCTGTTCATCGTCACCTGGCCGTCGCTCGCCATGCAGACGCGCCCGTCGCGGCGCACCAGGAGGACGGTCGTCGAATGGAAGGTGGGGGTCTCCACGGGGGGAGGATTCTAGCGCGGGGCCCGCGGCGCCCTCTGCGCAGGACGCGGAACGCCTTCCTTACGCCTGGGAATGCTCCGGCGCGCCCTCCAGACCCTCCGGCGAGGCCTTGGAATATCCTGCGGAGACCGCGGAATCTCCTGCGGAGACCGCGGAATCGCTTGCGGGCCGTCCGCATTCGATTCCGAGGGCCCCGCATTCGAGTGCGGAGCCGCCGCAATCGATCCCGAGCGCCCCGCAGTCCATTGCGGAGCCACCGCAATCGATTGCGCCCGCTCCGCAATCCCTTCCCGAGCCCCGGGAATCGATTGCGCGCGCTCCGCAGGAGGTTCCGGGGTCTCCGCAGCCGAATCCGTGCCTCCCGCAGGGCCATCCCGACCGGGTGCCGCGCGCCCGCATCATCCTCGAGCGGGGCGAGGAGCGCCCGTTTCGATCCGTTCGACCGCTGGGCCCAGCTCGCGCGCTTCGAGGACTGGTCGCTGCCGGCTCGCCTCGACGGCCGTAGCCGTATTATCGGGTTCGTGAGCGCTGTGACCGACCGATCGAGGGAGCGATGGAGCTCGTAGTGCGCTGCAAGAACCACCCCGAGGTGACCGAAGGGTGTGTGCGCTGCGCCCGCTGCGGCGATTGGTTCTGCCCCGACTGCCGGGTCGAGCTCGGTGGCCGTCCCTACTGCGCCGAGTGCAAGGTCGAATACGTGCGCGGCTTGCAAGCCGGGGTGCCCGCAGGAAAACGAATCATCAGGGCCGGTGAGCTCGACGTGGCGGGGTTGGCGCTGGCCTATCGACAACTGGTGCTGTGGTTCGGTGCACAGTTGGTCTTGAGTCTCGCATGGCTTGGATTGGAGCCAGTCGCCGAAGGCGGCGCCGGGGCGATCTTGGCATTTGGAGTCTCCCTGGGCCTCCTTGCGACCGCGTTCGCACTGGCTTACTACGCCTACCGAACGGCAACAGCGCTCGGTTCCAAGTCAGGTGTGCTCTGGGCGATTGCCATGTTGGTGCCCTGCGTCAACATGATTACGCTCCTTGTGCTGAGCTCGAAAGCCACGCAAGCCTGCCGGGCGAACGGAATCCCGGTGGGATTCTTCGGTCCAAAGGTCGACGCAGCTAGCGGCGACAAACCGGGCTTGGACGCTGGAGGCGGATAACGGAATTCCAACTCGATGACGCCCTGGACGTCCTGGCGCGGACGCCCGCCGTGCTGGCGGGGCTGCTCGACGGCATCGGCCCAGGGTGGGAGTCGGCGAGGGAGGGGCCCGAGACGTGGAGCCCCTTCGACGTCGTGGGGCACCTGATCCACGGCGAGGAGACCGACTGGGTGCCGCGCGCCCGCATCATCCTCGAGCGGGGCGAGGAGCGGCCGTTCGATCCGTTCGACCGCTGGGCCATGTTCGCGCGCTTCGAGGACTGGACGCTGCCGGCCCTCCTCGACCGCTTCGGCGAGCTGCGCGGCGAGAACCTGGCGGCCGTCCGCGGCTGGGACCTGACGGCGGAGCAGCTCGACCGCCGCGGCCGCCACCCGGAGCTCGGGACCGTGACGCTGCGCCAGCTCCTCGCCACCTGGGTGGTGCACGACCTCGATCACCTGGCGCAGATCGCGCGCGTCATGGCCAAGCGCTACGCCGCGGACGTCGGGCCCTGGGAGGCGTACCACTCGATCCTCCGCGACCGGCGGTGACATTCGGAGGTCAATGACCATGGCTCTTCTCGCCACGCTCCCTCTCGCGCTCCTCGCTCTCGGCGCCGCCGCGCCGAAGCCCGACGCCGTCGAGATCCGCGAGTGGCCGGTGCCGTGGAAGGACACCCGGCCGCGCGACCCGGCCGTCGACCGGCAGGGGCGCGTCTGGTTCGTCGGGCAGCGCGGGGATTACGTCGGCTGGCTCGACCCGGCGTCGGGGAAGTTCGGGCGCCACGCGCTCGAGGCGGGCAGCGGACCGCACAACGTGATCGTCGGCGCGGACGGCCAGCTCTGGGTGGCGGGCAACACCGCCGCCTACATCGGCCGCATGGACCCGGAGACCGGCAAGGTCGTCAAGTACGCGATGCCGGAGGCCGAGGCCGAGGACCCGCACACGCTCGTCGCGGCGGCGGACGGCGACATCTGGTTCACGGTGCAGGGCGGCGGCTACGTCGGCCGCCTCGAGCCCAAGAGCGGCGCGGTCCGGCTCGTCAAGGTGCCGACGCGCGGCGCCCGCCCCTACGGCATCCTGGTCGACCGCAGCGGGCGCCCCTGGTTCAACGAGTTCGGCACCAACGCCGTCGGCTCGATCGACCCCAAGACGATGGCGCTCCGGGAGCACCGGCTGCCCGACGCGGGCGCCCGCGGACGGCGCCTCGCGCTGCCCGGCGACGGCGGCGTCTGGTACGTCGACTACGCGCGCGGCTTCCTGGCGCGGCTCGATTCCAGGACCGGAAAGGTCCAGGAGTGGCAGACGCCCGGCGGCGCCGGGTCGCTGCCCTACGCGATGGCGAGCGACGACCGCGGCCGCATCTGGTTCGTCGAGAGCGGGCCGCAGCCCAACCGCCTGGTCGGCTTCGACCCGAAGGCGCGCCGCTTCTTCTCGATCACCGAGATCCCGAGCGGCGGCAGCACCGTCCGCCACATGGTCTTCGACCCGCGGGCGCGGGCGCTCTGGTTCGGCACCGACAAGAACACCATCGGCCGGGCGCGGGTGCCGTGACCCGCGCGGGGAGGTAGGGCGTGTCCAGGCTGCGCTTCCGGATCTCGATGTCGCTCGACGGTTCGTCGCCGGCCCCAGGCAGAGCGTGCAGGATCCCCTCGGCATCGGCGGCGAGCGGCTGCACGAGTGGGTGGTCCCGCTCGCGGAGTGGCGGGCGATGCACGGCCTCGAAGGCGGAGAGGTCGACGAGAGCACGCGGGTCGTCGAGGAGTCGCTCGCCGGCATCGGCGCCACCGTGATGGGGCGCAACTTGTTCGGCGGCCACCCCGGCCCATGGGACGCCGAGAACCCGTGGAAGGGTTGGTGGGGAGCCGACCCGCCGTTCCATCACCCGGTGTTCGTGCTGACGCACCACGCGCGCGAGCCGCTCGAGCTCGCGGGCGGGACGACCTTCGCCTTCGTCACCGGCGGCATCGAAGCGGCGCTCGACCAGGCGCGGCGGGCCGCCGGCGGCAAGGACGTCGCGCTCGCCGGCGGCGCGAACGTCTCGCAGCAGTACCTCGCCGCCGGTCTCGTGAACGAGATGGAGCTCCACCTCGTGCCGACCCTCCTCGGCAGCGGCGCGCGGCTGTTCGACGGCGTCGGCGACGATCTCCACGGCCTCGAGCTCGTGCGGACGGTCGCCGCGCCCAACGTGACGCACCTGAAATTCGCGAGGCGCTGATCTCGGGCTTCCGGAAGGCGCGGCGGGAAATCCCGCCGCCACCGCGGCAAATCTCGCGGCGCCCGCGGGAAATGCCGCGGCACGTCCGGCAGATCCCGCGGCGTTCCCGGGAAATCCCGCAGGGGCCGGGGAAGACTCCGCGGCGCTCCCGGGAAATGCCGCGGCGCCCGCGGGAAACCCCGCGCCGGCCGCGGGAAATCCCGCGGCGCCCGCGGCAAGGCGTCGTCTGGCCGGCCGAGCCCCTGGGCCGGCCAGCAAATCTCGATCACGAAAGGAGTTAGCGAGCTGGCGCCCCGGCGCTGCTCTCGACGCGCTCGCGTAGGGCGGGGGCCCATCGCCATCGATCTCAAGGCGACGGGCCGAGACTGAAGCCGGTCTGCTGTCCTGGCTGGGACGGCGCCGCAGCCGTCTGCTATTGCTCGAAGAGGAAGCCGAGAGCGGTGTAGCCTGTGAAGGTTTGAAAGTGTTTCGGATCAGACTCCGAGCAGGCCTCGATCAAGTAGATGATCGTCTCGCAACGAATTCAGGCTCTGAAATCCACAAGGCAACATGACTCATGCCTGGCGTTGCCTTTCGCGATTCGGGTGGGATGAGTGCGCGCCGCCCTTCGAAATCGTGCTCGGACGAAGAGTGGCCCATTCGCGCGGCGATAGACTAACCGCGTCGACGCCCCCTCAAGTAGGAGGTCATTCTTACTGAGATAGGACTCCACTGTGACGATCATTTCGTGCGTTGTAGCATCTCGAACGTCAGAACTTCCCGGCCTTCCGCTCTCGGGCCTGTCAAAGATAGGCCGGCGCTCCATGTTGGAGACTTCTGGCTCTTCAGGTACTTGCCAGGCTCTGAGATTTGCTCGTAGTACGAGCTAAGTCGATCTATATCGGCGAAGGAATAATCCCGGATCAAGGCCATATGAGCTTCCTCATCATCGCGCCGCCCCTCATCGAGCCACCTAACGGCGTTGCTGCTCAGCGGACGAAAAGCGAAGCTTTTCGGTCCGCTGAAGCAGCGGGTTAGGCATCATGGCTCTCATCGTTCAGTACCACTCCGCCGTTCCGAGCTCCCAGGTTCAGAAGCACGTAGCGGACTAGGCGCTCCATTCCAGCAATCGTTGGAGAACGCGAGACAATTCTCGAAAACTCCGCGTCTTCGGCCTGTAGCCTGCCGATCGGGATCTCACCTCGCCCAGCCCACGCGGTCGTTACATAGCTTCCGAAGCGCTCTCCCCGGTGCAGATATCGGCTCCGGAGGTCATACGCGGCTGCGACGTTTTGACGAATCGTCTCCGGTGTGAAACAGCCCAACGTTGTTCCGTCTTCGGCAGTCAGGTAAAAGCCATCGTCAAGGTGCATCAGTACAGTTTCGACGAAGCTCCTCTTCACCTGTTTCAGTCTGCTCCGCAAGAAGGTCTCGACCGCCATGCAGTCATCCTGCGCACTCCCGTGGGCCTCGTGGATCTTCTGAAGCTTTAAGAGCATCTGGCGCGCCTCGTTGTCCAGAAGCTGGTCGTGGTCGAAATCGACAACATGAGATGCGACTTCGATTGCCGATACGAGATGAAGATATGCCCCTTCCGGGTCCCGCTCCCAGTTGCGAAGCGCTCGGCCGTAGAAGCGGTTTGCGACTTCGAAGTGATTGCGGAAAGAATCGGGCCAACACATTGGTTGCGAAAAACACCGAAGTCTCGAAACCTCTTTGAGGTCCGAGCTCAGGCCGAAGTCCTCACGGGGTGAATGGGAATTGTGGGGCAGCTGGTGGTCGCAGAAGGTTGAATACGGCGAGAGGTCCGGAACGCGGAAGTTGCCTAGGCTCTCGATGAGTCCGTGGTTGTCGAATCGCTTCCCAAAGAGCAGGCTGAGGTAGTCGCAGAACATATCACCGATGTACGTGTAATCGGGAACGATGACGCTGTCTCGGTTCCAAGGTTCAGTCCTGAAGGACAGCATAAACGCGTTGCGGGATGTTGGCCCTTCGAATACTCTGGCTCTCATCACGCCGAAAGGCGGTGACGCGTGCGTTATCTCAAAGTCGTCGCCTGAGTATTCGCCGACAAACCGACTAGTAGTCGAGATTAGCGCTCGCTGCAAAGTCTCTTCCGGCTTCATGTTTTCTGTTGATGCCTAACCTCTGTTTCTACGACTCACGACGGCCCGCGTTGGGCGGCATAGCCAACAGCGCGGAGCCTCCTATGTTTCCAGAGAGACGCATGCGGTGGCGGCGCAAGTTCCTGCCGCTTCAGTAGGTAACGGAAGTATAGCAGCGGGAGGAGGGAGGAGTTGGTCCGGCGAGCCTTGGTCGGCTATGCGCCGCGGGGCGGCATGCGGCGTCCGGACTGGTTCAGAGATCTGCGATGGCGGCGACGAACCCCTCCGGGTCGTCGGGGGTGACGACCAGCCGCCGCTCCGGCAGCTCGAGGAGGACGGCGTGGGCGAGGTCGGAGGCGTAGAGGTCGAGCTCGCCCAGGAGGTGGGACTCGAAGCCGCCGCTCCCCGCCGTCACGCCACCGCTCGTCGCCAAGCGCTCCAGGTGGGCGATCTCCTCGTCGGTCAGGCGGCGGGCGCCGGCGCCGGCGATCGGGAAGCGCTCGCGGCGCCCCCGCAACTGGACCGTCAGCCGGTCGCCGTCGAGCTCCAGCCAGAGGGGGTCGAGATCCCCGCTCATCCGCCACGCGGTCCAGGCGACCAGGGCGAGGAGGAGGGAGAGGACGCCGGCGCCGAGGCGCCCCCCGGCGAGCGCCGCGCCGCCGACCGCGGTCATCAGCAGCGCCAGCCCGAGCAGCAGCCGCGCCAACCGGCGCCGTCCTTTCGCGATGGCCCCGCCCGCCGTGCAGGGGAAGCGGGTCACCTCCCGCGCGCCCGCGGGTGGGCCTCGCGGTAGACCGCGAGGAGGCGCTCGACCTCGAGGTGCGTGTACTTCTGGGTGGTCGAGAGCGAGCTGTGTCCGAGCAGCTCCTGGATCGCCCGCAGGTCGGCCCCGGCCTCGAGCAGGTGGGTGGCGAAGGTGTGGCGCAGGGTGTGGGGGTGGACGCCGGCGGCGAGCCCCGCCGCCGCCGCCCAGCGATCGAGGAGGCGGCGGACGGAGCGGTCCGTCAGACGCCCGCCGCGGGAGTTCAGGAAGACCGGCTCGCCGTCGAGGTCCGCGGGCCGCAGTCCCTCCCACACCGCCAGCCAGGCGCGCAGCGCGTCGGCCGCGGGACGGCCGAAGGGGACCATGCGTTCCTTGCCCCCCTTGCCGGCGACGCGCAGCACCCGGGCGCCGAGGTCGATGGCCGTCCAGTCGAGCGCCACCAGCTCGCCGACGCGCAGGCCGGCGGCGTAGAGCAGCTCGACGAGCGCGCGGTCGCGCAGGGCGAGGGGATTGCCGCCGCCGGCGGCCGGAGCCTCGACCAGGTTCTCGACCTCGCCGGGGCGGAGGTGGCGCGGCAGGACCTGGGGGTGCTTCGGCGTGCGCACCGCGCGCGCCGGGTTGGCGGCCAGCGTCCCCTCGCGGCAGGCGAAGCGGAAGAGGCTGCGCAGCGCCGAGAGCGCGCGCCCCTGGCTGCGCCGGCCGAGGCCGCGGCGGGTCTCGGCGGCGAGGAAAGAGCGGACGGCGAGGGCGTCCACCTCCTCGGGGGCGATGGTCTCCGGGGGACGGGCGAGGAAGTCGCGGGCGAGGAAGTCGAGGAAGCGGAGGAGGTCCCCCTCGTAGGCGCGCAGGGTGTGGCGCGAGACCGCCCGCTCGTCGCCGAGGTGCTCGAGGAAGCGGTGGATCAGCCGGCGCACGCCGCTTCCGCCCACACCCCCTGCCGCACCCCCCAGCCGAGGAGCTCCCGCCGCGCCCGCTCGGCGTAGGCGGCCCGCCGGTCGCCGCGCCGCGCCGGCGCGGGCAGCTCCGCGAAGAGGCCGTAGTTGACGTTGGCGGGCTGGAAGCGGCGCGGATCGGACTCGGTGAGGTGGCGGGCGAGCGCGCCGAGAGCGGTCGTCGGCGGGAAGGGCTCGGGCTCGCGGCCGGCCGCCCGCGCGAGGGCCAGGTAGAGGCCGACCGCGAGGCCGGTCGCCGCCGACTCGAGGTAGCCCTCGACGCCGGTGATCTGGCCCGCCAGGCGGATCCGCGGCGCCCCCTTGACGCGGTAGAGCGGGTCGAGGTGGAGAGGGGCGTTGACGAAGGTGTTGCGGTGGACTTGGCCGAGGCGGACGAAGCGCGCCCCTTCGAGCCCCGGGATCAGGCGCAGCACCCGCTCCTGCTCCCCCCAGCGCATGCGCGACTGGAAGCCGACGAGATTGAAGTGGCTCTTCGCCAGGTCCTCGCGCCGGAGCTGGACGACCGCCCAGGGGCGGCGGCCGTCGGGGGCGGTGAGCCCGACCGGCTTCATCGGGCCGTAGCGCAGGGTGTCGACGCCGCGCCGCGCCAGCTCCTCGATCGGCAGGCAGCCCTCGAAGAAGAGCGCCTTCTCGAACTCGTGGAGCGGGAGGACCTCGGCTTCCGTCAACGCGCGGTGGAAGGCGAGGTACTGCTCGCGGTCGAGCGGGGCGTTGAGGTAGTCGTCCCCCTCCCCCTTGCCGTAGCGCGACTGCCAGAAGAGCCGGCTCTCGTCGAGGCTCTCGCCGTCCACGATGGGGGCGATCGCGTCGTAGAAGTAGAGGTGCTCGCTGCCGAGGAGGGCCTGGAGGGCGGCGGCCATCGGCTCGGAGGTGAGGGGGCCGGTGGCGAGGACGACGTCCCCTTCGGGGATCGCCGTCACCTCGCCGCGGCGGATGGCGACCCGCGGATGGCGTTCCAGGGCCCGGGTGACGAGGCGGGCGAAGCGCTCGCGCTCGACGGCGAGAGCGCTCCCGGCCGGCACCGCGGCCTCCCGGGCGCTGGCGATGATCAGGGAGCCGAGCTGCTCCATCTCCCGCTTCAGCAGCCCGGCGGCGTGGAGCGGGTCGTCGCTGCGCAGCGAGTTGCTGCACACCAGCTCGGCCAGGTCGCCGGTCTTGTGCGCCGGGGTGCCCCTGCCCGGCCGCATCTCGTGGAGGACCACGTCGAAGCCGCGCTCGGCGAGCTGCCAAGCGCACTCGGCGCCGGCGAACCCGCCCCCGACGATCTGCACGGGCGAGGGCATGGGGTCGATTATAGGAGCCGCCTTCGGGTATCCTCCCGGCTAGTTCCCAATATAGACAACTGCGCACGAGTCTATGGCTCGGGCGTGGCCCACACCAGGAGACCGCCTCATGCCGAAGACTGCCCTCGTCCTGGCCACCCTCCTCGCCGCGCTCTTCCTCGCCGACTGCGCCCCCGCCCAGCAGCTCCACCAGACCCTCGGCGGCTGCGGCACCGCCGCCCCCCTGCGCACCATCCGCGCCAACCCGGGCAACTACCGCTCCCTCCTCAACGGCCTGCAGCCGGGGGACCGCCTCCTCCTCGATCCGGGCACCTACACCCAGGGTCTCTTCCTCTGGAACAAGCACGGGCAGCCGAACCGCTGCATCGTCGTCGAGGGGCCGGCGACCGGCGCCCCGGCGCTGCTCGTCGGCAGCAACAGCTTCAACACCGTGAGCCTGCAGAACGCGAGCTACATCGCCGTGCGCAACCTCCAGCTCGACGGCCGCGGCCTGGCCGGCGACGGCGTCAAGGGGGAGGGCAACAGCGGCGGCTTCACCCATCACATCAACCTCGAGAACCTCGCCTTGAAAGGCTACGGCCCCAACAACCAGCGCTGCGGCGTCTCGACCAAGTCGCCGGCCTGGAACTGGGTGGTGCGTCGGCTGACGATCCAGGGGGCCGGGGTGGGCATGTACTTCGGCAACTCGGGCGGCGGCGCCGAGTTCGTCAACGGCCTCGTCGAGCACAACCTGATCTACGACACCCTGGGGTACGGCATCCAGATCAAGCATCAGCTCCAACGCTCGACCCAGCTTGGGATGCCGGCGAGCGCGACGACGATCCTCCGCCACAACGTGGTGAGCAAGCAGAACGGCTCGCAGAGCGGCGCCGACGCCCGTCCGAACCTGCTGGTCGGCCACTGGCCGCTCTCCGGCGCCGGCGCGACCGACGTCTACCAGATCTACGGCAACCTCTTCTACGGCAACCCCTACGAGGCGCTGTTCCAGGGGGAGGGCAACATCGCCCTCCACGACAACCTGTTCGTCAACCCGAGCGGCCCCGCGGCGGTGCGCATCCAGCGCCACAACAGCGTGCCGCGGCGGATCGAGATCTTCAACAACACCGTGGTGTCGCAAGGGACCGGGATCACGATCTCGGGCGCCGACGCGGGCTACCCGCAGAAGGTGCGCGGCAACGCCGTCTTCGCCGCGACGCCGCTCTCCGGCGGGCAACAGAGCGCCAACGTCACCGGCACCTACGCCGCCGCGCGGACGCACCTCAACGCTCCGTACGCGCCGCTCGGCTCGCTCGACCTCTACCCGCGCTCCGGCAAGCTCTTCGGCGCCGCGTACGACACCATGGGTCTTTCCGCGTTCGTCGAGTGGGACCGCGACTTCAACCGCCTGTCGCGGATCTGGGGCTACCGCGGCGCCTACTCCGGCGACGGCGTCAACCCCGGCTGGCGGCCGGCGCTGGAGATCAAGCCGGCGCCGTAACGGCGCGCCGAACGCGACCCTCGCCCGGGCCGGTGATCTCCGCTAGATTGCCGGCCCATGCGCTCCCCCTCTCTCCGCTCCCTGGCGCTCCTCGCGCTCCTCGCCGCCTGCG
>DASUNQ010000067.1:0-4406 GCA_036277075.1 Thermoanaerobaculia bacterium
CCAGGTCGGCCTCGAGGTGCGACCAGCGTTGCGGCGGGCGGCCGCCGCTCCGCGCCACCTCGACCAGCTCGCGGCCGGAGCCGTCGTCGACCTCGACGAGCACCCGCAGGCCGGCGCCGCGCCGCCAGGCCGCGGGGGGCACCGCGAAGCCGGCCACCAGGCGCGCCCCCCGGGGCACGCGGCCGCGCCAGCGGAACCCCGAGAGGTGGGTCAGGACGGCGGGCCGGCGCTCCTGGTCGATCTCGATCTCGGTCCGGCGCGGCGGGCGCGGGAACGAAAGGCTCGCGGAACCGAGGTCCTGCTGGAGCAGGAAGCCCTCGCGCTCCGGCCGGCCGCAGGCCGTGGCGAGAGTCGCCAGGAGGACGGCGGCCGAGACGGGGATCCGCCGCCTAGACCAGGTCATAGTCGCCCATCGAGTAGGTGAATCCCTGGGCGGCGGCGACCGGGTCCCCGCCGCCGAGCTGGCCGCGGCAGCCGACCAAGCGGCGCTCTCCGGCGCGGCCCAGGCCGAGCCGCACGTAGAGCGGCTTGCGCAGCACGACGGGGGGCCAGAAGCGCCAGCGGCGGAGCCCCGCGCTGCGGAGATCGGCGGCCACGGCGAGGAGCGCGGGGCGCCAGGTGCCCTGCGGCGGCAGCCACACCTCCGCCGCCCAGGCCTCCTCCCCGACGAAGGCGAAGACCGCGAGCCCCTCTCCTTCGCCGCCGTCGAGGCGGTAGAAGCGATAGTAGCGGCCGGGGCGCGCCCAGTACCGCCAGAGGAGGAAGGGGACCGAGCGCCGGACCCCGAGCGCGGCGCAGCGCTCCCAGGCCGCCTCCGCCCAAGCGTCGCAGCGGTCCGCCGTCTCGCGGAGCGCGCCGGCCGGCGCCCGCTCCTCCGGCAGCTCTCCGACCAGCTCCTCGAAATCCGCCAGCGGCTGATAGCCGAAGACCCGTCGACCCAGCCGAAAGTGCCGCTCGCTCGGGAAGCCGAAGGCCCAAGGGGCGTCGCCCGGCCCCGGGATGTCGTCGAGGAGTGCCCGGCCGAGATCGACCAGAGGCGGCCGCAGCCCGTGGCCGCCGGCGGCGCCGACGAAATCGACGAGCTGCCAGATCGCCGCTTCGCCGCCGCGCCAGCGTGCCGGCAGGCGCAGCGCGCCGGCGTGCGCGACGACGTCGCCGCCGCGCACGGCGACCCAGCTCCTCCCGTCGCCGGGGAGCTGGCGGTATTTCCACGCCCATTCGTCCGCGGCGAGCGGGTGGCCGAAGCGCGCGGCGAAGAGGGCGGCGAGCGCGGGCAGGTCCGCGGGGCGGGTGGGGCGAAGCTCGGTCACGCGGCTCGCGCCGTCCTCACGCGCCAGGCCAGGACGGCGAGGGCGAGGGCGCCGACGGCGCTCGCCAGCCGGGCGGCCGCCCAGCCCGGCGGGCGGTAGCGGAGGTCGAGGGCCCCCGCACCGGGGCCCAGACGCACGGCGAGGAGGGGGCCGCCGGCCGGGTCGAACGCCAGCTCCTCGCCGCCGGCCTCCGCGCTCCAGCCCGGCGCCCGGGTCTCGGCGACGACGAGCAGGGCGCGCCGCGGCGCGCGCCATGCGACCCGCCACTCCCCCGGCTCGCGCCGGAGCGTCTCGGCGCGCCACGCCGGCCCCCGGCTCGCCGCGCCCTCCCAGCGCACCAGCGGCTGCGCGGCGGGACGCTCCCAGACCCGCGCGTCCGGACCCGCGTAGGCCAGCCGCCAGCCGTCGGCCGGAGCCCGCTCGCCCGGGCCGCCGAGGACCCAGCGCAGGCCGAGACGATCGAGCCAAGGGGCGTCCCAGCGCTCGATCGGACGTGAGTAGACCGGGTCGGCCGGCGCGAAGGTGCGGTAGACGGCCTCCTGGCGCGCCAGCTTGACCGGGTCGTCGCCGCGCACGTCGTCCAGCCCGTAGACCAGCGCCGCGTTGGGGCGCAGCGCCTCGCCGGTGCCGGCGACCCGGTCACCGCGCCCCTCGAGGAAGCGGACGGCGCCGGTCTGCGGGTAAAGGCGCGCGAGCGGCAGCGCGCCGGGAATCGCGGCGTGCGCGAGCACCAGGTCGGCGAGGACGACGGCCGGCAGCAGCGGCCAGATCGCCCATCGCCGGGATGGAGCCAGCCGCAGCGACAGGGCGGCAGCCGCGGCGGCGGCAACGCCGGCACCCGTCCAGGCGAGCTGCTCGCGGAGGAGACCGCGCGCCGCCCACTCGTCGCCGTGGAGCGCCCAGGCGGCGGCGAGGAGCAGCAGCGCCGCCGCCGCGCCCGCCAGCAGCCCACGCCCGCGGCCGGCGAGCCAGCGATCGCATCCGGCGCCGGCGAGGAGCGCGAGCGCCAGCTCGACGCCGAAGAGGAGCCGGTGCTGGGCGGCGCGGCCGAGGAGCGGCAGCGCGGCGAGCAGGTCGCGCACGACCGGCCAGTGGTAGGCGGCGATGAAGCAGAAGGCGAGGAGCACCGCCACCGCGCGCCAGCGCCGGTCCGCCCGCGCCGCGGCGAGCCCGGCGGCGGCGAACGGCAGAGCGAGGACCCCGGCGTAGGCCGCGGTCGCGGAGTAGTTGAAGGGTCCCCACCAGGTGCCGGCGGCGGGATGGCCGTAGAGCTGCGGTAGCACAAGCCGCAGCGGCTGCGCGAGGAGCAGTGCGAACGGCGGCGCTGCCCCGGCCGCGGCCGCCTGCCATCGCGCGGTCTCCGGGACGGTGAGCGCGAGCGGCAGGAGCTGCACGGCCGCGAGGAGCCCGGCGAGGAGCCAGCCGCCGGTCCACCGGCGCCACGCCGCGCCGGGCCGCGACGCCCCCCGCGCCGCGAGGTACAGCGCCGACAGGAGCGCGGTGTGGAGCGAGGTCTCCGGGTGCCCGCCCAGGAGCTGGAGGCCGGCGGCCACCGCGAGCGGCGCCGCCCCGCCCCGTCCGCCGGCGATGCGTTCGACCGCCCAGAGCACCCAGGGCACGAGCGCCAGGGCGTTGCCCATCGGGAAGAGCAGGAAGCTCACCAGCATTCCCGAGAGCGGGAAGACGGCTGCGGCGATGAGCGCCGCCGGCCGCGACAGCCCGAGCTCGCGCCCGAGCGCCCAGGCGCCGCAGCCCCCGGCGACGAGGCGCAGCCAGGGCAGCACGACGAAGCCGAGCTGCAGCGGCAGCGCCGCGAAGAGCAGGTGGAGCGGGAAGAGCGGCGCCGACTGGCCGTTGGCCCAGAACGGCGCCCCCGCCGACTGGTGGGGGTTCCAGAAAGGCAGGCGGCCGGAGCGCAGCTCGCGCCGTAGGTGGAGGAGCCAGGGCTGGATCTGAAAGGTGACGTCGCGCAGGTGCGGGTTGCCGCCTGCGGGATCGCCGGTGCCCTGCCACGGCGGCAGGTGCGCGAGGCTCGCCGCCGGGCTGGGGATGCCGTCCGGGAGCGCCAGCGCCGGCGCCAGGAGCGCGATCCCCGCGATGCCGAGGACGGCCCAGGCGGCGCCGATCCCCGCCAGCGGGCCGCCGCCGTGCCGGCGCCGCACGAGGAGAGGGGCCGCCGCGGCCGCGGCCAGGAGCGGCAGGGCGGGGTTCCAGCTCACCGGCGCCCCGGCCGGCGGAAGCGGATGGCTGCCACGTCGCGCAGCATGGCGACCGAGGAGCGGAGGGGGTCGACGCGCGAGTCCGGCGAGTCCTCCCACACCACTCCGACCTCGACGACGCGGTGGCCGCGGCGGCGTGCCAGCACCACCAGCTCGACGTCGTAGGCGAAGCCCTCGACGGTCAGGTCGGCGGCGAGGTCGCGCGCCACCGCGCCGTCGAGCAGCTTGAATCCGCACTGCGTGTCGTGCAGGCCGCGCACACCGAGCAGGCGGATGAGCCGGTTGAAGATCTTGCCCATGAGCTCGCGGTAGAGCGGCTGGTGCCGGCGGATGTCGGCGCCGGCGACCGCGCGGCTGCCGAGGACGAGCGGCGCCTCGGGCAGGCGCGCCTCGAGCTTGGCCAGCTCCTCGATCGGGGTCGAGAGGTCCGCGTCCGTGAGCAGCACCCGCGCGCCGCCGGTGGCGAGGACGCCGGTGCGCACCGCCGCGCCCTTGCCGCGGTTGCGTTCGTGGCGCACGACCCGCACGCCCGCGGTCGCGAACGTCTCGGCCACCGCCGCCGTCCCATCGCCGCTGCCGTCGTCGACCACCAGCACTTCGTAGGCGAGCCCGCGCCGCGTCAGGTGCTCCACCGTGCGGCGCAGGGTGTCCCCCAATCGCCGCGCCTCGTTGTAGGCGGGGATGACGACCGACAGCTCGCACGCCACGGCGCGATAGTATGCCGGCCCCGCCGGGGCTCCACCTTGACCGACCTCCTCCTGCTCAAGGTCCTCGACGCGGAGAGCGCCGAGGCCCCCGAGTTCCGGTACCTGCTGTCGCACACGCAGCTCGAGGCGCGCGCCGCCTTCGACCGCGTCGAGGTCGCGATCGCCGGCGA
>DASUNQ010000068.1:0-2568 GCA_036277075.1 Thermoanaerobaculia bacterium
ACGTGCCCTTCGCGGTGCATCGCTCCGGCGCGCACGACGAGGACGACCGGCTTGCCGTGACGCTGGCCGACCTTGACCGCGGTCTCCTCGTCCGGCGAGAGGTGGACGTGCTGGCGGCTCTGCGACCGCAGCCCTTCCGCCCGGATCGCATCGAGAAACCGCGTGGCCGTGCCGTGAAACAGCCGCTCGGGCGGCACGACCGGCGGCAGGCCGAGGTCGATCTCGACGGAATGCCCCTGGCTGGCGCGGATGCGGGAGCCGTCCGGGCTGAAGGCGAACCGCTTCTTGTCGTTCGTCGCAACCACCAGATCGAGCTGCTCGCGGGAGATCAGCTTCCCGGCGCGCGCCGCCGCGGCGAGCAGATCGTCGACCGCGACCCACCCTTCAGGATCGAGGCTGATGCCGATCCGCTCCGGCTCGTGCCGCAGCACCAGACTCAGGAACTTGCTCAGACGAACGAGGTTGGGGCTCATGCGGGAAATCATGTCACGGACGCGCCGCTTCTCGCAGTAGCATCGGTCCACCGATCCGGCGTGAACGGCCCCGGAGGGAGGACCTCGATGACAGACGTGAGAAGCCGCCGCATGGCCGACAAGACCGCTCTCGTCGCGGGAGCCGCCTCCGGCATCGGACGGGCGACGGCCGTGTTGCTCGCCCGCGAGGGGGCCGCCGTCCTCTGCGCTGATCTCGACGCCGAGGGAGCCGGCGCCACCGCCGGGCTCATCGAGGAAATGGGAGGGAACGCCTCCTCCGGCCGGCTCGACGTCACCTCGGAAGAGTCCTGGCGAAACGCGCTCGAACGGACCGTGGACCTGTTCGGCCGGTTCAACGTGCTGGTCAACTCCGCGGGGATCTCCTTCGGCAAGCCGGTCACCGACATGAGCCTCGACGAGTGGCGCCGGGTGATGGCGGTGAACCTCGACGGCGTCTTCCACTGCGCGCAGGAGGCGGCGCGCCGGATGGTGGCCGCGGGCGACGGCGCGCTCCTCTTCACCGCCTCGACCAACGGGATGATCGGCCACCCGCTCTACGCGGACTACAACGCCTCCAAGGCGGGCGTCATCCTGCTGGCGCGCACGCTGGCGCTGGAGCTGGCGCCCGCCGTGCGGGTGAACGCGGTGTGCCCCGGCTACGTGCTCACCCCCATGCAGGAGCGCGAGTACACGCCCGAGATGCTGGACGAGGTGAACCGGCGCATTCCGCTGCGCCGGCACGCCACGCCGGAGGAGGTGGCGGGGGTCTTCGCCTTCCTCGCCTCGGACGAGGCGCGCTACATCACCGGCCAGGCGCTGGTGGTCGACGGCGGCGAGACCGCGGGCGGCGTCGCCAGCCGCCACGGGCCCCTGGAGTAGCCCGGAAGCGTTGTCACCACGCGGCGGCGCGAATATCGTTCAGGGTACACCCTCGCCAGGAGCGATGCATGCGCCCGATCCGCGCGTACGAAGAGGTGGTCGACTTCATCGCCGCGGGGCCGAGCTCGGGGAAGGTAGTCGCCTTCCGCCCCTCGGACGCGGCCCGGCACCGGGTGGCGGAGCTCGTTCGCCGCGAGAAGACGGAGGGCCTCCCGGCAGACGAGGCGTCCGAGCTGGAGCACTACCTGCAGCTCGAGCACCTGATGCGGCTGGCGAAGGCCCGCGCCAAGCAGCACCTCGCGGGTGAGTAGCCGCCGCTCGCCCGGCGCCGACCTGAGGCGGCTCGTCGCCGAGCGGGCCGGCCGGGCTTGCGAGTACTGCCGCATCCACGAGGATGACACCTTCTTCGGGTGCGAGGTGGACCACATCATCAGCGAGAAGCACGGGGGAGCGACGGACCCGGACAACCTGGCGTTCGCCTGCTTCGTGTGTAACCGCCGCAAGGGAAGCGACATCGGCTCGATCGCACCCGGAAGCGGCGCCTTCACGCGGTTCTTCAATCCTCGCCAGGACCGCTGGTCCGATCACTTCGCCCTCTCCGACGACGCGCTCACGATCCAGCCCCGAACCTCCATCGGTGCCGTCACGGAGCGCATCCTGGGCTTCAACACGGCCGAGCGGCGGCTGGAGCGCGAGGCGTTGCGCGCGCTCGGCAGGTATCCGCTTCCGCCGGTCTGACCGCGCTCAGGGGTGCACGTGGCCGCCGGCGTGGTGGTCGCCGCGCTGGAAGGCGAGGAACTCGTGCACGGCCCGCAGCGCCTCGGCGTCGCGCGTGGTGATGCGCACCTCGCCGCCCCGCGGCAGGTCGCGGTAGGCGTAGGCGATGGTGCCGCGCCGCGCGGCCATCACCGCCGCGCCCGGCACCTGGCGCAGGTGCACGAAGGCGGGGGTGCTGAAGTCGCCCTCCGCGAAGGCGCGCGTGATCTCCTGCAGGTGGCGGCGGATGACGGCCACGCCCTCGGGATCGTCCACCTCGCGCTGCAGCTCGATGCGGCCGCCGTCCGCGAGCGAGTCGAAGCGGTGCGCCGAGGTGTACTGGTCCACGCCCATCGCCAGCGCGCCGCGCTGCTGCAGCGCGGCGAAGGCGCTGTCGCCCGGGGCGGGCGCGGGGGGCGGGTCCGCGGCACGGGGGCCGCACGCCGCCAGCAGGGTCAAC
>DASUNQ010000069.1:0-9298 GCA_036277075.1 Thermoanaerobaculia bacterium
AGCACGAACCACTCCGGCTTGTTTTTCTTGTCCTGGTGCGGGTCGTCGTTGTCCTGCGTGCCGACGAAGGAGATGTCGGCCAGGGTGTCGTAGGAGTTGTCGTGCACCTCCGTCACCTGCAGGTCGCCGATGACCGAGAACCAGTCGCCGGCGTTGGTGGCCGGGCTGGTGCGCCGGTAGACGCCGCCGTCGTCGGTCTCGACGATGTGGCCCGCGGCGTCGAAGGTCATCTCCCGCGAGTCGGCGTGCGGCGAGCTGTTCGAGGCGGTGCCGATGTGGGTGAGCGGCGTGCACTGGCTGCCGGACGCCAGCGAGGCGTCGCAGCGGAACAGGCGGCCGGAGAAGTTGTTGGCGCCGATCGAGTTGGGGAACTGCGGCGGGAAGGGCAGCCCTTCCTCGAGGGTGAACGGCTGCCGGTCGCCGCCGAGGTAGACCAGGTTGTGGTTGGTGCGGTCGGCGAGGATCGACAGGTGGAGCGAGGCCTGTCCGCCGGGGTGAATGCCGACGTTGTTGGGCCCGGTCCGCGGACTGTCCATCTCGGTCCAGGTCGTGCCCCCGTCGCCGGAGCGGAAGAGACCCGCCAGGCGGCCGGAGTTGCAGATCGCGGCGTAGACGTTGTTGTTGAGGCCGACCGCGAACTCGACGTTGCTCGTCGTGCCGGTGTTGAGCAGCGCGTCCATCGCCGCGTTGCTGACCTTCGTCCAGTTGGCGCCTGTGTTGGTGCTGCGGTAGACGCCGTTCTGGCCGCCGATCAAGTTGGCGAAGATGACGCTGGTGAAGAGGCGGGTGGGGTCCGTGGGATCGCTGGCCAAGTCGTGCGTCACGCCGCCGGGGAGCCCCGTCGCCGCGCCGTTGCCGACGCCGATCTGGGTGAAGGTGGTGCCGCCGTCGGTGCTGCGCCAGACGCCGATGTTGCCGAAGGTGAAGGCGTCGGCGGTGTCCACGGAGATGACGATCGTGCTGCCGCGCGGGGCCAAGCCGGAGATGTTCTTACCCAGCAGGATCCCGCTGCCGGTGACGGAGGTCCAACTGCTACCGGCGTTCGTCGTCTTGTAGAGGCCCACCCGGTTGCCGCCGAGACGGCCGAAGGAGCTCCAGCGGCCGACGCCGGCCCAGATCGTGTTCAGCGACGGATCGGCGGTGTCGAACTCCAGCGCGCCGATCGCCGAGGTCGCCAGCGTGTCGGTCAGCGCCGTCCAGCTCGGGGTGAGCGACTGGGCGTTGGTCGTCTTCCAGACGCCGCCGTTGACGGAGCCGATGTAGAGGACGTTGGCATTGGTGGGGTGGGCGAGGACGGTGTGGATGGCCCCCGTGATGTCGTTGTTCGGAGGCACGTTCTCGATCTGCCCGTCCACCGCCGGGCCGGGGCCCTGAGCCTTCCACTTCGTGCCCGGGTCGATCGGGGGTTGGCCGTAGGCGGCGACGGGCAGCGCCAGCGCCACCGTCACGGCGAAGAGAGCGCACAAACCGGTGGCCGCCCGCAGGCGGCCGCCCGGGAACTCGAAGCGCGAGGTACTCCTCAGCATGTGCCGTTTCCTTTCTTGTGCATGACGCCCTCGCGGGCATCGTCTACGAAAGGCAACGGCGACTGTCGAACGCGGCGCGACGCTGGCGATTCAGAGGCTCCTGATCGATCCCCCGGATGCGCGCCACCCGGGACGGGCGGAGGGCCTCTCCTCTTGCACTCTGAAGCCCGTGGAGACTACCATGAACGGAGCGACGGCGACGACACAGCGGGAGCGCGCTGGCCAAGAAGCAAGGAGTCCACGTGAACCAAGCCAAGCGGTGGCCACGCCGGCCATTTCGGAGTCGGCGTGTCCCTTCTCGCATCGTCCTTCTCTCCCTCCTCGCAATCCTTCTCCTGCCGGGGCTGGCGCTGGCCCAGGCCCGGTCGTTGCGATCGGCGACGCCTGACGCCGCCGCGCTGACCGAGAGCGTGGTGCTCGCGCCGCGACACGGCCTCGCGTACGTGATGCGGCCCGGCGGCGGCATCGTCGCGATCGAGCTCGCCAGCGGCAAGGTGCGCTGGCGCAGCGACCTCGCGGCCAAGCCGCTGGCGCTCGACGGCGACCGGCTCGTCGCGCAGGCGCAGAGCCGGGACAACGCCCTCGACCTCGTCGTCCTCGACGCGCGCAGCGGCGCCGCCCGCGGCACCATGCGGATGGCGCTCCCCGCCGGCGTCGCCGCCTCGGTCGTCGACACGCCCGCGGGCTCGTTCCGCGTCCAGGCCGCGCGCGAAGCCTCCGGGCTGGTCGTCCGCTGGGAGTCCGTGGCCGCGGCCGGCGCGGGTCCGGCGCAGGGCTACCTCCCGGCGGTCAACGAAGCGCAGGCCCCCTCCGTATCCCCCACCGTCATCACCGGCGCGGCGGTTCTCGACCTGACGGCGCCGTCGATGCGCATGCAGGCCGAGCCGTCGGTCGTGACCGGCAAGTCCCCGACGCTCAAGCGCGCCAGCCTCGAAGAGCTGCGCGCGGAGACGGGTGCCGGGCGGCAGTTCCTCTCCGTCGACGGGCGCCACTACCTGGTCACCGAGCCGGTCAAGTCGGCCGAGTTCACCCTCTACAAGCACCGCTGGACGGTGTACGAGCGCGCCGGCGGCGCCCGGCTCGGCTCGGTGCCGGCGCTGGCCGCCGCGACGCCGTTCCTGGTCGTGGGCAAGACGCTGTACCACACGGCCCCCGCCCACGTCCTGCTCAAGGAGGGCAAGCTCGCCGAGCAGGCGACCTCCCTCCGCGCCGTCAACCTGGCGTCGGGCGCCGAGCAGTGGAGCACGGCGGTCCGCGAGACGTCGTTCCGCGGACCCTTCCCTCCCTAGCCCCTACGGGCCGGAAGAGCGCGGGGCGCGTTGCGACGAGCAGCGCGCCCCGCCGCTCGCTCTTTTCAGGATTGTCGGTCAGCGGGTCAGACGAATTCTCCGAGGAATCCTCCATGGACGAGAGGTATCAGACGGTCTACGTGGCGCTCTCCGTAGCGCTTACCGATGCCGTCACCGATCTTCAAGCCCAGGTCTGCCGCCAGCTCGATCTCATCCCGAGGCCCGAGCTCCACGTCACCTTCGGCTACCTGGGCGCGGCCGAGCCCGACAAGGTCCGGCTGTTGGGGGAGCAGCTCGCTCCTCTCACTCCATCCAGCTTCGGCAACCTGAAGGTTCTGGGACTCGGCGGAGCCGTCCAGGAGGACGACGGCGTGGTCAAACTGTTGCGCGAGACGGCGGAACCGGCCTGGAGGCCCTATCCCCGCGTTCTCTGGTGGGCCGTCGAGAACCGCGAGGAGATGATCCGCTTTCGTGACGTGTTCATCGCCGCCGCCATCGGCCTCGGGTTGGACAAGACGTTCCTCCGCCCGAGGTTCACGCCGCACATCACGCTGGGCTCGAACGGGCCGAGCGTTCCCGGCCGCGACTGGTCGCTGTGGGACGTGCATGAAGTCGACAAGGAACCGAGCCTCGGGCAGGACTTGTCACCCTCTCGAGCGCCGATCGAGAAGCTCCACATTACGAGCATCCCCTTGAAGGCCGAGAGCCTTCACGTCATTCGCCGCTGGCCTTGAGCCAGGCGCAGAAGTCTCAGCTTGGCGCTCCGCGATCGTTCGCTCTGTACAGTAAGCTCTCGATTCCGTGGGCGACCGCTCTCCAGCCCGTGACACTTCTCCCGAGGTCGAGGCGATCCTCCTCGAAGGCTACCGGCGGATGTCGCCCGCCGAGAAGCTCGGCCGCGTCCTCGACTTGAACCGAGCGGTCGAGGAGCTGGCCCGCGCGCGCCTGCGGAAGCAGTACGGTCCCGACCTTTCGGAGCGCGAAGAGCGCCTCCGCCTCGCCGCCCTGCACCTCGACCGCGAGACGATGATCCGGGTTTTCGACTGGGACCCCGAAGTCCACGGTCGGTAGTCCAGGCCTTCTTCATGCCTACGAGCGACGCCCTCCGGGTCTGCCGCGAGGTCGCCCAAATCCTCGAACGCCTCGGCATCCCCTGCCTCGTGGGCGGTTCCCTCGCAAGCTCCCTTCACGGCGTTCCCCGCTCGACCGACGACGCCGATCTAGTGGCCGAGCTGCGAGAGGAGCACGTCGAGCCGCTGGTGGCGGCTCTCGGGAGCCGCTTCTACGTGGACGCGGACCGCGTCCGAGAAGCGGTCCGGCGAAGAAGCTCCTTCAACGTCATCGAGCTCCAAACGATGTTCAAAGTGGACCTCTTCGTTCTCGGCGACGACCCGGCCGCGCGCGAAGAGATGGCTCGCAGCCAATTCTTCGAGCTGCCGGAGGAGGCCGGGCAGCTCCCGGTCGCCTCCCCCGAGGACACGGTTCTCCAGAAGCTCCGTTGGTACCGTCTGGGGCACGAGATCTCGGACCGACAGTGGCAGGACGCGGTGGGAGTTCTCCAGGTGCAGGGTAAGCGGCTGGACCGCGCCTACCTCGACCGCGGTGCCTTGGCGCTGGGTGTTCAGGACCTACTGGAGCGGGCTTTGCGGGAGGCTGAACTAGGCGACTAAGGCGGGTTTTGGTGGAGCCGATCGGGATCGAACCGACGACCTCTTGAATGCCATTCAAGCGCTCTCCCAACTGAGCTACGGCCCCACGCAGGACTGGGCAGTGTAGTGGCGCAGCCGTGCGCTGTCAATTATTTACCCCGGGTGTAGATTCGCGGCGCCATGGCGAAGGAGCTGCCGCCTTACGTCGTTCCCGCGGGCACCGACATCGGCCACGTCCACCTGAAGGTCTCCGACCTGGAGCGCGCGCTCGAGTTCTACTGCGGCGTGCTGGGGTTCGAGCTAATCTCCCGCTACGGGCCGCAGGCGGCGTTCGTGTCGGCCGGCGGCTACCACCATCACCTCGGCCTCAACACCTGGGAGAGCCGCGGCGGCTCGCCGCCGCCGCCGGGGCGGACCGGGCTCTACCACGTCGCGATCCGCTATCCGGAGCGGCGGGACCTGGCGGACGCGCTGCGGCGTCTGCAAGCGGCCGGCGTGCCGCTCCAGGGCGCGGCGGACCACGGCGTCAGCGAAGCGCTCTACCTCGCCGACCCGGACCGCAACGGGCTCGAGCTCTACTGGGACCGCCCGCGCGACGAGTGGCCGCGGCAGCCGGACGGCCGCCCGGCGATCTCCACCGACCCGCTGGACCTCGAAGACCTGCTGCGGAGCTGAGCCGGAGCCAGCCCTACTCCGGCCGCAGCGCCACCTTGACTCGCGCCCGCCCGAAGTAGAGCTCGTCGCCGTCGCGGAGGCAGACGCCGCGGCGGTCGTGGGCGTTGACCTCGATGGGGCGGCCGTCGCGGAAGATGCGGGTGCCGTAGGCGCTTCCCTCGTCGCGCAGCCAGTAGCAGGCCTCGCCGGCGTCCCAGGCGATGCGCGCGTGCTCGCGCGAGACGGTCTGGTTGATCTCCCCTTCCTCCAGGAACACGACGTCGTTGCGCCGCCGCACGCGGCCGTCGGCGTCGAGCACCTCGGCGAGCCGGCCGACCTGCACCCGCTCCCCCGGCGGCGCGTAGACCTGCTGCGCCGCCTTGCCTTGCGTGACGGTCAGTACCAGCGCCGGCCGTGACGCCGGCGGCCTCGCGGCCTCCTCCGCCTCCTTCGCCGCCTCCGCTCCGGCCGCGACCGCCTTCTGCCCCTCCCCGCGCTCGAAGGAGACCCGGTAGCGCGGCTCCCCCGCCGCGCTCTCCCCCTCCCGCTCGGCGACCACGACCTCCACCGCGAGGTCGTCCGGCACCCGCGCGCCCGCGGCTTCGAGCCGCGCCCGCGCCTCCGCCGGCAGGTCCCAGGCCTCCCCCGCCAGCGCCTCCAGCACCGCGCGCTCCTCCGCGCCCGCGGCGAAGAGCTCCACCCGCACCCGCCGGTAGGGGAAGAGCCGCCGCCCGCCGCCCGCCGGCACCACGCGCGCCGCGATCTCGTCGAGCACCGCGCGCCGCACCTCGATCGGCTCGCTGCCGGCGGTCCAGGGCTTGAGCCAGTGGCGGAGCTGCCCGAGGAGTCCTTCGCGCTCGCTCATGCGGCAATCCTAAGGGACGGCGGCCGGGCGCGGCGCGCCCGCCAGGAGTCCGCCCCTCTAACGAGGGCCGGACGGCACTCCTGGCTATTGATTAGAGCCCGGCGCGAAAGCCTTCGCGCCTGGTGGCACCGCGGCCTCGGCCGCGCTGCGCCGCAGCAGGCCCAGCGCCGCCGCCGCGCGCACGATCTCGCCGGCGGCCGGGGCGGCGAGCCGCCCGCCGTAGCCGCCGTGCTCGACGATGACCGCCACCGCCACGGTGCGCACCGCCGGGCTGGCGATGCCGTACGGCGCGAAGCCGATGAACCAGGAGTGCGAGCGCTTGCCCTGCACCTCGGCGGTGCCGGTCTTGCCGGCCATCGGGGGTTGGATGCCGCCGAGGAAGCGGGCGGCGGTGCCGGAGGTCACCACCTCGCGCATCGCCCGCGCCAGCAGCGCCGCCGCCTCGGGCGGCACGACCGGCACCGCGTCGCCGCGCGGCGGCACCGACTCGTCGAGCGTCCAGCGCGCCTCGGGCGCGGTGCCGGCGTTGGCGACGGCCGCCGCGACGCGCGCCATCTGCAGCGGCGTCGCCACCACCTGCCCCTGGCCGTAGGCCGCTTGCGGCAGGGCGTCGCGGAGCTGCTCGGGCGTGTTCGGCCGCGCCACCGAGATCCCCAGCAGGCGCGCGGTCTCGAGCAGCGGCTCGGCGCCCACCTCGTAGGTCCCGAGCTGCGCGAAGTAGGCGTTGCACGACTGGCGGATCCCCTTCTCCAGGCTCACCCGGCCGTGCGGCGTCGTGACGATGGGGTCGTCGCGGATCGCCCGGCCCCAGCCGCGCACCCGGTTGCCCACCCGGCCGCCGCCGAGCGGCACGCACTCGAAGACCACGCCGGGGACCGCCGGGTCCTTCCGCAGCGCCGCCATCGCGGTGACCATCTTGAAAATCGAGCCCGGCGGGTAGATGCCGTAGCGGGCGCGGTCGAGGACGCCGCTCGCGGGATCGTCCGAGGGCTCGGCCGGGAGCCGCCGCGGCCAGGGGTAGGAGACGCTCGCCAGCAGCTCGCCGCTGCGCGCGTCGAGCACCACCGCCGCCGCGCCGTGCCCCGCCTGGCGGGCGTGGCGGGCGAGGACGTCGCCGGCCGCCGTCTGCAGGCGGGCGTCGATCGTCAGCCGCAGCGTGCGGTCGCGGCGGAGGAGCCGCTGCACCGCCTCGCTCTGCGGCCGGTAGCGGTGGCGCAGGAGGGGCACGAGCTCGCGGTAGTCGCGCCGCACCACCGGCGTCGTCGTGCCGTCCGGCTGCTCGACGTCGAGGACGGCGGCGAAGTCGTCCCAGCCCTGGAGGCGCGCCGCCGCGTCGCGCTCGGCGAAGGTGGTGTTGCTCGCCGCCCAGTTGAGCCGGTTGCGCAGGTCGCCGAGGAGGTGGAAGGCGCGGCCCGCGAGCGGATACTGGCGGTCGGCGGCGGTCGAGCCGGCGGCGAGGGGCTTGCCCTGGCGGTCGAGGATCGCGCCGCGCGGCAGCGTCTCGGCGACCGCCATCAGGCGCGGGTTGTAGACGAAGCGGCGGCGGCCGTCGGCCTGGAGGACGAGGGCGCCGCGCACCAGGGTCTCGTCGGCGCGGACGAGCTGCAACTGCGCGGCGCGCGCGGCGACGGCCCCGGCGGGCAGCGCCAGCGCCAGCGCCACCCAGCGCAGCGGCCGGCGGAAGGGCGCGGTCGCCGCCGCTTCGCCGCGACGCGCCGAGACCGCGAGCAGGATGCCCACCAGCAGGAAGTTGGCGAGCATCGCGCTGCGGCCGGCGGAGAGGAACGGCGTGACGACGCCGGTCAACGGCACGACGCCGAACACGCCCCCGGCGATGAGCACCACCTGGACGCCGAGGAGGAGCGTCGCGCCGAGGGCCAGGAAGAAGCCGTAGGCGCCGCCGGCGCGGAGGGCCGCGCGCAGGCCGCGCGCCACCAGCACGGCGTAGAAGGCGAAGATCGCCGCCAGCCCCAGGAAGCCCAGCTCCTCGCCGGCGGCGGCGAGGACGAAGTCGGTGTGCGCCGCCGGCACGCGCCCGGGCTCGCCGAGGCCCGGCCCGGTGCCGGCCAGGCCGCCGCCGGCGACGCTCCAGAGCGACTGCGCCAGGTGGTCGCCGCCGCGGAAGGGGTTGTCCCAGGGCGAGGTCCACATCCCGATCCGCCCGGTGACGTTGCGCGGGTAGCCGATCTGGTAGCCGATCCAGAAGGCCACGACCAGCACCGCGACGCCCGCAACCGCCAGCGTCGCGCGGCCGCGCGCCACGGCGTAGAGGACGAGGAAGAGGAGAGCGAGGATGAGCGCCGGCCCGAGGTCCTTCTGGAGGAAGAAGAAGAAGAGGACGACGGCGATGGCGACGAGCGGCGGCAGGGCGTACTCGAGCTTCGGCGGCGCCAGCCGCCGCGGCAGCCAGCCGAGCCCGGCGCGGCGCTCGCGCAGCTCGCGCAGGAACTCCCAGCGCTCGACGAAGTAGCCGGCGAGGAAGAGGACGAAGAGGATCTTGATCACCTCGACCGGCTGCACGCCGAGGAGGTTGACCTTGGCGTCGCTCCCCGCCGGGCCGCTGCCGAAGACGACGAGGAGGAGCGAGACGCCGACGGCGGCGAAGAGCGGCGCGTAGGTCAGGCGCGCCAGCCGCGAGCGCTCGAAGTCGACGAGGCTGGCGGCGAGGAGCAGCGCGCAGCCGGCGATCACCCCCTGCGCCGAGGTGCGGACGAGGACCAGGTCGCGCAGCGGGTCGCGCACCGCGAGCATGATCGTCAGGCCCAGCCCCGAGAGGACGAGAAGGAGCGGCAGGAGGAGCTGGTCGCCGGCGAAGCGGCCGCGGCGCCAGATCAGGTGCACGGCGGCGAAGGCGGCGACGACGAGCGCCGTCCAGAGCCAGACGGTCGAGCGGAACTCCGCGGCGGTGCGCACCACGAGGCGGTCCTCGAGGGCGCGCAGCTCGTCGCCGGAGAGGAGCGGCACCGTGGCCGCCCGAGGGCGCTCCGCCAGGCGGGCGGCGAGACCGGTGAGCCGCGGGTCGTCGCGCACCTCGGCGGCGGGGACGCGGATCCGCCCGAGCTCGCCGACGTTGTCGATCCTTCCCTGCTGCAGCCGCTGCCAGATGCGGTCGGCGATGAACGCCCGCTCGGGGCTGTCGCCCATGCCGGCGAGGACGCGGGCGAGCTCCTCCGGCCGGCGCACGGCGTTGAGGTTCACGGCCGCGCCGGCGGCGCGGCGGGCGTCGTCGTCGGCGATCGAGCGGGCGGCGGCGAGATAGGCGAGGACGAGACCGAAGAGGACCATCGCCGCCGCCGCGGCGAGGAGCGCGGCCTC
>DASUNQ010000070.1:0-13310 GCA_036277075.1 Thermoanaerobaculia bacterium
GCTGTGGGTCGAGCAGGCCCAGTACGAGCACGACCAGTTCGTGGCCCGCATGCGCGAGCGGGGCGTGGAGGTGTTCCACCTCCAGGACCTGCTGGCCGAGGCCCTGGCCGCCGGCGACCTGGCGCGCTACGGCGCCGCCCACCGCCGGCTGCGCCGGCTGCCCAACGCCACGACGCGCTTGGCGCTCGCCCTCTCCCGCCGCCCGCGCCTGCGCGCCCGGGCGCTGCGCACCCTCACCGCCGACCCCGCCTTCTTCGGCCGTATCCTCGGCATCCACGCCCGGACGCTGCCGCCGCGCGCCCTCGGGCCCGGCGGGGCGCTGCGCATCCTCTACGCCCTGACCGGCACCCTCCGCCCCTAGTCCCGCTGTAACAGCGCGGCAACGCGAGCGCCTAGGAAGGAAACAGGGAGGGACGACCATGAATCCAGCGAAGCACCTTTCGCTCCTCGCCGCGCTCCTGGCGCTCGGTTTCGGCGCCGGCCCGGCGGACGCCCAGCAGCCCCCGGCCTTTCAGTACGCCGCCAAGGTGGTGTGCGGCCTCCAGAAGGACCCCAAGGAGCTGCGCCTGACGCGCGGGCTCTACGCCACCACGATCAACATCCACAACCCCGGCCGCGAGCCCGTGAAGTTCTTCAAGAAGCTCGCCCTGAGCTACCCGCCGCCGGAGCAGCGCCCCGGCAAGGTGATGCGGATCGCCGAGGACGCCCTGAAGGCCGACGAGGCGCTCAAGGTCGACTGCCCGGACCTCGAGAAGCGGCTCTTCCCGGGCGGTTTCCCGACGGGCTACATCGAGGGCTTCGTCGTCATCGAGAGCCCGGCGAGCCTCGACGTCACCGCGGTCTACACCACCGCCGCCCTCGACAAGGGGGGCGAGCTCGTGACCCACAGCAGCATCGACGTCGAGGAGGTCCGCGAGCGGCGCATCGGGGAGCCTCCGACGGGGGGCTGCCCGGACCTCATCGTCCAGGACATCGGCGCGCCGCAGGTGAGCTGCCCCGGCGGCCCGGGCACCTGCGTGACCACCGTCAAGTACACCATCGCCAACGTGGGTCCGGGCGATGCAACGGCCTTCGACACCCAGGTGGTCATGGACCCGGGCGGCGCAGTAGTCGTGAACCAGAGCGTGCCCGCCGGTCTCGACGCCGGCGACACGCTGAGCCTGACCGCGACGAGCCCTCCCGGCGGCAACTGCTTCGACCCCGACTGCACCATCTGCGTGACGGTGGACAGCGGCAAAGCGGTGGAGGAGTGCAAGGAGGACAACAACAAGCTCTGCAACACCGGCCTCGGATAGGCGAGCCTCTCCTCCCCGAGCGCGGATCCGCCGCGAGGCGGCATTTTCCGGCCCCGGAAGCCGTTTACCCGGCTGGTCCGCGCTCCGCCGGCCCCCCGGCGTACAATCCAGGTTTGCGATGAAGAAGCCCGCCGCCCACGACTGGTCCTCGCACCGCGCTCTCGAGCGCGCGGTGGAGCCGTTCACGGCGCACGGGCGGTGGCGGCTGGCCCTGGCCTACGCCAACAGCTACCACGTCGGCATGTCGAGCCTGGGCTTCCAGCGCGTCTACGAGCTGGTCCACGCCCGCCCCGACTGGTCCTGCGAGCGCTTCTTCACCGACGGCGCGGGGATGCCGCTGTCTGTCGAGAGCGGCCGCGCGCTCGACGAGCTCGGCTGCGTCGCCTTCTCGGTCTCCTTCGAGGAGGACTACGTCCACCTCCTCCAGATGCTCGACCGCGCCGGCATCCCGCTGCGCCGCGCGGCGCGCCGGCCGTGGGACCCGGTCGTCGTCATGGGGGGCTCCTGCGCCGCCATCAACCCGCTGCCGATGGCCGAGTTCGTGGACGTCTTCGCCCTCGGCGCGGCCGAAAACGTCCTGCCCGCCCTGCTTGCCGCGCTCGAGGAGGAGGAGGACCGTGAGGCGGTGGTGGCCCGGCTCGCCGGCGAGGCCGGCTTCTACGTTCCGGCCTTCCACCGGCCCGAGGAGGACGGCGAGGCCCTCCCCAAGCTGCGCAAGCTCGAGCTGACCGAGGAGCAGATGCGCGCCCCGGGGCACCTGCCGACGACCGCGATCGTCTCGCCGCGCACCGAGTTCGCGGAGAAGTTCCTGATCGAGATGTCGCGCGGCTGCCCCGAGAAGTGCAAGTACTGCTGGGCGACCTTCGGGATGGGGAAGTTCCGCTGGCACCCGACCGAGTTCATCCTCGACTCGCTCGACCGCGCCCGCTCGGTCACCGACCAGCTCGGCTTCGTCGCCACCGCCGTCGGCGACCACCCGGAGATCGAGCGCATCCTGCGCGAGGCCAACGGCCTGGGCTTCCGCACCGCGGTCTCCTCGATCCGCATCCCGGCGGTGACCGAAGGCGTGCTCGCCGCCCTCCACGCCTCGGGCGACCGCTCGATCACCCTCGCCCCCGAGACCGGCACCGACTCCCTGCGCCTCAAGATGGGCAAGCCGATCGGCAACGACACGCTGCTCGAGAAGGTGCGGCTGATCTTCCGCCACGGGTTCACCCAGCTCAAGCTCTACTTCCTGATCGGCCTGCCCGAGGAGACGCTCGACGACGTCCACGGCATCCTCGAGCTCGCCGCCCGCTGCCGCGCCGTGATGCTGGAGGAGGCGGCCAAGACCGGCGTCATCGGCCACATCCACCTCGGCGTCAACGTCCTGGTCCCCAAGCCCTACACCCCCTGGCAGCGCCAGCCGATGGACGACGAGCGCAGCCTCAAGGAGAAGATCTCCATCCTCAAGGCCGGCGTGGCGCGCCTGCCGAACGTCTCGATGGGCTCGATCTCGGTGCGCCAAGCGGTCTGGCAGACCTACATCTCGAAGGCCGGCACCGACGCCGCCCAGGCCCTCGAGCTCGCCGCCCGCGGCGAGCACCTGACGACCCTCCTCCGCCGCTTCGCCCCGCAGATCCAGTCCGAGGTCTTCCGCCCCCTCGAAGGCGACCTCCGCTGGCACTTCCTGCGCACCGGCTGAGCCCCGGCGCGATGAGCGAACCCGCTCAGCCCAAGAACGAGCCGCTCCACCCCGGCCGCCAGTGGGTAGGCAAGCTCGCGAGGACCGGCCTGCCGATCCTCCTGGCCTTTTGGGCCTGGCCCGCCGTGCGTGGCCTCCTGGAGGGCTGGGCGGAGCGGGGGGAGGGGGCGGGGCTCGAGCGCCTGCTCCTCTTCGCGGCCATCGCCCTCGCGCCCTGGCTGCTCAGGTGGCGGAAAGAGCGCGCGGCGAAGCCGACGGCCGGGGCGAACCCGGCCAAGCCTCTCGAGCCGTCCTGATCGGAGCAACGGCATTTCCTGTCCAGCAAACTAGCCTAGGCCTGTCGCGACCATTTGACTAGATAGATCTGTTGAGCCGAATATTGTCAGCCTCAACCTTGCGAACCGCCTCGCTGGGGAGTGAGCCTCTGGCGACCACCTTGAAGGTGGCCCGTAATGCAATGGAATCGCCGGGAGTGGTTAGAGGAGCAAAGGAAATGCTGAAGCGACGCCGTGAGAGAGAAGCAAGCGACAGCGGCTCGACTTCTGACATCTCTGTAACAGATCGATAGGCGTGTTCTACTCCCTGAGCGTCAGTAACAAAGGTATTGTTGTCAGGATCGAGGAGAGCAATCTCATAAGGCGCGTCCTTCTTGTTATCTAGGAGGAAGTGCAAGGTCAGTACGGTAGTCGGCTGGTTTTCTATGCTCTCAAGAATTAAGTGGACTTGCTCCTGCCCGTAGCCCCACACACGAAGTTCGCCGACTGGTCGTCCACACGCAAATATGCCAAAGGGTGGCTGGGGTGGGGGCGAAGGGTCGATAGGTGCCGAGCCGGAAGAAGGTGACGTGCTCAACACAACAGGTGCAGGCTGAGCGGGCTGGTCCAATTGGCTTGAGCTGGCAGGTGATGGCGAAGAAGCAGTCGGTGGCGATGGCGCGTGCATGGAGAAACTGTTCGTGAAAACCCACACGAGAACGCCCCCAACAACGGTGACAATGACTGCACCGAGAAACGTCTGAGAGAAAAGAGGTTTCTGATCCTTAGAGCCGCTTTCGGTCATTGCCGCGCTCCAGTGAGGTTTGATCCGAGTGCCGCAGAACCGCTGCTTCTACGGATTGGCCGACTCTCGAACGCGCGCACGGAGGTCGTTCGACTGTCCGCATATGCTCCTGCGCCGCCAGCGGGTGCATGATCGCCAGATACTTTACCCTCTATAAGGTTATGTGATCTTAGCAGGAAAGGAGCTGGATCTCAGATGCGACCCCCGAGCGCCATGTTCGCGGTTCGTCGTGGGCCGGGCTAAGACTTAGCCCGGCGTCCGCTTAAGACGGCGGTGGGTTCCGAGCGTCGCGGGGGGACGGCGCCTCGGCCCGGCGATCGGCGGGAGCGGCGCCTTGCCTGCGGCGCCCTGGGCCCTGGCTGCTCAAGTGGCGGACCCAGCGCGCGGCGAAGGCGACGACCAGGGCGAACCCGGCGAAGCCTCTCGAGCCCTCCTGAGGCCCGCGATACGGGGTATCAGGGCTCGATACCTAGGTATCAAGCGTTGATACCGGGGTTTCGTCCTCCGCGGAGGACGAGGAGGCGGCATCGGGCGGCCTTTCCAGCTCCTGCCGCTCGGCCTCAAGCTGCACAACTCACCAGGGACGGGACTAAGATCGGGCGACGAGCCCTGGTTCTAGGGCGGGAGGCGGCGGATGAGGATCCAGTTGGCGAGCGTCATGGTCGCCGACCAGGAGAAAGCCCTCGACTTCTACACTCGCGTCCTCGGCTTCGTGAAAAAGACCGAAATCCCGCTCGGCGAGGCGAAGTGGCTGACCGTCGTCTCCCCCGAGGGGCACGACGACGTCGAGCTGCTCCTCGAGCCCACCGGCAACGCCGCCGCCAAGACCTTCCAGAAGGCTCTCTATGACCAGGGATCCCGCTGACCGCCTTCGCCTCGAACGACATCCAGAAGGACTACGAGCGGCTGAAGGCCTGGGCGTCGTCTTCCGCCAGCCGCCGACCCCGGCCGGGCCGGCCACCATCGCCCTCTTCGAGGACACCTGCGGCAACCTGATCCAGATCTACCAGGCGGCCTGAGCTAGCCGCGGGATGTCGACGGAAAGCTCCTCTCCTCCTCGCTCCGCCGCAGCGGCCAGAGCTACCTCCGTATCCTAGCCGCTGCTGTCTTTAGCACTAGGCATGGCTGCGCGAGAACGGAGAGGTCCGTTGACCAACCGGTACGAAGGAGAGCAGCTCCGACGAGCGATTGGACACGCGGCTCGACCTCGCGCTTCTCACCCGATTGCAGGCTGGGGAGATGATCGATAAAGGTCCGAACAGCTACGGCCGCGTCAGCAGCGTGAGAGCCAGCTTTCGCTGCACCGGTGACAAAGGCCTCCCACAAGAGAATGCCGGAGGGACAGCGAAGGAAGGTAAGCCAATCGACCGTAGCCACCGTGGAGGCCGGAGCCATCGCTTTGAGCCTTTCGAGGACCCAAAGAACCACAGGAATCCCAGAAGCCATAACGGTGGCGCCAATACTCGAACTCCAAGCTGGCGCTCCTTCCCCCAACCGGCCACGATTCAACTCCAACAGCTCGGTCCTAAAGGGTACGTACAAGGGGCATTCGAAACCGAGCGCAACTGCGCCCGGTACGTTAAGGTGGTTTAGGATCAAAGGGAAAAGTTTCTGGATATTCGATCCGCGGCGCCGGCCACCCGTATTATCGAGTAGCTTACTGGCCCAGCCGGTAGATGATGCAGCGCCAACGTCTATGCAGGCGACGAGTAGCGGTTGGCTAGCCACTGGCCCGCACAACGTCACTTTCAAAGCCCCCTCTTCAGGAGGGCGAGTCTCTCTGAGAGGCCCAAGATGGAGAACTTTTCCGGCACAATTGCCTCGAAGACCCCAAGAGCGACGATGCCTGTTTGCAGAGCCGACTTAAGGGCAAGCTCAAAGGCCGGTGAGTGCCCGCTGAGGTAGTTGAGCTGAAGCCGGATGCCTTCTTGCACCTTTTCTATGCTCATATTGGTAAGAAAGGCCCGTTCGTTGGGGTGTGCGCCATGGTCCATGGTTCGCTCATAGAGTTTGACTACCGCTCCGTGGAGGCCCTGATCAGCAGCGGCCAGAGTGGCCAAGACGCGTCGATTCGAGAACTCGCCTCTGGCTTTCGCGCGCTGCTCCTCATCGTCGCTTCGAGCGAGCCAGATCGCAGCACGCGAGGGATCCTTAAAGATATGGAGGGCGTAGAGGGCTGGCTCCAAGCAGCCGCGGAGGAGCATGTAGGTCTCAGGGAGCTGTCCGCTCGAGGCAAGGCGGACTGCACCCAGAAACGCTGCGTGAGTACGAAGTAGGAAGACAGCCATGAGCCAGTCAGTTGGCGTGCCGAAGTTAGGAATCGCAAGGCGGAAAAGCTGGTCGACCTCGACGAGAGGACGGAAGAACCGTTGCAGGTTCGCGAATGTGGCGAAGGAGTTCTGATGGGCCGCCTCAAGGAAAGCTGAGATATCGTCTAAGCCCCAACCGTCCGGCGCTTCGGGGTTCGTGGAGTTAGCCGAAGTGCTACTCATGCGTTTGGACGCGACAACTTCTTAATCAGCTCCGCGCGCGTTGCTTCGTACTCGCCGCGGCGGCCGAAGATGTATACGCGGCCACCGAGCTCGGGCACGGCCAGATGGAACGGGCCCTCCCACTCTATCGGTGGAACCTCTTGTTGATAGATGGTAGAGAAAACTCAAATATCCTCCAGGCGGGTGAAGAGTGGAACCAGTGATAGGCCTCATCGGGGTACTGTGCGACGAGAGTCCAAAAGCGCCGAACCTCCGTGGTCCCCAAGCCTTTTAGCAGAGAAACTACCCAGGTAATGAGCCAGATAACACCCCCTATCCCGAGTAGTCGTATTGCTAATGCCCCGAAGCCCGCTGTCCGAATGTAGTCGACGACGATGCCTGTGCTGGGCTCGTCTGCCGATTCAGCAACGCGCACGAAGTAGTTCACGGCGACCGCACCGAGAAGGGTAATCGTCAAAGCGACTACGAGCCGAGATGGCGTGCGCATTTCTGTTACTGCTAGGTGAGCCCGAATCTTCGCATGAGGGCCGCGAAGAGGGGAAAGAGCAGTGCGAGCAGCGCAGCAATTGATGCGAGGCCGATTAGCGACACCCATTTCGGTACGATGCCAGTGCCGGCCGTTAGTTCCCATTTCTGGATACCTGGCCGAAACTCCTCATGGCTCGCGAAGTCTGGGGCGCGACGGGCGATGTAGTGCTTCATGAGCACGGAATTCGCAACATAGAGAGCGAAGGCCACGATTGGCAGAGTGAGATAGTAGGCCCAGGCAGGAGCGCCGACAGCAATAAGCGTTGCCTTGACTGCCAGTGCGATCAGGCTAGCAAGAATGAGAAGCGTCCAGATCACGTCAAGCTCCGTCAACTTGGACCTCATCTCGCCGGAACCACCGACCTTCGCACGCGGCGTGCGGAGGTCGCTCGACCCTCCGCACAATGGTGCTGTTGGGCAACCGGTGCAGACCCGGCAGACGCTTTCCGTCCTATAAGTTACGAGATCGTAGCAGTGAAGGAGTTGGGAGAGCAAAGCGAGGCCTTGGATCGATGCTCCATCCGGTCGGTGTTCTGTGCCCGCGGTTTCGTTGACTGAGCGGGAGCTAGCTGATAGCGTAAGTTCGGCGTATGAGAGGACCCACACAGCACGTGAAGTCGGCCTGAGCCGTCCTGGGCCGAGAGGTAGAAAGCGGGCGCGACAGAGTTGCACCTCTGTCGCGCCCTCGACCAGACAGGAGGAATGAGCTCCATGTCCAGCCGTGGGACGAAGTGTAGCAACCGCTGTCTGCCGGCCCAGCCCGGCCCCTTTTCCGGCCCCTACATCCCTTACCCCGATCCGTTTTCCGCCGAGGATCACCGGCTGCTCAAGCTCCACGAGCGGGCGGCCGAGACCGCTGCGCTTCGCGAGGAGACGCGAGGGAAGGAGCTGAGGCAGCGCCGCCGGCGGGCGCGGGCGGCGGGGCGGCGGGCCGGGACAGTGTCGGCGCGGTGGCAGCCGGCGGGGGCGGCACCCTACCTGCGGCTCTCCGGTAGGTGGCTGCGGGCGGCCGGGTTCGAGGTGGGGCGGGGAGTCGAGGTCGAGGTGCGCTCGGGGAAGCTGGTGATCCGGGCGGTTTGAACCGCGCCGCGGGCGGGGAAGGCCGCCGCGGGACCGCCAACCGCCCGAAGAAACGCGTCCTCCTCGCCCTCGCGCTGCGGGAAGACCGCCAGGACGGCGGGGAAGAGCCCAGGAGCGGGCGGGGAGAGGCTCCCGGCAAGCGAGAAACCTCTCGTGGCAATCGGGAATCGGACCGGCGAGGACAGGAATCGGACCGACGGGAGCGGGAATCGGACCGATAAGGAGGGGAATCGGACCGGTACGCTTGTCCCGGGTCTGCGTCCGCTCGACCGCAGCCAACGGGCGTTTGCCCAGAGCGCCGGTCCGCTTGCTCCGGGTCTGCGGACCCTCATCCCGAGCGGGGGAACGTCCCGGGGCTCCGCTCCGACGACCGGCGGAGCTCAGAGGGCATTCGCCGCGGCCGTCGTCCCGAGGCGAGCCCGGCGCCACAGGACGATGCCGGCCGCGATCGAGCCGAGGCCGAGGGCGAGACCGAGCAGGGCGACGCGGGCTTCGTCCACGACGGCCGCTAGCCGAAGCGTCTCCAGCATCCGGCGGATCAACTCCATTCTTTACCCAGCTCGTCGAGCCCCGCGTTCTTCAAGTCGTCCGGTGTCATGACGATACGAAACTCGACATCGGCCTGAAAGGTCAGAAACCACGGCTCTGCCAAAGCCGGAATCTTCGATGCGTCAGGCAGATCGACGATGAGCACCGCTCCGCGATGACCGTTCTGTTCGGTGAAATAAACGGATTCAGGTTTAATCGCCTCCAGGATGCGATTCAACTTTGAACCGGCGGTTCCATCCTTCACGGCGTCGTTGAATTGCTGATGGGGAATCCTGACGTTCAGGAGCATCTTCATGTTCATTCCTTTTAGTTATGTGTTCGTGGTGGTGAATGGTGCACGATCATAGCAGGAAAGGCGGCCGGCGGCGGCGGGGACGGTCGCGGGCGATCATCACTTGATCTCCACGAAATACGTAATCAACCGCTTGACCTTGCCGCGTTGCATGACGAATACGTCGCAAAACACTGCGCTCAGGAAGCCGCCGGCCCGTCTCTGGGAGCGCACTGAGCCTTCCGCGACCACGACGTCGTTCTCTTCCGTCATTCGCGTGATGGTTATGGTGGGCTTGCCGACGAACGCAGCGTTCTCGATTTCCTTGTCGAAGGCTTCCTTGCCCATCAAGTGGAACGCGCCGGGCATCTCCCATTCAATGTCATCAGTCAGGCAAGACAGGATCAGCTCATGGTCGCTTCTCCTGAAGCCGTCCATGTACTTCTCGACCGTTCTTTTGTTCTCGGTCATGGGTCAAGGCGTATCGACCGAGTCCGCGGGAACCAGCGCGATATCGACAGAAGCGCCCGGCGGCCGGGAGCAAGCCAGGACGGCCAGTGGGCCGAATGCGTGACGAAGCGCCGGCTCGACCGGATCGTCATGCCGCCGCGTCGCGAGGAAGCTCCCAGCCTGGAAAAACCAGGACTCCCGGATGGCACTTGAGCGCTCGGGCGAGGACCTTGGCGCGCTCCACGCCGAGGCGGACGCGGTCGTTTTCGATGGCCGAGATGGTGGCCTGGGAAATCCCGGTCAGGCGGGCCAGATCGTTCTGGCTCAGCTCCTGAAGCTCACGAATGATGCGCACCGACTCACCAACGGAGACGGGAACGCGCTTCTTGGCAGGGGAGTACTCTTTCATCGCTGCCTCCGGTAATCGTGAGCGGTAATCGAGGCGACTCGGAACACGAGCTCATCCGGGAAGACTCGGTAGATCACTCGCCACTGAAGCCCCAACCGGCATGAGCGGTAGCCGCGCCACTTGCCGAAGAGCGCCTCGTCGTGGAAGCCCTTGATCAGCCGCAGCCCAGGCGGCCCTGAGAATGCCACGATGTCCTTCCACTTCTCGTAGCGCTTCAGGATTTCCCGGGGCACCGACTTGACCTGCCGGTCGACCCGACGATGCTCCTCGACGCTCCACATACCAGATTCTACCTATGTTCTTTATGGTATGTCAACGCTAGGACGCGCGCCTTGGGATTGTCGCTAGTCGGCGTAGACGGGTTGCAACGGACGCGCTGTGCCGGCTCACAGACTGAAGGACGGGTTTCAGCAGCGGAAGATTGCAACCAGCGAGGACGGCAGGCGCGAGGGCGCTGCGGGGAGGCCCCTCTTTAGCGGCCTTCTAGAAGCCTGGCTCTTCTGGGAGCAGCCGCAGGACGATCGTGACCGCCGTGCCGTCCGGCGGCAGCGCCCCCCGCCGGACTCGGAAGCGGGTCGTTCCCTCCACCCAGTCGCGCACCGTGTAGGCGGCGTTCCCGACTTTGCTTCCCGGGCAGGAGTAGAGGCAGACGACGCAGCCGGAGTGCCACTCGGGGATGTTGGCGCGGTGGCCGCCGAAGCGCATCGCGAAGCCGCGGCGGCCGGGGTCTTCGAGGACCTCGGCGAGCCCCAGCGGCTTCTTCCTGCCCGGCACTCTCACGAGAACCTCGACCGGCGGCCCCGCGATCACCCGCTCCGGAGCTCGCGAGCGCCGGTCTTCTCGCTCGTCCCAGGTCTCCATCTCGAGCGCGTTCCCGGGTTTCGCGCCGAGCGATTCCAGCCCCTCCAGGACCTGCACGTCCGTGACGCCGGCGCGGAACAGCGCCGCCGGCGCCGCGCTCCCGCCGCGCCAGACGACCAGGTGATACCCCGGCATCCCGAGCACGCGCCGATGGAACGCCTCACGATGGACCGTAGCCGGAAGGGAGACGGCGCGCGCGGCGCGGTCGACCGTCACCCGGCCCGCCGCCGTCTCCGACCCGGCCTCGGCGGCGCAGCCGGCGGCGAGGAGCGCGGCGACCAGACGACCAACCTTCACCGCGCCGCCTTCCTCAGAAGAGGCTCTGGGTAGCGCCCGGCCGCGGTGGGTAGCCGAGGTGCTCGTACGCCCGGCGAGTCGCCACCCGGCCGCGCGGGGTGATGTGGAGGAAGCCCTCCTGGATCAGGTAGGGCTCGTAGAAGTCCTCGAGGGTGCCGCGGTCTTCGCCGACCGCCGCCGCCAGGGCCTTGATCCCGGCCGGGCCGCCGTCGTAGTGCTCGATCAGGCAGCCGAGGATCTTGCGGTCCAGCTCGTCGAAGCCGAACTCGTCGACCTCGAGCTGCGCCAGCGCCCGGCGCGCCACCGCCAGGTCGACGGTCGGCGCGCGCTCGATCTGGGCGAAGTCGCGCACCCGGCGCAGCAGGCGGTTGGCGACGCGCGGGGTGCCGCGGCTGCGCCGCGCGATCTCGCGCGCCCCCTCGTCGTCGATGGCGACGTTGAGCAGGCGCGCCGAGCGGCGGACGATCTGCGCCAGCTCCTCGGCGCGATAGAAGTCGAGGCGGTGGACGATGCCGAAGCGGGCGCGCAGCGGCGCGCTGATGAGGCCGGCGCGCGTCGTCGCGCCGACCAGGGTGAAGCGCGGCAGCTCGACCTTGACCGTGCGCGCCGCCGGTCCCTGGCCGATGACCAGGTCGAGCCGGTAGTCCTCGAGCGCCGGGTAGAGGATCTCCTCGACGGTCGGCCCCAGGCGGTGGATCTCGTCGATGAACAGCACTTCGCCGGGCTCGAGGTTGGTGAGGATCGCGGCGAGGTCGCCGGCGCGCTCGAGGACCGGTCCCGAGGTGACGCGCAGCGGCGCCGCCATCTCGTTGGCGACGATGTGCGCCAGGGTCGTCTTGCCCAGCCCCGGCGGCCCGAAGAGCAGGACGTGATCGAGGCTCTCGCGCCGCTCGCGGGCGGCGCGGATGAAGACGCGCAGGTTGTCGAGCACCCGCGCCTGGCCGACGTACTCCTCGAGCCGCCGTGGCCGCAGCGTCGCCTCGACCCCCAGGTCCTCCGGCGCCGGCACGCCGGAGAGGAGGTGGTCGGCCGGCAGCATGCGCGGCATTGTAGCCCGCCGCTCACGACCTGTAGGACGAAGGAGGAAGACGCTTTCGGGGCGGCTCCGATGTGCCGCGGCGCGCCCTCGCCCTAGCCTGGTGACAGGAGGCGAGGCGCGCGATGAGAGCCCCGAAGATCACCCCGATCCTGAGCCTGTCGTTCCTGCTCGCGGCGGCCGCGCCCCTCGCCGCCGCGACCTACGTTCTGCCGAGCGACGAGTCGCTGGCCGACCAGGCGCCGGTGATCGCCGCGGTGCGCGTCGCCGACGCCGGGCCGGCGCCGGCGCGCGCCGGCATCGCCACCGACTACGTCGTCGAGGTCGAGGAGGTGGTCAAGGGCGACCTGCCGGGCAGCACGGTCGTCGTCCGCGTCCCCGGCGGCGAGGCCGATGGCGGGCTCGCGCTTCGCGTCTCCGGCGCGCCGCGGTTCGCGGCGGGCGAGCGGGCGCTGCTCTTCCTGGTCCCCAACCGCGACGGCAGCTACGGCGTCCTCCACCTCTTCCTCGGCGCCTTTCACGCCGACCACGCGGTGCGCGGCGGCGGGCGGACGCTCGTCCGGCGCGATCTCGCCGAGGGGCGGCCGCTCGGTCCCGCGGCCGATCCGCCGCGCGACCTCGAGCGCTTCGGCCGCTGGCTCGCCGACCGCGCGGCCGGCCTCGCCGCCGAGCGCGACTACCTGGTCGCCGAGGCGGCGCCGCGCGCCGCGGTCGAAGCCTTCAGCGCGCTGCCGACGCCCGACCGCGTGCCGCTGCGCTGGTTCCGCTTCGACGGCGGGGAGAGCGCGGCCTGGCGGATCAACGCCGGCGGCGTGCCCCTGGGCGCCGCCGAGGCGGCGCTGCGCGCCGGGATGGCGGCCTGGAACGACGACCCGACGAGCGCCATCGCCTACGCCTACGCCGGCACGACGAGCGCGAGCGCCGGCTTCGCACGCAGCGACGGCGTCAACGCCGTCCTCTTCGACGATCCCGGCGGCGCGCACGTGCCGGGGAGCTACAAGTGCGGCTCGGGCGGCATCGTCGCCCTCGGCGTCGCCTACTTCTACTCCGCGACCCGCGGCTCCGGCGGCAAGAGCTACCACGAGATCGTCGAGGGCGACGTGGTGACCAACGACGGCAGCGCCTGCTTCTTCCGCGACAACCCGACCGGCGCCGCCGAGGCGCTCGCCCACGAGCTGGGCCACACCCTGGGCCTCGGGCACTCGACCGAGCGCCAGGCGCTGATGTACGGCGTCGCCTCGGGCAAGCGCGGCGCCCGCCTCGAGCACGACGACCGGCTGGGGGCGCACGCGCTCTACG
>DASUNQ010000071.1:0-7329 GCA_036277075.1 Thermoanaerobaculia bacterium
GCTCGGCCAGGCCCCTCCAGGCCGGATGGGCCTCTTCGACCCCGCCACCAACATCGAGCTGGGCACCGCCCACCTCGCAACCCTTCTCCAGGAGTTTGGTGGCGCGATCCCTCCCGCGCTCGCCAGCTACAACGCCGGCGAGCTCGTCGTCCGGCAATGGTGGGCGGAGCGGCCGCACGGCCAGGCGCTCGACGAGTGGATCGAGACCATCCCCTACCTCGAGACGCGGCTCTACGTGAAGGCGATTCTCGCCGACTGGATCAGCTACCGAGAGCTCTACGAGCCCGGAGGCGACGAGACGGCGGTCGCGATTCTCGGCGAGGCCGCCGGCCTTGGTCACCTCCGCGGCGTCAGCCAGAGCACTTCGTAGGGCGCCAGGCGGAGCGCGAGGCCGCGGCCGCCCGCCCGCACCCGGCGGCGCGACAGCAGGTCCCGCCACTCCGGCGCGCCGGGCCCGAGCGTCGCGGGCGGACAGTCGAACGCCTGCTCCCGGCCGGTGACGTTGGTGACCGCCAAGACGCGGCCGCCGTCGGCCGCCGTGCGCAGCACGGCGAAGACCTCGGAACGGCCTTCCAGCACCTTCTGCGCGGCGCGGGGATGGAAGGCGGGAGTGCCGATCCGCGCCCGGATCATGCGCTGGAAGCGGCGCGCCACCTTCGCCACCCGGCTCGTGGGCTCGCGCAGGCGGCGCATCAGCGCCGGCACGTAGAGCGTGTCGCGGTTGATGGCGCGTGCGCCCTCGCCGGCCCTGACCGCCGCGCCGTCGTTCTTGCTGCCGAAGAGGCTCGGCAGATAGATGCCGGGCACGCCGCCGAGGGCGAGAGCGATCGAGCGCGAGGCGACGAAGCGGGCGACCTGCAAGTCGACGCTCTCGCCGGAGCCTTCCTTGTTCAGGGCGCTGTACCAGGTCACGTTGAGCTCGTAGGGGGTGCTGCTGCCGTCGCCCCGGCTGCGGTGGGTGACGAGCCCGCCGTGCTCCTCGACGCGCCGCATCATCAGCGCCACGTCCTCGTCGCTGAGCAGACCGCGCGCTCCGAGCAGGCCGATGCCGTCGTGGGAGTCGAGGAAGTTGAAGAAGGTGGTGGCCGGCGACGGGGTGGAGAGGCCGGCCGCCCAGCGGGCCAGCTTGCCGGCGTCGCCGGTATGGAAGGTGTGCAGGGTCAGCGGCGGCAGCGCGAAGTTGTAGACCATCTGGGCCTCGTTCCAACCGTCGCCGAAGTAGGCGACGTTGTCCTCGTGCGGCACGTTGGTCTCGGTGATGAGCGCCACCCTCGGCGCCACCACGTCGAGGACCGCCCGGAAGAGCTGCACGACGGCGTGACCCTCCTTGAGGTGGGCGCAGCTGGTCCCCAGCGCCCGCCAGATGTAGGTCACGGCGTCGAGCCGCACGATGTCGGCGCCGCGGCGGACGTAGATCAGCAGCACCTCGATGACCCGCAGCAGCACCTCGGGGTTCCTGAAGTTGAGGTCCACCTGGTCCGGCCCGAAAGTGGTCCACACCCACTTCGTGCCGCTGATGGTGGGGAAGGCCGTCAGCAGCTCGGAGGTGCGGGGCCGCAGGATCAGCTGCAGGTGCTCGGGCGAGATCGCTTCGCGGGTCGAGAAGGTGACGAAGTAGCTTTCGTAGCCCGGCCGGCCGTTGAGGAACCTTTGGAACCAGCGGCTCTTGGAGGAGACGTGGTTGAAGACGCCGTCGAACATCAGCTGGAAGCGCTGCCCCAGGCGCTCGATCTCCTCCCAGGTCCCCAGGCGCGGGTCCACCTCCTGGAAGTCGATGACCGCGAAGCCGCGGTCGGAGGAGTGGGGGTAGAAGGGGAGGAGGTGGATGGTGTTGATGGTGCCGCTGAGGAAGCGCGAGGCGAACGCGGAGAGCGCCGCGATCGGCCGCTTCCCCGGGCTGGCGAGCAGGTCGCCGTAAGTGATCAGCACCACGTCGCGCTCGTCGAACCGGGCCGCGGGGTCGAAGGCGGCGTCCGCCGCCAGCATGGCCGGCGTCTTGTGCGCGTGGTAGACGCGCATCAGGCGCTCGAGCTCGGGGAGGCAGGCCGACGCCCCCTCCCGGCCGTAGAGCAGGCTCAGGATGTCGAGCAGGCGGTCGCGCTGCCGCGGGCCCAGCTCGAGCAGCGGCCGCTCGTAGTCGGGGGCCGGCAGATGGGAGCGCGGGCCGGAGGGCGGGCGGGGCAAGCTCAACCGGGACCTTCGGCCACCGCCGCTTGGAGCATGGGCCCCGCCTCGTCGACGCCGGCCCAGACGCGCGACCAGTTCGGCACCAGCGGCGGGCCCGCCGGATCGGCCAGGAAGTCCTCGATGGCGACGCGCAGGGAGCGAGAGAAGGTCTGCACCTCGATCTCCTCCTGGTGGCGGTCGTACCGCAGCCCGTTGATCATGGCCACGGCGTAGCTCTCGGCCACCGCGTCCTCGGCCTCGCGCTGGTAGGCGGCGATCAGGCTCTTGAACAGCCCCGCCGACAGTACGACGCCGGCCGCCGCGAGGGTGCGCAGTAGGTGGGTGCCGACGTCGCGGGCCATGCGGTTCAGCCCGCGGTCGGCGTCGCCGGCGGAGAGCTCCTGATGCTTGTGGTCGTAGCGGTCCGCGATCTCCACCTGGCAGACGCGGGCCGGCGCCCGGTGCCGCAGGGTCTCGAAGAGCGTGACGATCTCCAGCCCCCAGTCGGAGGGGAGGCGCATCCGGGAGGCGAGGTCGCGCTGGACCGCGAACTCCCCCGACAGCGGATAGCGGAAGGCGGCCAGGTAGCGGATGTAGGGGTCGTCGCCGATCAGCCGCCGGAACGCGGCGAGCAGGGGCGTGACGAAGAGGCGTGTGACGCGCCCGTGCAGGCGGTCGGAGAAGCGCGCGTAGTAGGCCTTGACGAAGTCGAAGTCGACGATCGGGTCGAGGGCGGGGAGCACCAGGCGCGCCAGCATCTCGCGCCGGAAGTTGACGATGTCGGCGTCGAGGAAGGCCATGTAGTCGACCCGCTCCTCGGCGAGCAGCAGCCCCATCGCCAGCCAGCAGGCGCGCCCCTTTCCCGGGCTGCCCACGCCGAGCCCGCTGCGCTCCATCTCCCCGAGGAACCTGCGGATGGCCGGCGCCCGGCTCCACAGGATCACCAGGCGTCCGGGATAGCGCTCGAAGAAGCGCACGGCCCGCCCGTAGTCGTCGTGGTCGGCCCGGTTCAGCGAGATCACCAGCGAGTCGAGGTAGTCCACCTGGCAGAGCTCGTCGAGGATGCCCGCGAGCGCCGGCTGGTCCATCTCCGAGGGCACCATCGGGATGACCAGGGCGACCGGAAACTTCGGCGTCAGCGCGCGGATCGCGGCCTCGAGCTCCTCGATGGGACGCTCGCGCAGCCGCGGCAGCGCCGTGACCAGGCCGGTTTGATGGAAGTCGCTCATCGTGCCTCCGTTCAGAACAGGGCGAGGATCGCCAACATGGCGGCGAAGCCGCCCACCAAGAGCGCGGTCTCGCGCCGGCTCGCCGCCGGCGGCGGCGCCTTCACCGTCGCCCGCGCCATCAGCAGGCCCGCCGTCATCGTGGCCAGCCAGCCGGCGGGGTTCCACCACAGCCACGAGATCGCCGGCGCCGCCAGCGCCAAGCCCAGGTTGGTGCCCAGACCGGCCGCCATCCCCGCCACCGCGTGGCGGCCGCGCACCGCGGGCGCCAGGACGCCGAGGGTGAAGACGCCGAGCAGCGGGCCGTAGAAGACGGAGCCGACCAGGTTCACCAGCTCCAGCACGCCGGTGCCGACGCGCATGCAGGCCAGGCCGGCGAGGATCGCGAAGACTCCCCAGGCGAGCGAGGTGCCGCGGCCGATCCACACGCTCTGCTTCCCCGTCTCGCGCCCCAGCACGTCCTCGAGGGTCACCGCGGCCAGCGAGTTGAGGGCCGAATCGATCGAGGACATCGCCGCGGCGAGGATGGCCGCCAGCAAGAGGCCGCGCAGCCCGGAGGGCAGGTAGCCGACGATGAACATCGGCACCAGGCTGTCCGGCGGGCGGTCGGCGAGGCGCGCCGCGAAGCCCGGGTCGCTGCGCAGCAAGCCGGCGAGCAGCAGCCCGAAGCCGCAATAGGTGAGGACCAGCGGGAAGCGCAGCAGGCCGTTGAGCAGCAGGGCGCGGCGGGCCGTGCGGTCGTCGCGGGCGGTGAGCAGGCGCTGGGCCTGGCTCTGGTCGCAGCCGTAGTAGGAGAGGTAGAGAAACAGGCCGCCAAGCAACATCGGCGCGAACGCGAAGGTGTCGGCCTGCGTCCCCAGCCCCGGCGCCAGGGCCTGCAGCCGCTCGGCCGGGATCGCGGCCACGACCTCCGGCCTGCCGAGGAGGAAGAGCACGGCCCCCAGCGTGCCCAGCCACAGCAGCGCGAGCTGCAGCACGTCGCTCCAGATGTCGGCGACGATCCCGCCGACGCTGGTATAGGCCACGCTGAAGAGACCGACCGCGAGGATGGCGGCGCCGAGGCCGATTCCGGTGGCGGCCGCGACCACCTGCGCCGAGGCGTAGAGGATGACCCCCAGCGCCAACCCGCGCGAGAGGAGGAAGGCCGCGGCGACGGCGCGGCGCGTGCCGCGCCCGAAGCGGCGCTCGGCGTAGGCGTAGATCGAGGAGCCCGGCACCGAGCGCAGGGCCGGCAGCAGGAAGGCGATCAGCAGCAGCATCGCCAGGGGCAGCGCCAGCTCGTACTGCAGCCAACGCAGCCCGCCGCCCTCGCGCAGCGCGACGAACGCCGGGGCGCCGATGAGACTCACGGCGCTTGCCTGGTTGGCGAGGATCGAGGCGCCGAGGGGCGCGCCGCGCATGGCGCGGCCGGCGAGGAAGTAGTCGGTGCCGGTGCGCTGCCGGCGGGCGATGGCCCACGACATCGCCAGCACCCCCGCCAGGTACGCGAGCAGGACGGCGCCGTCGAGCGCCGAGAGCCGGGCGCCGCCGCTCAGGCGGCGCCCCCGCCGGAGACGGTCGGCAGGCGGCCGCCTTCGAGCACGGTCATGACCGCCGCGTTCCAGCCCGCCGGGCCGGGTGCGGGCGCGACCTCGGCCAGGGGGAGCGCGGCCGCGAGCTCGGCGTCGAGCGAGCCGTCCGGACGGGGGATGACGACGGGGCGGTCGACGGACTGGAGCAGCGGCAGATCGTTGAGCGCGTCGCCGAGGCCCACCGTTCCGCGCGGGCGCGCGAGCAGCGCCAGCAGCTGGCGGAACGCGACCCCCTTGTCGGTGGCGCCGGTGAGGTGGAAGAACCGCCCGCCGCGGGTCACGCGCAGCCCCCGCCGCTCGGCCGCGGCCGTCACCGCGGGCGCCCGGGTCTCGTCGTCCAGCACGAACGGCTCGTCGTGGTCGCGCGCCAGCGCCAGCCGGGCGGCCTCCGGGTGGAGGCCGGTGAGGCGGGCCAACGCCTCGGGGGTGAGGGAGGAGAAGCCGCACAGCGCGGCCTGGGTCTCGCGCCCGATCTCCTCGAGGGCCAGGCGCAGCCGGTAATGGCGGACGCCGCTGGCGATCGTGTAGTACCCGTCGCCGTCGAACGGCATCAGGATCGCGCCGCCGTTCTCGACGATCAGGGGGGGCCGGAGACCCAGCAGAGCGGCGAGGGTCTCCATCTCCGCGCGCGTCTTGCTGCTGGCCAACACCAGCGCCGCACCGGCGGCGACGAGCGCCGCGAGCGCGGGCCGCGCCGGCTCGAAGCTGAAGGTCTCGTCGAGGAGGCTGCCGTCGAGGTCGGTGACCAGCATGAGGGGCCTGGCTCCCCAGACCGGGTCCGGGCGCCGCAGGATGCGAAACGGCGCGCGCTGGTCGATGCGTTGGTGCACGGCGGCTCGGGTCTCCTTCGAGATCCAACAGCGACCCGCCTGCCGCAGGTGGTAGCGCCGCCCACACCAACCGGAGCCGCCGTGACCGGGCGGACGCCGGCCGGCGGACCTCGCATTGCGCCTGCCAGGGTATCAGCTCGCGGGCCGGGCCGCACGCCGCGCGCGGGCCGAGCGGCTCACGGATAGGCCAGAGCCACCGCCAGGTCGTTGACGTTGGTCCCGGTCGGCCCGCTCACCCAGAGATCGCCCAGGGCGTGGAAGAAGGGCTCGCTGTCGTTGGCGGCCAGGGCGCGATAGGGGGAAAGGCCGAGCGCGGCGGCGCGGCCGAGGGTGTCGCCGGTGGCGATCGCACCCGCGGCGCAGGTGGGGCCGTCGACCCCGTCGGTCGCGAAACTGAACACGGCGGCCCCGTCCCAGCCCGCCAGGGCCAGCGCCGCTCCCAGCGCCACCTCCTGGTTGCGCCCCCCGCGGCCGGCGCCGCGCACGGTGACGGTCGTCTCGCCGCCGAAGACCAGGCAGGCGGGCGCCGCGAACGGCACCGCGTGCCGCAGCACGCTCGCGGCGCAGCCGCCGATGAGCTTGCCCGCCTCGCGCGCCTCGCCCTGAAGGAACGTGGTCACGACCTGGGAGCGGAAGCCCCGCCGTGCCGCCTCCTCGGCCACCGCCTCGGCCGCCAGCCGGTTGGAGGCGATCACGTGGTAGCGGTCCGCCGGATCTGCCGGCGCGAGCGGCTGCTCACCCGACCGCGCCAGCGCCGCCATGACCTCCGGCACCGTCGAGTCGACGCCGCTGCGGGTGAGCACCGCCATGGCTTCACGCGAGCCTGTCGGCGACGGCACGGTGGGTCCGGAGCCGATGTCTTCCGGCCGGTCGCCGAGCACGTCGGAGAGCGCCAGCGTGACGACGCGCGCCGGAGCCGCCCACCGCGCCAGCTCTCCGCCCTTGAGCCGCGACAGGCAGCGGCGAACGGTGTTGAGCTCGGCGATGTCCGCGCCGGCATGTTGCAGCGCCAGCGTCACTCGGCGGAGCTCGGCGAGGGAGACTCCCGGCGGCAAGCTCTCGAGCAGGGCCGAGGCGCCGCCGGAGAGGAGCACCAGCAAGACGTCTTCCGCGCCCGCCGCCGCGGCCAGGCGCCGCGCCTGCTCGCCGGCCTCGAGGCTCTCCTCGTCGGGGAGCGGATGGCCGGCGGCGATCCGGCGCACCTCGGCGGGCCAGCCCATTCGGCCGTCGGCGAGACCGGCGGCGCCCGCCGGGTGGGCCACGACGCCGCCGGAGACCCGCTCCCCGAGCGCGGCGATCGCGGCGTCGGCCATGCCGAGCGAAGCCTTCCCCGCGGCGACCAGCCAGAGCCGCGCCGTGCGCTTCATCGCGACCGTCTCGCCGGCGATGCGGATGCCGTCGCCGTGGAGGGCGAGGACCCGGGACACCGCGGCCCGCGGGTCCGCCGCCGCCAGCGCCGCCCGATGCAAGGCCTCCAGGTCTTGGCGCAGCTGGCTCCAGGTCGGCGCGCTCACGCCCGAGATTGTCGCACCGTGC
>DASUNQ010000072.1:0-22817 GCA_036277075.1 Thermoanaerobaculia bacterium
CGGCGGTGCGGGTGCGCGGCGGGCTGGAGGAGGAGATCCACGTCCTCCTCGCCGAGGACGCGCTGCGCCGCAGCGGCCTGTCGATCCAGGCGGTCATCGAGCGCCTACGCCAGGAGAACATCAACGTCGCCGGCGGCACCATCCAGGAGGGGCGCACCGAGTACATGGTGCGCACGCTCAACGAGTACCAGGACCTGCGCGAGATCGGCGACACCGTGGTGGCGAGCCGCGAGGGGCGCGACGTGCGGGTGCAGGACCTCGGCCGGGTGGTGCGCGCGCACAAGGAGCGGGAGATGCTCACCCGCACCGACGGCGGCGAGAGCGTGCAGGTGGACGTCTTCAAGGAGGCCGACGCCAACATCGTGGCGGTGGCCGACCGGGTACGCGCGGCGCTCGGCGACGCCGAGAAGGAGGGGAAGGCGGAGACGCGGGGGCCGCCGGCGGGGGAGCGCGGCGGGCGCGCGGAGCCGGTCGGCCTCGGGACTCGCCTCCTGCGCGAGGAGGGGGCGCGGCTCCAGATCGTCGCCGACCGCTCGGTCTTCATCCGCGCCAGCATCGCCGAGCTGCGCGACAACTGCATCCTCGGCGGCCTCCTCGCCGTCTTCGTCCTGCTGATCTTCCTGCGCGAGTTCCGCGCCACGGCGATCGTCGCGGTCAACATCCCGATCGCGCTCCTCCTCTGCTTCGCGCCGCTCCACCTCTCGGGCGTCTCGCTCAACATCATGTCGCTCGGCGGCCTGGCGCTCGGCATCGGCATGCTCGTCGACTGCTCGATCGTCGTGCTGGAGTCGATCTCGCGCTGCCGCGAGGGGGACGACCTCCTCGCCGCGGCCATCCGCGGCACCAACGAGGTGGGAGCGGCGGTCATCTCCTCGACGCTGACCTCGGTCGCCGTCTTCTTCCCCATGGTCTTCGTCGAGGGGATCGCCGGCCAGGCCTTCTCCGACCTCGGCCTCGCGGTCGTGGTGTCGCAGTTCGCGGCGCTCGCGGTCGCCCTCTTCCTCGTGCCGATGCTGGCCAGCCGCCGCGGCGCGGCGCTCGCCGACCCCCAAGCCCGCGCCGCCGCCGGCCAAGCGCTGCTGCGGAGGCCGCTGGCGGCTTGGCAGTCGTTCCGCGCCGACGGGCGGCGGCTGCTCGGATGGGTCAAGTTCCGTCATCCCGAGCGTAGCGAGGGATCGGGCGGGGGTGGCGGAACGCAGCCGGCCGCCCACCCGATTCTTCGCTCCGCTCAGAATGACTTTGCGCCGGCACGGCTGGCGCTCGGGGTCCTGCGACTGCTCGTAGCTCCCGTGGTCCTTCTCTACCTGCTCCTCCGCCTCCTCCTCGGTGCCCTCTTCGAGCTCCTCGGCCGCCTGGTGCTCCTGCTGATCGTCGCCGCTACCCGCCTGTGGGGATGGACCGTCGCGCCCGCCTCGCGCGCGGTGGTGCGTCTCCTCGTCCGCGGCAGCGCGCGCGCCGCGTCGGGCCGCGCCGGGCGCCTCCACCGCGCCTATCCGGCGGCCGTGCGCTGGGGCGTCGAGCACCCGCTGCCGGTCGTCGCCGCGACCGCCCTGCTGATGGCGGGCACCTGGCTCCTCGCCAGCCGTCTCGGCAGCGAGCTGCTCCCCGAGGTGCACCAGGGAGAGCTGACGTTCGAGGTGGCGCTGCCGGTGGGGACGCCGCTCGAGGAGACCGAGGCCGTGCTGGCACCGGTCGAGCGCGCGGTGCTCGCCGAGCGCGAGCACCTGCGCGCCATGATCCTCTCGGTCGGCTACGACCCCGCCAACGCCCAGCGCGCCGACGAGGGGGAGCACAGCGCCCGCTTCAAGCTCCTCCTCGCGAGCTCCGACCCGCGGGTCGAGGAGGCGGTCGTGGCGCGCCTGCGCGCCCGCCTCGCCGAGCTCCCCGACGTCTCGGCCCGCGTCGTGCGGCCGGTCCTCTTCTCGACCCGCACGCCGATCGAGGTCGAGGTGCACGGCGACGACCTGGCGCGCCTGCGCGCCTACTCCGAGCGCACGCGCGAGGTGATGGCGGCGCTCCCCGAGCTGGCCGACGTCGAGGCGACGCTGCGCAGCGGCGCGCCGGAGGTGCAGATCGTCTACGACCGCGACCGCCTCGCCCGTTACGGCCTCGACCTGCGGCGCGTCGCCGAGCTGGTGCGCGACCAGGTCCAGGGGCGCGAGGCCACCCGCTTCAACCAGCGCGACCGGCGGGTGCCGATCGTGGTCCGCCTCGCGGAGCGGGACCGCGAGGCGGTCGACGACGTGCGCGAGCTGCTGGCCAACCCCGGGGGGGAGACGCCGATCCCGGTGGCGGCGGTGGCGCAGGTGGCGCTCGGCGAGGGGCCGAGCGAGGTGCGGCGGGTGGACGGCCGGCGCGTCGGGCTGGTGCGCGCCAACCTCGCCGAGGGCGCCGGGGCCGCCTCGCTGGGGGACGCGGCGGCGGCGATCGAGCGGGCGCTCCGCAACCGCATCGACTGGCCGGCCGACATGAGCTTCCTCCTCGCCGGCCAGACCCAGGAGTGGGAGCGCAGCCGCGGCAGTCTCTGGCTGGCGCTCGGGCTCTCGGTCTTCCTGGTCTACGTCATCATGGCGTCGCAGTTCGAGTCGCTGCTCCACCCGCTGGTCATCCTCCTCACCATCCCGCTCGCCTTCTTCGGCACGGTGGCGACGCTGTGGGCGCTCGGCATCAGCCTCTCGGTCGTCGTCTTCCTGGGCATGATCATGCTCGCCGGCATCGTGGTGAACAACGCCATCGTGCTCATCGACTACATCAACGTCCTGCGCCGCCGCGGCCTGCCGCGCGACGAGGCGATCGTCACCGCCGGGGTCGTCCGCCTGCGCCCGATCCTGATGACCACCGCGACCACCGTCCTCGGCCTCCTGCCGATGGTCTTCGGCGTCGGCGACGGCGCCGAGATCCGCACCCCGATGGCGATCGCGGTGATCAGCGGCCTCGTCACCTCGACGGCGCTGACGCTCTTCATCATCCCGTCGATCTACGCCCTCGTCGACCGCCTGCAAGGGCGCCTCCTCGGGCGCGAAGAGGCGGCGGCCACGTCCGCCGCCGCCGCCGCCGGCGCCGCCGGCCCGCAGCCGCTGCGCGCACCGGAGATCGCCCCCTCGTGAGCGCCCCCTCGCGCTGGGAGAGCGCGCTGCCGCGCCTCTCCCTCGACCGCCGCATCACCGTCCTGGTCTTCGTCGCCAGCACGGTGGTGGTGGGGCTGGTGGCCACCCTCGCGATCCCCTTGGAGCTGCTGCCGCGCGGCTTCAACGCCCCCCACCTCGGCGTCTCCGTCCCCTGGCGCGACGCGCCGCCGGAGGAGGTGCTGGAGAAGATCGTCCTGCCGCTCGAGGAGGAGCTGGCGACGGTGCGCGGCCTCGACCGCCTCGACTCGACCGCGGTCCCCGGCTTCGGCCGCATCTCCCTCGCCTTCAAGCCCGGCAACGACATGGACGTCGCCTACCGCGAGGTGCGCGACCGCGTGCAGCGGGCGCGCGCCCGCCTGCCGCGCGACGCCGACCGCATCTTCATCCGCAAGCACGACGAGAGCGGCGTGCCGGTCTACGTCCTCGGCCTGGCGGTGGATCCCGAGCTGACCGACGCCTGGAACCTGATCCAGAACGGCGTCGTCCTGCCGCTGCAGCGGATCGACGGCGTCGCGGCGGTCGAGACCGACGGGCTGGAGGAGAAGGAGATCCTGATCGAGCTCGACCGCGACCGCACCGAGGCCGCGGGGCTCAACATCTACGAGCTGGGGCGGCAGCTCGCCGGCGACAACTTCACCCTCGCCTCGGGGAGCGTGCGCGCCGGCGGCGACAAGCTCCTCCTCCGGTCGATCGCCCGCTACGCCGACCTCGAGGCGCTCGCCCGCCGGCCGGTCGCGCCGACCGTGCGGCTGGGCGACATCGCCACCCTGCGTTACGAGGAGGCCGAGCGCAACTACCGGGCGCGGGCGCTGAGCCGCCCGGCGGTGGCGGTGGTGGTGCTCAAGGAGGGGGACGCCAACACGCTGGAGGTGGCGCGCTCGATCGGCGCCCTGGTCGAGCGGCTGGAGCGCGACCCGCGCCTGCGCTCGGTGCGCATGATCCCCCTCTTCGACCAGGGCGACGTCATCCTGGAGTCGCTGCGCAAGGTGGTGGACAGCGGTTTCATCGGCGGCGCCATCGCCGTCGCCGTCCTCTTCTTCTTCCTCCGCCGGCTGCGGATGACGCTCATCATCACCCTCTCGATCCCGCTCTCGCTGCTCCTCGCCCTGACCGTCATGTACTTCGCCGGCGAGACGCTCAACGTGCTGTCGCTCCTCGGGCTGATGATCTCGGTCGGCATGCTGGTGGACAACTCGATCGTCGTCGCCGAGAACATCCACCGCCTCCACCTGGCGGGCGTGCCGCGGCGGCAGGCCTGCCTCCAAGGGGCGGGGGAGATCGCCCTCGCCATCACCCTGGCGACGCTCACCAGCGTCATGGTCTTCCTGCCGGTGTCGCTGGTCGAAGGCGAAGGGCAGTTCTTCCTCCTCCGCCTCTCGATCCCGGTCTCGGTGGCGCTCTTGGCCTCGCTCCTCGTGGCGCTGGTGGCGGTGCCGCTCGCGTCGTATCTCACCCTGCCGGCGCAGCGCCAGAACGGCGCCGCGCCGGAGCCGGGGCCCCGCCGGGCGTGGCGCCGCTTCGAGGCCCTCCTGGCGCGCCTCTACGAAGCCACCTTCGGGCGCCTGAACCGCGCCTACACGGCGCTCCTGGCGGTGGCCCTCGGGCGGCGGCTGGACGTGGTGCTCGGGCTCCTCCTGGTGCTGGCGGCGACCGCCGCCGTGGCGGCGCAGCGGGTCAAGTTCTCACCCACCCAGGAGAGCGAGGCGCGCGGCTGGCAGATCGCGGTCGAGATGCCCTCCAACACCACCCTGGAGGAAGCCGAGGCCTGGTTCCTCCAGGCCGAGAAGACGGTCGAAGGGCTCAAGGAGGAGCTGGGGCTCGAGGGCTGGTTCCTCTTCCACCGCGCCACCTACGGCGAGATCGAGGGCTGGTTCACCCAGCCGTCCACCGCCGGCGTGACGTCGCGCGAGGCCACCGAGCGCGTCATGGCGGCGCTGCCGGAGCGGCCCGGCTTCAAGCTCTTCACCGGCGACCAGGCCGAGGACGAGGCGAAGGAGGAGGGGGTGCACGCGGTCACCCTCTACGGCGAGAACGCCGCGGCGCTGGAGGAGACGGCGGAGGAGCTCGAGGCCCTCTTCGCGCAGGTGCCGGGGGTGCTCGGGGTGCGCCGCGCCGGCGACCGCCCGCCCGACGAGCTGGCGCTGGTCGTCGACCGCGCCCGCGCGCAGCGCCAGGGCGTCAACCCCGAGGTCATCGCCGGCGTCGTCGGCTACGCGCTGCGCGGCCAGGCGCTGCCGCGCTACCAGCGCGACGGCCGCCAGGTGCCGGTGCGGGTGCGCTTCGAGGAGGAGGACCGCGAGAGCCTCTCGGAGCTGGCGAGCTTCGAGGTGCCGTCGGCGGGGGGGCCGGTCTCCCTGGGCGCCCTCACCGACGTTCGCTTCCTCCCCGCCTCCCGCCGCATCCAGCGCGAGGACCAGCGCGTCGCCCGGCCGGTGACCGTCGAGATGCAAGAGGGCAAGGAGAAGGAGACCCGCGAGCGCCTGGAGTCCCTCGCCGCGGTGCTCGACCTGCCGGAGGGGATCTCGCTCGGCGCCCCGCCGGAGCGCGCCGGCGGCGACGAGGAGATGAAGAACCTCCTCTTCGCCGGGCTGCTGTCGATCGTCTTCGTCTACCTGCTGATGGGGTTCCTCTTCGAGAGCTTCATCCTGCCGCTGTCGATCGTGCTGACCATCCCGCTGGCCTCGATCGGCGTCGTCTGGATGCACGCCGCGACCGGCCTCGACCTCGACGTCCTGGGCTTCGTCGGCGCGGTGCTGCTGATCGGCGTCGTGGTCAACAACGGCATCGTGCTGATCGACTGCGTGATCCGCCTGCGCGAAGAGGGGCACCCGCGCCGCGAGGCCCTCCTCCTCGCCACCGAGCGGCGCTTCCGCCCGATCATGATGACGGCGCTGACCACCATGGGCGGCATGGTTCCGCTCACCGTCGGCGGCTCCAACTCGATCGGCCTCTCCTACACCAGCTTCGGTTTCACCCTGATCGGTGGCATGACCACCGCCACCCTGCTGACGCTGCTCGTCGTGCCGGTCTTCTACACCCTCTTCGACGACGCCCGCGACGCCGTCGTCGCCGCCCTCCGCCGCGGCCGGCGGCCGGTCGCCGGCGGCGAGCCGGCCTCCCAACCGCAGCCCGAGCCGCTGTAGCTCCCCCGCGCCGTTCTAGAGTAGGCGCATGTTCCGCCGCCAGCGCACCGGCTCGGTCGTCTGCCCGTCGTGCGGGCGGCTGACGGGTGTCGCGGACGAGCGCTGCTTCAACTGCGGGCGGCTGCGGCCGGGGATGTGGGGCTTCGCCGGGGCCCTGCGCCGGTTCGGCGGCGACCTGGGGTTCGTGCAGCTCGTGCTCGGGGGGTGCATCGCCCTCTACGCCGCCACGCTCCTCGCCGGCGGCGGGCCGGGGCCGGCGGGCGGGCCGTTCTCCATCTTCCCGCCCACCACCGAGGCCCTCGCCCGCTTCGGGGCGAGCGGCTCGATCCTGGTCTTCGGGCTCGGCCGCTGGTGGACCCCGCTCTCGGCCGGCTGGCTGCACGGCGACCTCCTCCACCTCTTCTTCAACCTGCTCTGGCTGCGCCAGCTCGCGCCGCTCACCGCCGAGTTCTACGGCGCCAGCCGCATGGTGATCCTCTACACCCTCGCCAGCGTCACCGGGTTCCTGCTCAGCAGCGCGGTGGCGGCGTTCTTCCCCTTCCTCGGCGGGGCGCGGGTGACGGTGGGGGCCTCGGCGGCGATCTTCGGCCTGCTCGGGGCGCTGGTGCGCTACGGCCGCCGCGGCGGCAGCCGCGCCCTCACCACCCAGGCCTGGGGGTACGCGGCGATGCTCTTCGTCTACGGCCTGGTGGCGACGCGGGTGGACAACTGGGCCCACCTCGGCGGCTTCGCCGGCGGCTACCTCGCGGCCGTCTGGCTCGACCCGCTGAAGCCGGAGCGCACCGACCACGCGATCGGCGCCCTCATCTGCCTCGTCGCCACCGCCGGGGCGATCGCCGCCTCCCTCCTCGTCGGCTAGGAACGCCCGCGCCTGACTCCGGAGGGGCTGGAGCTCGCGGCGGGCCTGGAGAAGGCGGCGTAACGCCCGCCGGAAGCCCCGGAATGTCCCCGGGCGACCTTTAGACGCCCCGGTGGAGCCTCCCGATGGCCTCCCGGGACCTCGGAACCTCCTGCGCGCTCTCCGGAACCTCCTGCGCGGCGCCGGGAATCGATTGCGCGACGCCGGGAATGGGTTGCGCGCGCTGCGGAACCTATTCCGAGCCGCTCGGACTAGGTTCCCGGCGCTCCGCAACCTGTTCCCCGGCCCGCGCAACCCATTCCCACGCTCCGGGAAAGGGTTCCGAAGCCGCCGCAGGACATTCCACGCCTCCCGGAGGTCATTGGGCGCCGCGCGCCGGCCGGTCGCTGCCGCTCGGCGGGCGTCGCGGAGCGTTGCATCCTCAATCCCAGGCTTGGCGACTCCTCGCCGAGGGCTCAAGCGCCTCGCCTCAGCGAGGTCGAGTCCTCACCGCCGACCACACCGAGCTCGCGGCCTACTCACCCCCGCTCTAGGTGGCGTGACGATCTCGGCGGCCGTGGAGGATCTCTCCGCGTCCTCTCCGGAGGTCGCCGGGAGCCTCCGGATGCCTCCCTCAGGGCCTGGAGATGCTGTATCAGGCCCTGAGGATGTCGTATCAACGACTGAGGATGTCGTATCAGCGGCTGAGGAAGTCGTATCAGCCGCTGAGGATGTCGTATCAGTCGCTGAGGACAACGTATCAGCGGCTGAGGATGTCGTATCAGGCGCTGAGGACGTCGTATCAACGGCTGAGGAAGTGGTATCAACCGCTGAGGACATCTCCGGAACGCCTGCTCCCTTATCCTCAGCCGTTCCTACCGTAGCTCCCGCCTCTCCGGGAACCCCCCCGGCAGCCGCTCGGCGATCCGCGGCAGCACCGCGGCGACGCCGGCCACGGCGGCCTGGTACTCCGCCGCGTCCGCGTCGGCGAGCTCGGGCGCGGCGCGCGCGGCCGCGGCGAGCCGGGCGAGGGCGGACCCACCTCCGCCGCGAGCGCCGGGTCGATCCGCTCGAGCCGCGCCGCCAGGCGCTCGGCCGACACCGCGGCGGCCTTCACGTCGAAGCCGTAGAAGCGCCCCTGCCGGCGCCCCGGAACGGCGTTCCATTGCCGCATCCAACGGAGGTGGTGCTTGAGGTGGAAGAACTCGCGGGTGCCGTGGGTGGCCTCGCCGAGGGCCACCACCCGGGCGTCGCCGACGACCTCGCGCAGCGGCGCCAGGTCGGCGCCTTCGAGGAGGACCCCCTCACCCGGCGCCAGGAGGCGCAGGTCGCGCACCACCTTGCCGCTCGCCTCCGCCGGCGGCGACCACGGCGAGCCAAGCGGCGCAAGCGAGGACGAGGGCTTGCAGCTGCTTGATCCCAACCGCTTTCATGCGTTTCACGGTGTGATCGGTGGTCACCTGGTCAAGCGGCAGAGCGTGCGTAACGAGACTGCCGTCCGGACGCCATAGGATCATTGCAAGAGGAGGCTCGAGATGGCCAGGGAACCGCGCGAGGAGCTCCTGACGATCGCCGCCATTCGCAGGGGCAAGGGCGAGCAGGAGACCGAGTATCTGTTCAACGAGAAGCAGCGGATCTACAGCTTCCGGTCGGCCGCCACCAAGATCGCCGAGGCCTCGACGGCCCGGCTCGAGGAGGCCTTCGAGAAGGGCGCTCCGGTGAAAGCTCAGCTCGACGAGGGGCGGGGCTTCATCGGGCGTGTCGCCGTCCTCCGCGGTGTGGAGCTGGAGGAGTTCCAACGCCGCCGGACCTACGTCGAGAGGCCCGAGAAGATCCATGACATCGACCTCTCGAAGATCGATCCGACGACCTTCAACATCGTCGAGCACTATCTGAAGATCCCGGTCTTCCTGCTCTGCAAGCGCGTCGTCCCGAACTACGCGAAGGCCAAGGAGATCTTCGACTTCTGCGCTCAACAGTCGTGTCACCTGCCGGGGCCGTTCGGCGTGCCGAACTGCATCCCGTTCCAGTACGTGATCGACGGTTGCTACGCGCGCGCTCACGAGATGCGCCGGATCATCACCACCCAGTACGGCTACTGCTGCGAGAAGGTGTTCAGCTTTGCCGTCGACAACTTCGACCGGCTCTCGGTGCAGGCGAACAAATGGGGCGGCTGCTGCGTGACCTGGTGGTACCACGTCGCTCCTCTCGTGCGGGTGCGCATCAGCATCAGGAAGCTGGGCATCAGCGCCGAGCTGGCGATGGTCATCGACCCCGGCATGTTCGACAAGCCGGTGCTCCTGAGCAGTTGGCTGGCCGCGCAGGAGAACCCCCTTTGTCATCCGCACCCCAGAGTGTCGAAGTACTCGATCCAGCCGGGCTCGGCCTACACGCCGGCCTTCGGCTCGACCACCACCTTCACCACGGATCCGTCGTACACGGCGACGAACGGCACGCTGATCGGGTACAAGAACGGGGTCACCTGCCCGTAGGATGGAGCGGATGAGTCGGCGCGAGATGACGGTGGCTCACGTTCGCGAGCCGCCGGGGGCGGATCACGTCGAGGTCATGTTCTACGAGTCGGCCCGCTTCTACCGCCTGCCGCGAGCACGCCCGTCCTTCGAGGCGTCCTTGCGCCTCTTGAAGGAAGCCGCGGCCGTGGGCCGGCCGCTGACGATCACCCTCGCGTCGGCGGAGAGCGACGTCATCGAGGAGGTCGGTGGCGGATGATCGCCGCGAGCCGCCGTCGTCTCGCGGGCTCATGACCTCCAGGATCATTACCCCCGGCACCAGACCCATCTCCTTCGCCCGCCGCCGCACTTGGTAGGCCAGCTTAGAAAATCGAACAGGGTCGATGGCTCTGGTCTTGCAGTCGCGCTCGGATCGCTCCGCGACCACGTGGCCGCGCGGGCCACCAAGCCAGAGGGAGGGCTGCCACCTTGATGAGTCGTCTCGTGATCTCCCCCCGCCACCTCCACGCCATCGGGCGGCACGCCGCCATGACCTACCCGGGCGAGTGCTGCGGCGTGCTCATCGGGCGGCCGCACCGCAACGGCCTCTACAGGATCTTCGTCGAGCGCATCCTCTCGGTGCAGACCCCGCACGCCGGCGGCGGCCGCGGCGCCGATCCGATCGCGCCGGAGACCCAGGCGGCGGCGGAGGCCGAGGCCCGCGCCCTGAACCTCGAGGTCGTCGGCTACTACGTGGCGCGGGCCGGGGAGACCGCCACGCCGACCGAGCTGGAGCTCGAGACCCTGCGGCCGGGCATGAGCTACCTGCTGACGGCGATCCTGGGCGGCCAGGTCGTGGAGACGCGAGCCTGGCGCCTGTCGCCCGACCGGCAGGCGTTCGAGGAGGAGTCGGTCGAGGCCGCGTTCGTGGCGCCGCTGCCGCGGCCGGAGACGCTGCTCGAGGAGCGGGCCGGCTAGGACTTGCCTGCGTGGCCGGGCTCTGATAGCTTCGTTCCTGGAAGCTCCCTCTCTCCGGTCCTCTCCTCCCATGGCTCGGGCGCCAGACGACGCTCTGCGCGGTGCCGGGCGACCGCAGCGTCTCCTCGAGCTCGTCGGCGGCACCCCGCTCCTCGACCTCTCGCCGCTCACCGGCGCTCCCGGCGTCCGCCTGTTCGCCAAGGCCGAGCTCGCCAACCCCGGCGGCTCGGTCAAGGACCGGCCGGCGCTGGCGATGGTCGAGGACGCCCTCCGCCGCGGCCTGCTCGCGCCGGGCGGCCCGCGCCGCCTCCTCGACTCGACCTCCGGCAACACCGGCATCGCCTACGCGATGCTCGGGGCCGCGCTCGGCCTGCCGGTGACCCTCTGCCTGCCCGCCAACGCCAGCCCCGAGCGCAAGCGGATCCTCGGCGCCTACGGGGTCGAGCTGGTCCTCACCGACCCGCTGGCCGGCAGCGACGGCGCGATCCGCGAGGCCCGCCGCCTGGCCGCCGCCGCGCCCGAGCGCTACGCCTATCTCGACCAGTACGGCAACCCCGAGAACTGGCGCGCCCACTACCGGACGACCGGCCCCGAGATCTGGCGGCAGACGGGCGGCGGCCTCACCCACTTCGTCACCGGTCTCGGCACCAGCGGCACGTTCATGGGCGTGGGGCGGTTCCTGCGCGAGCGCGCGCCGGCGGTGCGGCTCGTCTCGGTCGAGCCGGACAGCCCCTTCCACGGCCTCGAGGGGATGAAGCACATGGCGACCGCGATCGTGCCGCCGATCTACGACCCGTCGCTCGCCGACGAGGCCTGGGAGGTGCGGACGGAGGAGGCGCACGCGATGGTGCGCCGGCTGGCGCGCGAGGCCGGGGTGCTGGCCGGGATCTCCTCGGGCGCCAACGTCGCGGCGGCGCTCCGCCTCGCGGCGCGGCTCGCGGCCGCCGGGGAGGGTGGTACGCTGGTCACGGTCCTCTGCGACGGCGCCGACAAGTACCTGTCGGAGCGCTTCTGGGATGACCCCCCCGCGAACCTGCGATGACCTGTCTCGTGCTGCTCCCCTCCGACCTCGCCACCATCGAGCGGCAAGCCGCGGAGGCCTACCCGGAGGAGTGCTGCGGCGTGCTGCTCGGGCGGGTGACGGGCGAGCGGGTGGAGGTGGACCGCGTGGTGCCGGCCGCCAACGAGCGCGAGGAGAGCCGCGGCAACCGCTTCGTGATCGGGCCCGAGACGGTGCTCGAAGCGCAGCGCTCGGCGCGCGACGCCGGGCTCGAGATCGTCGGCTACTACCACTCCCACCCCGACCACCCGGCGCGACCCAGCGAGTTCGACCGCGAGCACGCCTGGCCGGGGTTGTCGTACCTGATCGTGGCGGTGACCGGCGGGCACGCCTCCGAGGTGCGGAGCTGGCGCCTGGCCGACGACCGCGCCGAGTTCAGCGAGGAGCCGATCGAGCGCCAGGCGGCGGAGACCGCCGCCGGCGGCCCGCCGGTCCGCGAGCGGAGCGAGAGCACCCCGTAGGAGACTGCCCATGCCGATCATCCACATCCCGACGCCGCTGCGCCGCTTCACCGGCGAGGCGGGGGAGCTGCCGGTCGAGGGGACGACGGTCGAGGAGGCGCTGCGCGACCTCGTCCGCCGCCACCCCGCGCTCGAGCGCCACCTCTACGCCGACGACGGCCGCCTGCGCAGCTTCGTCAACGTGTTCAAGAACGAAGAGGACGTCCGCTACCTGCAACGCGAGAACACGCCGGTCGGGGAGGGGGACACGCTGTCGATCGTGCCCTCGATCGCCGGCGGCGCCGCGAGCGCGGCGGCCGCGGAGGTCGCGGCGCTCCCCGAGCTCGAGCCCTCCGAGATCCGCCACTACAGCCGCCACCTGATCATGCCGGAGGTGGGGACCGCCGGGCAGCGGCGCCTCAAGGCCTCGCGCGTCCTGCTCGTCGGCGCCGGCGGCCTCGGCTCGCCGGCCGGTCTCTACCTCGCGGCGGCCGGCGTCGGCACCCTCGGGCTGGTCGACTTCGACGTCGTCGACGAGTCGAACCTCCACCGCCAGGTCCTCTACGGCCGCTCCGACGTCGGCCGGCCGAAGATCCAGGCGGCGCTCGAGCGGCTCCACGACGTCAACCCGCACGTCGACCTGGTGCCGCACGAGACCCGCCTCACCTCGGCCAACGCGCGCGAGATCCTCGCCGGCTACGACGTGGTGGTGGACGGAACCGACAACTTCCCCACCCGCTACCTGGTCAACGACGCCTGCGTCCTCGCCGGCGTGCCGAACGTCTACGGCTCGATCTTCCGCTTCGAGGGGCAGGTGTCGGTCTTCTGGGGCGCCCGCGGGCCCTGCTACCGCTGCCTCTTCGCCGAGCCGCCGCCGCCGGGGCTCGTCCCCTCCTGCGCCGAGGGGGGCGTCCTCGGCGTGCTGCCCGGGATCATCGGCGCCCTCCAGGCCAACGAGGTGGTCAAGCTGGTGGTCGGCGTGGGCGAGCCGCTGATCGGCCGCCTGCTCCTCTTCGACGCCCTCAAGCTCCGCTTCCGCGAGCTCAAGCTGCGCAAGGACCCCGCCTGCCCGGTCTGCTCCGAGCACCCGACGCAGCGCGGCCTGATCGACTACGAGCAGTTCTGCGGCGTCGCGCCGCAGCCGGAGGAGGCGATGGCGGACGACTTCGACGTGCGGCCGGAAGAGCTCAAGCGGTGGCTCGACGAGGGGCGGGACCTGGTGGTCCTCGACGTGCGGACGCCGCAGGAGCACGACATCGCGCGCATCGAGGGGGCGCGGCTGCTCCCGCTCCAGGAGCTGCGCGACCGGCTGGGCGAGCTCGACCCGGCGGCCACCATCGTCGCCCACTGCCACCACGGCATGCGCTCGGCGCAGGCGGTCTCGTTCCTCCGCCGTATGGGCTATGACCGCGCCAAGAACCTCGCCGGCGGCATCGACGCCTGGAGCCGCGAGGTCGACCCCGCCGTGCCGCGCTACTGAGGCCCGCCGCGCTGCCGCGCGCCGGCGCTGCGCAATGATCGTAGGAGCTATGCGCAAACCATAGATCCCACGACGACTTCCGCGGCTTCTCGATCCTCCTGTAGAGTGGGCCGGTCTCCCGTTCTTCGGACCCGCCTACTTTGGAGGAAGCTCGCATGTCTCGGAAGCTGTTCGTGCTCCTGCTCTGCGCCGGGCTGCTCGGCGCCGGCGCCGCGCGCGCCGACGTGGTCTCGGACTGGAACGACGCTCTGCTCGACGCCGTGCGTGTCGACAAGACGTCGCCGCCGCGCGCCAGCCGCGCCATGGCGATCGTCCACGTCGCGGCCTACGACGCGCTGATCGGCGTCATCGGCGGCTACACGCCGTATCACGTCGCCGACCACGCGCCGGAAGGCGCCTCGCCGCTGGCCGCGGTCGCGGCCGCCGCCCACCGCGCCCTCGTGGCCCTCTTCCCGGCCCAGCAGGCGACCTTCGACGCCGCGCTCGCGGCCTCGCTGGCGGAGATCCCCGACGGCGCCGAGGAGACCGCGGGAGTCGCCTGGGGGCGGGCCGTCGCCGACCAGATCCTCGAGCTCCGCGCCGAGGACAACGCCGACACCGTGGTGGCCTACAACGGCATCGACGGCGCCAACTGGTGGTCGCCGACCGGACCCGGCTTCGCCGCCGCGCTGCTGCCGCAGTGGCCGCTCGTCACCCCCTGGACGATGACCAGCGGCGCGCAGTTCCGCCACGGGCCGCCCCCCTCGGTCAACAGCGCCGAGTACGCCGTCGCCTTCCACGAGGTGAAGCGCCTGGGGCGGGTCAACAGCCGCGCGCGCACCGCCGAGCAGACCGAGATCGCCCTCTTCTGGGCCGACGGGCCGGGGACCGCGACGCCGCCGGGGCACTGGCTCGAGATCGCCCAGCAGCTCGCCGAGGACCGCAACCTCTCGCTGGTCGAGAAGCAGCGCCTCCTCGCCCTGGTCAGCCTCGCCGTCGCCGACGCCGCGATCGTCTCCTGGGACCACAAGTACGCCTACAACCACTGGCGGCCGACGACCGGCATCCAGAACGCCGACAAGGACGGCAACCCGGCGACCGCCCCCGACCCTTCCTGGACGCCGCTGATCGTCGTCCCGCCCTTCCCCTCCTACACCTCGGGCCACAGCACCTTCAGCGGCGCGGCGGCGCGCGTCCTGGCGCTCTTCTTCGGCACCGACAGCTTCAACTTCGACGCCTCCTCCGACGCGCTTCCCGGCGTCGAGCGCTCCTTCACCAGCCTCTCCGCCGCCGCCGACGAGGCGGGGCAGAGCCGCATCTACGGCGGCATCCACTGGCAGTACGATAACCAGGTCGGGTTGGCCAGCGGCCGGGAGCTGGCCGACCACGTCTTCTTCACCCAGCTCGCGCCGCTCGGCCCGATCGCCCCGTGCGTCGCCGGGCCCGGCTTCCTCTGCCTCCAGGAGGGCCGGTTCCGGGTGAGCGCGACCTGGACGACCGGCAGCGGCAGCGGCCCCGCCTTCGCGGTGTCCGACACCGACGACTCCGGCCGCTTCTGGTTCTTCGACGAGGACAACATCGAGTTGGTGGTGAAGGTCCTCAACGGCTGCGCCATCAACGACCGCTTCTGGTTCTTCGCCAGCGGCCTGACCGACGTCGAGGTGCTGATCACGGTCGCGGATACCGCGACCGGACACACCCGGCGCTACTTCCACCGCGGCGGCAAGGCGTTCCTGCCGGTGCAGGACACCGACGCGTTCGCCTGCGACTGAGGGAGTAGGCGCAAGCGCCGCGCGCCGGGGCCTCACCCCGGCGCGCGAGCGCTGCCGCGAGCTCCAACGGCTGATCGCGGAGTGTTGTCGCTGAGTCCTGCGGCCTCGTTCGACCTGCAGGCGACGGAGTTCGACCGCCGGGCTGGGTTGGGTGAGCAGATCGCGCGCGCCGTCGCCGCGGCGGTCGTGGCGATGACCGGCGTGGGCCCGGGCGAGCGGCTGCTCGAGATCGGCGCCGGCACCGGCCTCGTCGGCCGCTGGCTCCTCGAGCAGCCCGTCCGGTACCTGGGCCTCGACGTCTCGCGTCCGATGCTCGAGGTCTTCCGCCGGCGCGCCGCCGGCGCCCCCCTGGTCCAGGCCGACGCCGCGCTGCCCTGGCCGCTGCCGGACGGCGCCGCCCGCGCCGTCTTCGGCTCGCGCGCCCTCCACCTGCTGCCGGAGGAGCACGTGGTGGAAGAGGTCTTCCGCGTCGCCGCCTCGGGCGCGGCGTGCGTCATCGGCCGGGTCGAGCGCCCGCCCGAGAGCGTCAAAGCGCTCCTTGCACGGGAGATGCGGCGGCGGCTGCGGGCCCGCGGCTTCGTCCCCCGCTCGGCGGGCGGCGGCCGCCTCCTCAAAGCCCTCCTCGGACGCGGCGCCCGCGAGCTGCCGCGCACCGTCGTGGCCTCCTGGCCGACCGGTCATTCCCCTCGCCGCGCCCTCGCCGACTGGCGGCGCAAGGAAGGCCTCGGCGGGATCGTCCTGCCGCCGGGCGTGCAGGAGAAGGTGCTGCGCGAGCTGGAAGAGTGGGCCGCGGCCGAGCTCGGCGGTCTCGACGCCGAGCGCGAGGCGGAGGAGAGCTACCTGCTCGAGGCGGTCGGGCTGCCGTGAGCGAGCCGGCCGGGCCGCCGATCGACGAGCTGCTGAGCGAGCTCGGGCAGGCGCTCGTCGAAGGCTCGCTCTCCGACCGCGAGCTCCTCTCGCGCACCGAGCGGCCGGCGCCGATCCAGATCCTGCCCGACGCCAACGTGGTCAAGATCGGCGGCCAGAGCTTCATCGACCGCGGGCGGGCGGCCGTCTTCCCGCTGCTCGAGGAGATCGTGGCCAACCTCGGCCGCCACCCGATGATCCTCGGCACCGGCGCCGGCACCCGCGCGCGCCACGCCTACAGCGTCGGGCTCGACCTCGGCATGCCGACCGGCGTCCTCTCCGTCCTCGGCACCTTCGTCAGCATGCAGAACGCCCGCATGCTGAACTACCTCCTCGCGCGCTGGGGCATCCCGTTCATCGAGCCGGCGCAGTTCGCGCAGCTCCCGCTCTACCTGGCCGAGCGCGGCGCGGTGATCTTCTTCGGCATGCCGCCCTACATCTACTGGCAGCAGAACCCGGAGGTCGGGCGCATCCCGCCGCACCGCACCGACACCGGCAGCTTCCTCGTCGCCGAGGTGCTCGGCGCCCGCTCGATGATCTTCGTCAAGGACGTCGACGGGCTCTACACCGCCGACCCCAAGAAGGACCGCCACGCCCGCCTCATCCCGCGGATCACGGTGGCGGAGCTGCGGGCGCTGGCGCTCGCGGACCTGGTCGTCGAGCGGGCGGTGGTCGACCTGATGGAGCGCGCCGAGACGCGCCGCTCGGTGCAGGTGATCAACGGCCTGGTGCCCGGCAACCTCACCCGCGCCCTCGCCGGCGAGCCGGTGGGGACGGTGATCAGCGCCGACTGATGGACTCCCGCCACCACGTCGCCTCGCGGCTGATGCGCGAGACCCTGCTCGACCGGGCGCTCGAGCGCTCGACCGAGGGACCCGTCCACCGCATGCTGCCGGCGGCGCACGTGGTCAAGATCGGCGGGCGCTCGATCCTCGACGCCGGCCGCGCCGCGGTCTACCCGGTGGTCGAGGTGCTGGCCGAGTGCCTGCGCGAGCGCAAGCTGATCCTCGGCACCGGCGGCGGGGTGCGCACCCGGCACGTCTTCTCGATCGGCCTCGACCTGGGGCTGCCCACCGGGGTCCTGGCGCAGCTCGCCGCCGCCGACGCCCTCGCCAACGCCCACCTCCTCGGCGCGCTGCTGGCGCCCTACGGGGTGGTGGCGATCCCGCCCGACATCCTCGGCCACCTGCTGCCGCTCTTCCTCCATGCCGCGCCCGGGGTGGTCTTCAGCGGCGTGCCGCCGTACTCGCTCTGGGAGCACCCGCCCGGCGTCGGGCGCATCCCGCCGCACCGCACCGACGCCGGCGCCTTCCTCCTCGCCGAGTGCTTCGGCTGCGCCAGCCTCACCCTGGTCAAGGACGTCGACGGCCTCTACGACGCCGACCCCAAGCGCGAGCCCGGCGCGCGCTTCGTCGCGGAGACCTCGGTCGCCGAGCTGCGGCGGCTGGCGCCGGCGACGCTCCCCTTCGAGCCGGTGCTGCTCGACCTGCTCGAGCGCGCGCGGCTCCTCGACCGCTTCCAGATCGTCAACGGCCGCCGCCCCGAGCGGCTCCGCCGGGCGCTCGCCGGCGGCCACGCCGGCACCATCGTCCACCGGTAGGCCGGCGCGCCGCGCCCCGAGCCCTACAATCGCGGCGATGCGCCGCCGCGCCCTGCTCGCCCTGCTGCTCCTCGCCGGCGCCGGGGTCGGCGCCTGGGTCTGGCTCGCCCGCCGCGCGGAGCCGCCGAGCCCGCCCCGGCCCTGGCGGCTGAGCGACGCGCTGTTCGAGCGCGGCAGCGGCTTCCCGCTCGATCCCGAGAGCGCGCCGCCGCCGCCGGAGAGGGTGCTGATCCGGCCCGGCGAGGCGCTCCATCGCCGGCCGCGCGCCGGCGCGCGCACCGTCACCCGCTTCCACGCCTACGGCAACCTCGCGGTCGTCGACCACCGGCCCGGCTGGGTGAAGGTCGAGTACCGCGGCCACTCCGGCTGGGTGCCGCTCTCCGGCGAGTGGGAGGAGCCGCCGCTCGGCAGCGCCCCGGACCCGACGCTGCCGCTCCCGGCCCTCCCCGCCGACCCCGAGCGCCTCGCCGCGGCGCGCGCCGCGCTCGGCGCCGGCGCCGCCGAAGGGCGGCTCGGCCCGTACGCGCTGGTCACCGATTTCGCGGACCTCGAGCGGCTCGCCTGGCTGGACCGCGTCGCCGCCGGGTTCGAAAGCGCGTATCACGTCCGCTACGGCCTCTTGCCCGTGGGCGAGCCCGCCGAGACCGTCGTCCTCTTCGCGGAGGAGACCGCCTACCGCGCCTTCCAGTCGCGCGACGCGCGGCTCGCGGGCCTCCCCGCCTCGGGGCACACCGGCCACGGTCTGGTGGCCCTCTTCGACGGCGGCCTGCGCCGCGCCGAGGTCGGCGGCACCCTCGTCCACGAGCTGACCCACCTCGTCAACCGCCGCGCCATCGGCCCGGCGCTGCCGAGCTGGCTCGACGAGGGGATCGCCGACGAGCTGGCCATGTCGCGCCTCGACGAGGCGGGGCGACTCGCACCGGGGACGCTCGGCGGGGCCGTCGTCGAGGAGGGTTTCCGGCGGCAGCTCTTCGGCGCGCCGGCGGCGCTCCACCGTCTCGCCCGCGGCCTCGAGGAGGGGCGCCTGCGGCCGCTGCCGGAGCTGCTGGACCTCGACTGGGCCCCCTTCGTCGCCGCCGCCGGCGCGCGCCACCACTACCCGCACGCCGCGTTCTGGGTGCGCTACCTCCTGGAGGGGGAGGACGGCGCGCTCGCTCCCGCCTTCCGGGCCTTTCTCGCCGGCGTGGCGGCGGGGGGCTCGGCCGCGCCCGAGGCGCTGCGCGCCCGCCTCGGCCGGAGCTGGGAGGAGCTGGAGGCCGGCTTCCGCACCTGGGTGCTGGCGCTGGAGACGAGCGCCCCGCCGGGAGGTTCCGGGGACGCGGGGAGGCGATAAAGATGTAGTTTATGATAATATGAAATAAACACGAGGAGGGACGCCATGACCCGTTTGCGTCTCACCGTCCACGTCGCCGCGGCCGTGTGGCTCGTAACGATCCTTACCTCGCCTCCACTCGCCGCGGCCGCGGCCGGAGCTCCCACCGGCCTCTACATCGGACCCATCGCCGGCCTGACGACGACCTGGCACCCTGCGCCCGCGTCGACGGCTCTGCCCGCCGGCGTGCTGCTGCGCCTGAGACGCGAGGTGCCCGCGGGGGGCTCCGTCACCTGGAGCGGCGCCGTCGAGACCGCGGTCCAGGGCGGGTGGTCGTTCGCGGAATGCCCCCTCGCCCTGCCGGGGCGGCAGGTGGTCGAGGCGGCGGCGGTCGGCGGCGACGGCGGCGTCACCCGAGCGTCGGCCGTGTTCGAGGTCCAGAACGTCCCCGCGGCTGCGGTGCGGCTGGGCGCCGTCGAGGCGTCGGTCGCTCCGGTGACGCTGGACGCGCAGGACCTCAACGCCTCCAGCTACCGCTTCTACCGCCAGCGCTCCGTCGCGGCTCTGCGCCGGGTTGGCGAGGACCGTTACCGCACCTCCGTCGGACGGCCGATCCGTCTCGCGGCGGCGGTCGCGCCGGCGAGCTTCGCGCCGCTCGTGGAGTTTCACCTGCCGGCCGAGCGCAAGCTCCGCCAGACCCTCCTCGGCTCGCCGGCCCTGCTCTCCTTCAGCGAGCCGGGGACCTATCAGGTCCTGGTCGGATCGGGGCCGGACGCCCGCCGCATCGTCTTCGAGATTTACCGCACGCGGATCACCAGCCACGCGGCCGGCCGGCCTGCGATCCCGGACGGGAGGCCGGTCACCTTTTCGGCGACGACCGAGCCGCCGGGCTTCGAGGAGGAGATCACCTGGCTCGCCAGCACGAGCTACGGCTCCGCGGATCCCTGGATGGGGCGCGGGCCGTCGTTCACCGTTCGGTTCCAGGACACCTTCGGCCGACCCTGGGCGGGCCCACGGCGAGTGCAGTGGCTGGGGGTGCGGGCGGACGACGCGGCGGTCGGACAGGACCTCAAGGACGTCCTGGGGAGCGCCGACGAGATCGTGCCGGAGAGCGACGTACCGCCCTTGGCGCCCAGCTTCTCCAGCGCGGCCGAGGCCGCGGCGTACGTCGCAGGCCGGGTGCAGCAGTACGGTCTCGGCACCCCGACCCTCTTCACGGAGCCCGACGGCAGCCTCCAGATCCAGGTCGACGACGCCTCCGACCGGCGCGCCGTCGTGCCGCACGCCGACGGCACGGTGACCGTCCACCCCAGCATGCTCTCACTGGTGATCGGCGGGACGGCCGGCTTCATCACCGTCGGCGCCGCCACCGCCGGCACGACGATCTGCTTCGATACGGTGACCGGCTGCGGCCAGTTCAGCACGGCGCAGGCCGCCGCTTCCGGACCGGCGGACCCGCCCCAGACGGTCACGGTCTGCGGCGGCGACCTCGAGCAGGACGACTACTGCACGCGGAACGCCTCGGAGATCTTCAAGTTCCCGCCGCTCTTCCCCGTCTATATCTTCGTCGGCGGCGAGACCGAGCAGAAGGAGGGTGGGTATCACGAGAGCTGGCGCTGGTGCCTGAAGTTCGGCTTCATTCCCTGGGCCTGCAAGTCCTCCTCGGGCACGAGCTCGTACGTCATCGCCAACGAGTACTTCTCGAACAAGCTGGGACCCAACATCTTTGCCGGGAGCGATCTGGGCAGGGCCCGCAACGTTCCGGAATTTCGGTTCGGCAAGTGGGCGGTCGGCTTCAGGGGGGTCCGCGGCGTCTGCGGGCTTTCGGCTCCGGAGTGCGAGATCACCGGCGTGTGCACGAACCACGATACGAGCGGCTCCGGGGGCCGGACCTTCGCCCAGACGAGCACCGGGACCGTCGACGGCCTCTGCTCGCCGTGAGCCGTTGGCCGGCGGGCCTGCTCTGCGCCGCGACCGCTCTCCTCGGTGGCTGGAGCGGCGACCGTGAGGGCGGTGCGGTGAGGACCTGTCCCGGCCACTCGCTCGCGCGCTACGCGCTGCGCCCGTACCGCGAGCCCGACGTCCCGCGGGCGCCCTTCGTCGCCGTCGATCCCGAACGGGACGGAGTCCACTTCCAGATCAACTTCCCCTTGGCCGCGCGTGCCGGCAGAGAGCGGCTCACCTACTGGCTCACGGGGGACGAGCCGATCGAGCTGGACGTGCAGCTCGGGCTCGGAAGGCGCACGGGCGCTCTCTACGAGGCGCGATCCGTGAGGTCGTCGGTCCTGATCGACGGCGTGCAAGTCATGTTTCGGGAGAGGGGAAGCGACAGGCCCATGCTGAGCACCGACCACCCGTTGGCGCCCGGCGAGGTCTCGCGGTTCAGGCTCACCATCTCCGCGCAACGCCTCGCACACGGGGCCCACTCGATCACCCTCGTCCACGTCACCCCGACCGGCGAGCGTTTCCCCAGCTGGTCGTTCACGGCGCTCAAGGACGGGACCGAGTTCTCCGCCCGAGAGCCCGCCGCCGGTGGCGAGGTTCGACCCCGCAGCCTGGCCTGGGCCTCCGGCCTGTCGCTGCCTCCCGCGCCGCAGCCGGTCGATGGCCGCATCGCCGCACCGGCGGGGGGGCGCCTGGCGGTTCGCATCGCCGTTCAGCCTTCCTCGTTCGCCTGCCTCGAAGTCCCGCGCGGGTTCGTCCTCCTCGCCTTTCTCGACGGCGCCCAGGTGCCGCTCGGCTCCTTGGGCCGCGCTCCCCACGTGGAGCTCGCGTACGCCCAGCGCTTCGAGGCCGGCGTGGAGCTCGTGGGACTGCCAGTCGACGGCAAAGAGCACGTCCTCGCGCTGTTTGCGGCCGCCGACGGCGTCTACATGGAGGCGCCGGCGGACAGGATCAGCGCCGCCGCCGAGCTGCCGCAGCAGATCGGCCGCCTGCGGTGGCGGTAGCGGCTGGCCGGGCCCGACGCGAGGCCGTTGAGGCCCATCGCCGCTTCCTGTACTGTTCCGCGCCGAACCGCCCCGCGCGATGCTCCCCCGCCTCGTCCACGTGCTGCTCGCAGTGTCGCTGCTCGCCGCCGCCGGTCTCCCGGCCTGCCGGCAACGGCCGGGCGGTCCCGCCGGGGAGGCGGCGCTCGTCCACCTCGCCGACCTCGTTCCGGACGAAGCCGTCACCGGCCGCGCGCCCGCGCCGCACCGCGAGGTGCGCTGGCGGTTCGATCGGCCGCGGCCGGAGTGGCGGCCGGCGCGCGCGCCGCAGCTCGCCGAGGTCGAGCTCGAGCGGCTCGCCGACGGCGTGCGGCTCGCCCTGCGGCCGCCCGCGCGCCCGCAGGGGCCGCTCCTCGTCGGCGGCATCGCGGTCGATCTCGAAGGGCTGCGCTTCGCGGACTGGGAGGCGGTCCTGGTGCGGGCGCGCACTCGCGACCGCGTCGGCGGCCTCGCGGTGGCGTACAACCTCGACGAGGAGGGGGCGCTGCCCGACCCGATGCTCTTCGTGGTCGGCGCCTCCGGCGCGCCGCCGGTCTTCTCCGACGGCTCGGAGCAGACCTACGCCATCCCGCTGCGGCCGCGGCGCCCGCGGCCCGGCGGGCTGCGCAGCCTCGGCGTCTTCGCCGGCGCCCCCGGGCCGGCGCGGGTGGACATCCTCTCGGTCGCCCTGGTGCCGCGCGGCGGCGCCTTCCGCGAGGCCCGCGGCGCCGGCGCCGTGACCCGCGGCGAGGCCACCCGCTGGAC
>DASUNQ010000073.1:0-18721 GCA_036277075.1 Thermoanaerobaculia bacterium
CGCGCGCGCCAGGACCGCCAGCTCCGCCTGGAGGTCGCGCGCGGTGTCGCGGTAGAGGTGGCCGAGGAAGAAGCCCGCCAGCAGATAGGTCGCCACGCCGATGAGCAGCGCCAGCATGGGGATCGGCAGCACGCCGAGGAGGAAGTAGGAGAAGGTGAGCCGCCGGCCGACGCTCCAGAGGAGCGCCCGGACCAGGCGCCAGAGGAGCCAGAGGAAGCCGGCGACCGCGGCGACCACCAGGATCGTCGTGGCCAGGGCGCTGACGAAGGAAAGGTCGAGCGCGGCGACGAGGACGAGCAGCGCGGCGACGCTCGCGAGGACCAGGAGTCGGACGCGCTTCACGGGTACAATCCTCTCTCATGTCCAGGATTCCGCGCTTCCAGGAGCATCTGAAGACCGCTTTCACCGCCGAGGCGGCGACCGCCGCCCGTTTCCGCGCCAACGCCGCCCGCGCCGAGGGCGACGGCCTGTCGAACCTCGCCCGCCGCTGGCAGCGGCTGGCGGCGGCGAAGGACGCCCTCGCCATCGCCCTCCTCGACGCCGCCGAGCAGGTGCGCGGGGAGGCGACGGACCTCGCCGACGCCATCGCCGAAGAGCGCTTCGAGAACGACGTCCTCTACCCCAAGATGATCCGCGATCTCGATCCCGCCACCGCCGACGCCCTGCTCCGCGTGGTCGCCGCCCAGAAGGAGCACCTGCGCGAGCTCGAGGCGATGCGGCAGGCCCTCACCTCGGCGCCGGGCGACGTGGCGCTGCCGGCCGAAGTGGCGGACACCGCCAGCCGCGCGACCTAGGCGTGCAGCCTTCGCGGTGGTCCTACGGGTCGATGATCACCATCGGGTCGATCTCCTTCCGCCCGTTCGCCGTCATCAGCCAGACGTCGTAGTGGTACCTGCCGCTGGCGTTCGGCGCGATCCTCCCGGACTGGCAGACCGGCGAGTTGCCCGGGCACCGCAGGTCGGGGAAGGGGTCGATCCCTTCCCGCGGCGTGAACCGCACCTCGATGTTCTCGCCCCCCTTCGAGCGCCAGGTGATCAGGTGGCGCCCGTTCTTGGAGACGTGGGGGTCCTTGCAGCTCACCTGCTCGCCGACCTCGATGGTGTGGTCGCGGGGGTCTGCGTCGCACGACGTGACGATGGAGCGGTCGTCGTCGCCCTTCCTGCACGCGCAGGCGAGGACGAGCAGGACGGGCAGCGCGACGGCCGCGAAGACGTGCCAAGCGTTCCTGGACATGATCCCTCCCGGATGGAGACTCAAAGGACCTCGCGATTGTATCCACGCACGATGGTCTGGAAGGCCGGCTCGCCGCGCAGCCCGGCCAGCTCCGGCTCGCCGGCGATGAGCGCGCGGCTGTAGCCCCCCTCGGCGGCGCGCGCGAGGTACGCGAGAGCCTCGGCGCGGCGGCCGGCGAGGGTCGCCAGGATCGCCGCGTTGAAGAGCAGCTCGGGGCTGTCGGGAGCCAGGGCGAGGGCCTCCCGGCTGTGCCGCTCGGCCTCGGCCGCCTGGCCCGTCTTGGCCAGGCAGAGCGCCAGGACGGAGTGCACCCTCCCGTCCTGCGGGTTGACCCGCAGCTCCCCGCGCGCCAGCTCGATGGCCCGCGCGTAGGCGGCCGGCGCCTTCGCCCGCAGCGCGGGGGTCCAGCGATAGGCGTCGCCGAGGTTGGCCCAGACGCTGTAGTGCGCCGGGGTGAGCGCGACCGCCTTCTCGAAGGCGGCGGCCGCCTCCTCGGTATGGCCGAGGGCGAACTCCGCGGTGCCGAGGTTCGAGAAGGCGAGCGCGGTGGGCGCGAGCTGGAGCGAGCGCTTGAAGGCGGCGAGCGCCCGCTCCAACTCGCCGAGGAGCTGGTAGGTCGCGCCGAGGTTGCTGAAGGCGCGGGCGTTGTCGGGCGCCAGCTCGGTGGCGCGGCGGAACATCGCCGCCGCGAGCTCGTAACGCCCCTGCGCGACGCAGAGCCCTCCGAGCTTGCTGTAGCCCTCCCAGTAGGCGGGGCGGAGCTCGATGGCCCTCCGGAAGGTCGCCTCGGCGGCCCTCGGGACGCCGGCCGCCTGCTGGGCCGACGCCAGGCCGAGCAGCGCCTCGAAGTGCTCCGGCTGCTTGGCAAGAGCGCGCGCGAAGGCGGCGATCGCCTCCTCCGGCCGGCCGGTGCGCGTGTGCAGAGTGCCGAGCGTGACGTCTACCTCCGGGTTCTGCGGATCGAGCGCGCGGGCGCTCTCGCCGGCCTCGGCCGCGAGGTCCACCCAGCGCGGCTCGCGCGTCAGGTTGAACTTCTGCAGATAGGCGCGCGCGAGCGCCGCCTGGACCGGCGCGGAGCGCGGCGCCTCCATGACCAGCGCCTCGAGCAGTCCCATGGCCTCCGCCACCGACTCCTCGCGGTCGTAGCGCCGCAGGTGGCCGAGCGCGCGGAGGTAGCGCGCCTGCTGGTCGGAGGTCGCCAGGGACGGTGAGCCCCGCTCCGGCGGCCAGTCGGGCTTGAGCGCGAGGGAGCGGGCGACGCTCTCCGCCACGCGGTCCTGCATCGCGAAGAGGTCGGCGTTGGGGCCGGTGACGGTGTCCCCGGCCACCTGCACGCCGCGCGTGGCGTCGAGCACCGCGTAGGTGATCCGCACCCGATCGCGCGAACGCTGCACGGCGCCGCGCAGCACCAGGTTCGCCCCCAGCCGCCGCGCGGCGCTCCCCGGCTCGGCGGCGACCTGGTCGGCGTCGGCGGGCGACGGCGAGACCACCTGCACCCCGCCCACCGAGGCGAGCCGCGCGCTCACCGTCTCGGAGAGGCCGTCGCCGAGGAGCTGCCCTCCGGGCTGGCCGGAGAGGTCCTTGAACGGAAGCACCGCGACCACCTTGCGGCCGGCGAGGGAGGTAGACGCCGCCTCCGCCGGGCCGCGGTCGCGAAGCGCCAGCGCCGCGACCAAGGCCGCGGCCGAGAGCAGGGCCAGCGCCGCTCCCCACCGGCGCGGCGCGGCGGCCAGCCGGGAGAGCGCCGAGCGCGGGGGCAGCTCGCGGCGCGACGAGCCGCTGATCCAGGTCGTCGCGCCGGCGCCGCCGGGGTCCGGCGCGCCGCCGCCTCGAGCCGGGGGGAGCGCGAGCAGCCGGCGGAGGTCTGAGGCCACTTCGGACGCGCTCTGGTAGCGCTCGGCGGGGCTCTTGGCGAGGAGGCGCCCGAGCATCGGCGCCAGCATTGGCGCCGCCTCGGGAGGCAGTGCGCTGGCGGGCGGCTCGCGCGAGACGATCGCGTGCATCACCGCCGGCTCGCGCTCGCCGCGGAACGGCCGCACGCCGGTGACCATCTCGAAGAGCAGCACGCCGAGCGACCAGAGGTCCGTGCGCTCGTCGACCGGCTCGCCGAGCACCTGCTCGGGGGACATGTAGGCCGTCGTCCCGACAACGGTGCCGGTGCGCGTCAACGGGTCCCCGTCGTCGGCCAGCTTGGCGAGCCCGAAGTCGACCAGCTTGACCGTGCCGTCGTCGCTCACCATGACGTTGCCCGGCTTGACGTCGCGGTGGACGATGCCGCGGCTATGGGCGCAGGCGAGCCCGTCGGCGATCTGCTGCGCGATGCGCAGCGCCTCGTCCGCGGGCACGGGGCCGCGCGCGATCCGGTCCTTGAGGCTCTCGCCGGGGCAGAGCGCCATGGCGATGAAGAGGCCGCCGTCCTCGGTGTCCCCCAGGTCGTAGATGCTGCAGATGTTCGGGTGTTCGAGAGCTGAGGCGGCGCGCGCCTCGCGCAGGAAGCGCTCCTTGTGCGCGGCGCTCCCGGCGTGCTGCGGTGAGAGGAACTTGAGCGCCACGGGGCGGCCGAGGCGGGTGTCGCGCGCGCGGTGGACGACGCCCATTCCCCCGCCACCGATCTGATCGAGGACCTCGTAGTGCGAGACGGTTCTGCCCTGCATGGAACGGGTGCTCGCGCACCAGTCTGTCACAGAGACTTCCACCCGTAGAGGAACGACCGGCGACAGGGAAATCCCTCATTAGAAGAAGCTTACGTTCGTGCCATCGGCGAAGGCACGCGCCGGCTGCGGCGTGCGCAGCTCGACGCCGCACAGGCGCTCGTGCGCGAAAGGGAGGCCGGGGAACCCGCGGCGGCGCACGACCCTGCCGGGGGGCGCCGGCGCCGCGCAGGGGAGGTCCCAGGCGGTGAGCGCGGCGTCGCAGAAGGGGCCGCGGGAGGAGCGGCGGACGTGGATCGGGTCCCGGCCGTACCAGAGCGGCTCCGGGACGACCACGGGGACGCCGCGCGCCGCCGCCGCCGCGCGCAGGGCGGCGTCGAGCGCCACGGCGCGCTCGCGCGCCGGCGCGAAGGGGAGCGAGCGGCCGGGGTAGATCAGGCTGCGCAGCGCGAGGTAGCGCAGCGGCCCCACCCCGGCGATGACCGGCAGCGAGGCGGTGGCGAGCAGCGTGCGCGCGCCCTGCTCGGCGAGCCGCGCGAGACAGGTGTCGACCCAGCCGGCGATCCGCTCCACCGGGTGCTCGTAGAGGATGTCGTTGCCGACGTCGGCGACCAGCGCCACCGTCGGCATCGGCGGCCGCCGCGCCAGCTCGTCCCAGAGCCCGCAGCGGACGATGCCGGGCAGCGTGCGGACGAAGAGAAAACGGCTCCAGGCGCCGTAGGAGCGGCCGTTGCCGCAGGCCGCGAGCACCTCCACCGGCCCGCCGGCGGCGCCGCGCAGCTTCGCCACCCATGTCCCGAGCGAGAGGCTGACGTTGCTGGCGCCGACGAGCACGGCGCGGAGCGCGGGAGCGGCCACGCCCGCGATTCTGTCCTAGGCCATTCCCAGGCGCGCGCGCAGCAGCGCGGCCATGACGGCGACGTGCGGCGGCTCGTGCATCGTCTCGTGATCGCCGGGGACGAGGCGGAGCTCGAGGTCGCCGTGCGCCAGCTCGATCCAGGCCAGCTCCGGGCGCGGCGGGTCGATGGGGCGGCGCGTCGCGGCGCGGAAGAAGAGCAGCGGCCCGCCCCAGGGGCGCGGCCGATAGTCGAAGAGCGCCTGGACGTTGTGGCGCAGGACCGCGACGAGCCGCCGCGCCTGCTCCGGGTCCCCGTCCGGCGGCACCGCCTCCATCGCGGCGAATTCCGCCTCCGAGGGGCGCGCCGGCATCTGGGCGCCGCAGGGGGTGTCCATGAGCGCCAGCAGCGCGACGCGCTCGCCGGCGGCCGCGAGGCGCTGCGCCATCTCGAACGCCACCATGCCCCCCATCGAGGCGCCGCCGATGCGGTAAGGACCGCGCGGCTGCGCCTCGCGCAGGAGCGCGAGGTAGTGCTCGGCCATCGCCTCGACCGAAGGGAGCGGCTCCTCTCCCGGCTCGAGACCGAGGGAGCGAAGGCCGTAGAGCGGCTGCTCCCGTCCCAGCTCCTTGCCCAGCGCGCGGAAGGTGAAGACGTTGCCCCCCACCTGATGCACCAGGAAGAGCGGCGGCCGGCCGTCGCCCGGCTGCAGGCGGACGAGGCAGGTCGAACGCGGGGCGTCGGCGCCGGCCGCGGCGCCGAGCCGCTCCGCGAGGTCGGCGACCGTGGAGCTCTCGAGCAGGAAGTTCGACGGCAGCTGGACGCCGAAGGCGTCGCGCAGCCGGCTGCCGAGCTGCACCGCCATCAACGAGCTGCCGCCCAGGTCGAAGAAGTCGTCGAAGGCGCCGACCCGCGGCGCCCCCAGCAGCTCCGCCCAGACCGCGGCCACCCCCTCCTCGACGGCGTTGCGCGGCGGTACGAAGCCGGCCGCGGGCTCGGCCGGCGATTGGATCTCCTGCTCGACGGCCGGCTCCGGCCGGTTGCCGCTGGCCGGCGGCGCGACGGCCGCCGCCGGCCGCCCGTCGACCCAGAATCTCTTCCTCTCGAACGGGTAGGTCGGCAGAGGGACCCGCCGCCGCCGCGCCGGCGCGTGGAGCCCCTCCCAGTCGATCTCGATTCCCGCGAGCCAGAGCCGACCGGCCGCTCCGAGCGCCGCGTCGAGGTCGGAGCCGCCGTCCTTCGGGCGGGGCAGCGTCGCGGCGATCAGCTCGGCGGCGGTCTTCTCCGGGTGCTGGTTGGCCAGCGTGGTGAGGGTGCGTCCCGGTCCCACCTCGAGCAGCGCGCGGCCGGGCCGCCCGAGCAGCGCCGCCAGCCCGTCGGCGAAGCGCACGGTGCCGCGCAGGTGGCGCACCCAGTAGTCGGGATCGGTCGCCTCCTCGGCGGTGATCCAGCTCCCCGTGAGATTGGACAGGTAGGGAACCGCGGGCGGCCTCAGCTCGACCCGCTCCACCACCTCGCGGAAGGCCGGCAGCGCCGGCTCCATCATCGCGGAATGGAAGGCGTGGGACGTCCGCAGCGCGCGGACCTCGATGCCCTTCCTGCCCAGCTCTTCCTGCCATGCCGCGACGGCCTCCGGCGGCCCCGAGACGACGCAGGAGGCGGGCGCGTTGACGGCGGCGAGCGAGAGCTCCGGATGGGCCGCGAGGAGGGCCGCGACATCGGCCTCGGGGAGCGGCACGCCGAGCATCGCCCCGGGCGGCAGCCCCTGCATCAGCCGCCCGCGCGCCGCGACGAGCCGCGCCGCCTCCTCGAGGGTGAAGACGCCGGCGAGGCAGGCCGCCACGTACTCGCCGATCGAGTGGCCGAGCATCGCGGCCGGCCGCACTCCCCAGGAGATCCAGAGCTGCGCCAGGGCGTGCTCGACGGCGAACAGGGCCGGCTGGGTGACCGCGGTCTCGGCGAGGCGGGCCGCCGCCGCGGCGTCGTCCGGCGCGGCATGGAGGAGCGGGCCGAGGTCGAACCCCAGCTCGGCGGCGAAGAGCGCGCCGCAGCGGTCGAGCGCCTCGCGATAGACCGGCTCCTCGCGGTACAGCTCGGCACCCATCCCGGGGTGCTGCGCGCCCTGCCCCGGGAAGAGGAAGGCGACCCCTGCCGGGGAGCCGGCGTTCCGCGTCCAGAGCCGCCGCGGGTCGCCGCCGCGCAGCGCCGCGACCGCCTCGCCGGCGCCGCGGCAGACGAGCGCCCGGCGGTGGCGGAAGGCCTTGCGCCCGGTCTGGAGCGTGAAGGCGGCGTCGGCGAGGTCGCGCTCGGCGAGCTCCGGCCGCCGCTCCAGCCACTGCGCCAGCCGCTCCGTCGCCCGCTCCAGGGCGGTGGCGGTCTTGGCCGAGAGGACCAGGAGCTGCGCCGGCCGCGCCGGGCCGGACGGGAGCGGCTCCGGCGCCTCCTCGAGCACGGCGTGGGCGTTCGTGCCGCCGATGCCGAAGGAGGAGACGCCGGCGCGGCGCGGGACTCCCTCCGGCGCCTCCCACGGCGCGAGGCGCGCGGCGACGTAGAACGGGCTCGCCGCGAAGTCGATCGCCGGGTTCGGCTCCTCGAAGTGCAGGCTGGGCGGGATCTCCCGGTGCTCGAGGGCGAGGACCGTCTTGATCAGCCCGGCGGCGCCGGCGGCGGCGTCGAGGTGCCCGACGTTGGTCTTGACCGAGCCCAGGGCGCAGAAGCCGCGCTCTCCGGTCGTCTCGCGGAAGGCGCGGGTCAGGGCCGCCACCTCGATGGGGTCGCCCAGCGCCGTGCCGGTGCCGTGCGCCTCGACGTAGCGGATCGTGGCCGGATCGACACCCGCGGCGCGCTGCGCCGCGCGGACGGCCTCCGCCTGCCCCTCGACGGAGGGCGCCGTGAACCCCACCTTGAGCGAGCCGTCGTTGTTGCTCGCCGTGCCGCGGACCACCGCCCGCACGGTGTCGCCGTCCGCTAGGGCGTCGGCCAGCCGCTTCAGCACCACCACACCCACCCCGCTGCCGCCGACCACGCCACGCGCCCGCGCGTCGAAGGCGCGGGTGTGGCCGTCCGGCGAGGCGATCCCCCCCTCCTCGTAGAGATAGCCGGACACCTCGCGTGCCGAGACCGAGGCGCCGCCGGCGAGCACCATGTCGCAGTCGCCGGCGAGCAGCGCGCGGCAGCCGAGGTGAACGGCGACCAGCGAGGTGGAGCAGGCGGTCTGCACGTTGATTGAGGGCCCGCGCAGGTCGAGCTTGTAGGAGACCCGCGTCGGCAGGTAGTCGTGGTTGTTGGCGATCGAGATCGCCTGCCGGCCGACGGCGCGCACGAGGTCGGCGTTGCCGAGCAGCCCGAGGACGTAGGTGTTCTCGGTCACCCCGGCGAAGACCCCCACCCGCCCGCGGTGGTCCGCGGCCCCGTGGCCGGCGTCCTCGAGCGCCTCCCAGGCGCACTCCAGGAAGAGCCGCTGCTGCGGGTCGAGGAGCTGCGCCTCGCGCGGCGGGAAGTCGAAGAAGGCGGCGTCGAAGAGGTCGGGATCGTCGAGGGCGCCGCGCGCCTTGACCAGCCGGGGCTCGGCGAGGAGCGCCGGATCGAGCCCGGCGGCGACCAGCTCCTCGTCGGAGAAGACGCGGATCGACTCGACGCCGTCGCGCAGGTTCTGCCAGAAGCGCTCGAGATCTGGGGCGCCGGGGAAGCGTCCGGCCATGCCGACGACCGCGATCTCGCTCGTCGCCGGCTGGAGGCCGGCGGCCGCCGCGGCGGCGGGGCGCGGCGCCGCCGCCGGCTCGACTTCCGCCGGCGCGAGGACCGCGTCGAGGTGCGCGGCGATGGCGGCCACCGTCGGGTGCTGGAAGAGCTCGACCATGGTCAGCGCCGGCGCCAGCTCCGCTTGCAGGCGGGCATGGACGCGGGCCATCAGCAGCGAGTGCCCGCCGAGCTCGAAAAAGCTCTCGTCGACGCCGACGGCGTCCACTCCCAGCACCTCGCGCCAGACCGCCGCCACCGCCTCCTCGGTCGCCGTTCGCGGCGGCGCCAGGTCGGCGGTGCGCGCGGCGCGGCTCTGCTCGGGGGGCGGCAGGGCCTTGCGGTCGAGCTTGCCGGTGGGGGAGAGGGGCCAGCTCTCGCGCGCCACGAAGGCGGCGGGGACCATGTAGTCCGGGAGCTTGGCTCCGGCGAAGCGGCGGAGCTCGACCGCGTCGACCGGCTCGCCGGCCGGCAGGTAGTAGGCGACGAGGCGCTGGTCGCCGGGGGTGTCCTCGCGGGCCAGGACGACCGCCTCCGCGATCCCTTCGTGCGCCGAGAGCACGCTCTCGATCTCCCCCAGCTCGATGCGGAAGCCGCGCACCTTGACCTGCGTGTCGGTCCGCCCGAGGAACTCCAGGGTGCCGTCCGGCCCGTGACGCGCGCGGTCGCCGGTGCGGTAAAGGCGCGCCCCCGGCTCCGGGCCCCACGGCGACGGAACGTACTTCTCCGCCGTCAGCACCGGCTCGTTGGCGTAGCCGTCGGAGAGGCAGGTGCCGCCGATGTAGAGGTCGCCGGTGACGCCGATCGGGCAGGGGGCGAGATGGGCGTCGAGCACGTGGTAGCGCGCGTTCTCGATCGGCCGGCCGTAAGGAATGCTCCGCCACGCGGGGTCCACCTCGCGGACCGGGTAGTAGTTGGACCAGACCGTCGCCTCGGTGGCGCCGCCGAGGCTGACGAACTCGGCGCGCGGGAAGGCGGCCCGGACGCGGTCTGGCAGGGTGACCGGGATCCAGTCCCCGGAGTTGAAGACAAGGCGGAGAGCCGGTGAAGAAGGCCTGCCGAAGGGAGCCGACAGTTCGCCGGAGGCCAGGTGGGGGGTATCGAAGTCGATGCTTCTGTCGGGCCGAGATGGTGGTTCCTCAAAGTACATCGCGCATTGCTGCAAACTTGCCGGGGCGGAATCCCAGAACGTGACCGGCTCCTCGCGCAGGATTCTCACCAGCCGCGCCGGGTCGCGCACGTCCTCGGCCGCGGCCACCCTGATGCTCCCGCCGGCGGCGAGCAGGCCGAAGACGTCATACACCGAGAGGTCGAACGACAGGTTGGTGACGAACAGGATCCGGTCCTCGCGTCCGACGCCGAAGCGGCGGTTCACCCAATGGATCAGGTTGACCACCGGCGCGTGCCGCACCATCACCCCCTTGGGGCGGCCGGTCGAGCCGGAGGTGAAGATGATGTAGGCGAGGTCGTCGGGCCCGGCGCCCGACGGCAGCCGGGCGTCGGGCAGCGCCGCCAGGCGCGCCGCGTCGCGGTCGGGACAAAGGATCTGCCGCAGCGTTGGCAGCGGCGGCAACGCCGAGACGAACGGCAGGCGCGAGCTCTGGGTGATCAGGTGCCCGATCCCCTTGGCCTCGAGGATGTAGTGGACCCGGTCCGCCGGCCAGCTCCCTTCGAGCGGCACGTAGGCGCCGCCGGCCTTGTGCACCGCCAGCACCGCCACGACCATCTCGGCGGAGCGCTCGAGGTAGATCCCCACCAGGTCGCCCGCGCGCGTGCCGCCGTCGCGGAGGGCGCGCGCCAGGCGGTTGGCGCGCCGCTCGAGCTCGCCGTAGGTCAGCGTTTCGCCGGGCGCGACGACCGCCACCGCCTCCGGCGACCGCTCGGCGTGCGTCTCGAAGAGCTCCTGCAGGCAGAGGTGGCGCGGGAACGGAGCGTCCGTGTCGTTCCACTCGCCCAGGAGCTGCTGCCGCTCGGGAGCGGTGAGCAACGGCAGCTCGGAGAGGCGCGTCTCGGGCGCGGCGGCCGCGCCGTCCAGGAGCGTCGCGAGCTGGCGCAGCAGCCGCTCCGCCGTCGTCGGGTCGAAGAGGTCGCGGTTGAGCTCGAGCCCCCCGGCGAGCCCGGACGGGGTCTCGAAGAGCTGGAGCACGAGGTCGAACTTGGCGGTCGCGACCGGGACGTCGAGGCGGCGCAGCTCGAGGCCGGGGAGGTGGGCGCGCGCCGGCGGCGCGTTCTGCAGCCCGAAGACGACCTGGAACAGCGGCGTGTGCGAGAGGTCGCGCCGCGGCCGCAGCTCCTCGACCAGCTTCTCGAACGGCAGGTCCTGGTGCGCGTAGGCGTCGAGAGTGACGTCGCGCACCCGCGCCAGCAAACCCGTGAATTGCGGGTCGCCCGCGAGGTCGGCGCGCAGCACCAGGGTGTTGACGAAGAAGCCGATCAGCCCTTCGGTCTCGGCGCGGTTGCGGCCCGCGATCGGCGAGCCGACGGCGAGGTCGTCCGCCCCCGAGAGCCGCCCGAGGAGGGTCTCGAAGCCGGCGAGCAGGGTCATGAACAGAGTCGCGCCCTCGCGCCGCGCCAGCGCGCGCAGCCGGCGCGCGGTCTCGGACGGCAGCGCGAAGGGGAGCTGCGCGCCGCGGAAGGTCTGGACCGCCGGGCGGGGGCGATCGAGCGGCAGCTCGAGGAGCTCCGGCAGGCCGGCGAGCCGCGCGCGCCAGTGGGCGAGCTGGGCCGCGAGCGCCGCGCCCTGCAGCCAGCCGCGCTGCCAGGCGGCGAAGTCGCCGTACTGCACCGTGAGCGGGGGCAACGGCGAGGGTCTGCCGGCGGCGAAGGCCTCGTAGAGCGCCGACAGCTCGCGCAGGAAGACCGCCGTCGACCAGCCGTCGGAGACGACGTGGTGCATCGTCAGCAGCAGGGCGTGCTCCGCGGCGTCCAGCCGGACCAGGGTGGAGCGCAGGAGCGGGCCGCGCGCAAGGTCGAAGGGGAGGGCCGCCTCGGCGGCGGCGAGCCGCCGGAGCTCGGCCTCGGCGGCGCCGCCGAGCGCCGCGAGGTCGATCCGCGGCAGCGGCGCCGACGCCTCGGCGGCGATCGCCTGGACCACCCGCCCCTCCGCGACGTGGAAGGAGGTGCGGAGCGACTCGTGCCGGCGCACCACCTCGGCGAGGGCGGCGGCGAGGGCCGGGACCTCCAGGCGCCCGCTCAGCCGGACGGCGCTCGCGATGTTGTAGGCCGAGGGCTCGACGCCGAACTGCATCAGGAACCAGAGCCGCTCCTGGGCGAAGCTCGCGGGGAGCGGCTCGAGGCGGGCGTCCGGCGGCAGCGGCAGGAGCGGCGGCGAGGCGGCGGCGGAAACCTCGCGCTGCGCCTTCTCGACGTGCGCCGCGAGGGCGGCGACCGTGGGGCTCTCGAAGAGGCGTCGCAGCGGCAGCTCGACGTCGAGAAGCCGGCGCAGGCGCGAGGCCACCTGCGTCGCCAGCAGCGAGTGGCCGCCGAGGTCGAAGAAGTTGTCCGCCGGCGAGGCCGGCGTCTGCCCGAGCACCTCGCTCCAGATCCCCGCCACCAGCTCCTCGAGCGGGGTCCAGACGCCGGCGGCGGGAGCGTCGGGGGAGGCCTCGGGCGGCGGCAGGGCCTTGCGGTCCACCTTGCCGTTCGGCGTGAGCGGCAGGGCCTCGAGCCGCACGAAGGCGGACGGGACCATGTAGTCCGGCAGGCGCCGCGCGAGCTCGGCGCGCAGCTCGGCGACGTCGAGGGCGCCGTCCTTCGGCACCAGGTAGGCGACGAGGCGCCGGTCGCCCGGCACGTCCTCGCGGGCCAGCACCACGGCGTCGCGCACCGCCGGGTGCACGGCGAGCGCGGTCTCGATCTCCCCCAGCTCGATGCGGAAGCCGCGCACCTTGACCTGGTGGTCGAGGCGCCCGAGATAGCCGAGCCGCCCGTCGGGGAGCCAGCGGGCGAGGTCGCCGGTGCGGTACATGCGCGCCCCCGGCGCGACGGCGAAGGGGTCGGGGACGAACCTCTCGGCGGTCAGCTCCGGCCGGTGGAGGTAGCCGCGCGCCAGCCCGGCCCCGGCGAGGAGCAGCTCGCCGGGAACGCCGGGCGGCGCGGGGTTGCCGGCGCGGTCCAGGACGTAGGCGCGGGAGCCGCCGAGCGGGCGGCCGATCGTCGGCTCGCCGCCGCCAACCGGGACCCGCGCGAAGGTCGAATAGGTCGTGTCCTCCGTCGGGCCGTAGAGGTTCCAGAGGCGCTCGACGCCGGGCGCGGCGTGCACCCGCTCGGCGAGCGAGCCGCGCAGCGGCTCGCCGGCAAGGTTGACGGTGCGCACCGACGGCGGCACCGCGCCGAGCCGCAGCAGCTCCGCGATCGCGGAGGGGACGGTGTTGACGAGCGTCACCTCGCCGGCGGCCGGCGTCGTGGCCAGGGAGAGGGCGTCGTCGCCGAGGATGACCTTGCCCCCGCAGGCGAGGGGCACGAAGAGCTCGTAGACCGAGAGGTCGAAGTTGATCGAGGTCGAGGCGAAGACGCCCGCCAGCTCGGCGTCGGAGAACCGGCCGCGCGACCAGCGCACGAAGGCGGCGGCGCTGCGGTGCTCGATGGCGACGCCCTTGGGGCGTCCGGTCGAGCCCGAGGTGTAGATGACGTAGGCGAGGTTGGAGGGGAGAGGCTGGGTAAGAGCAGCAAGAGGCTGGGTGGGGAAAGGAGGGGCCTCGGGCGTGGCGTCGCCGAGGCCGTCGGTACAGAGGAACGAGACGCCCGTCGCGGCCAGCTCCTGGAGGCGGGGCAGGAGCCGCTCCTGGGTGAGCATCACCAGGCCTCCCTGTCCCGTCGCGGCGTCCGCGATCATCAGGGCGAGGCGCGCCGTGGGGTAGTTGGGATCGAGCGGCACGTACGCGCCGCCGGCCTTCAGGATCGCCAGGAGCGCAACCGGCAGGTCGACCGTGCGCGCGAGCGCCACTCCGACGCGCACCTCCGGCCCGACCCCGAGCGCCGCGAGCCGCCGCGCCAGCCGCTCCGCCCGCCCGTCCAGCTCGGCGTATGTCAGCTCCACCCGCTCGCCTTCCTCGGGCGCCCAGACCAGCGCCGTGCGCTCCGGTGTGCGAGCCGCCTGCGCCGCCACGAGCGCGTGGAGGAGCCCTTCGTCACCTGAAATGTCCGGCAGCTCCCCGCCCTCGCTCCAGTCGCAGAGGACCGCCTGCAGCTCCGCCGGCTCGAGGATCGGCAGCTCGGAGAGACGCCGCTCGGGGTCGGCGACCGCCGCCGCGAGCAGGTTGCGCAGGTGCGCGGCGAAGCGCGCCGCGGTGGCGGGATCGAAGAGGTCGCGGTTGTACTCCACCGCCCCCGCCAGCGCGCCGTCCTGATCGGCGAAGGCGAGCGTCAGGTCGAACTTGGCGCCGCCGCTCTCGATCGTCAGGCGGGAGAGGACGAGCCCGGGAAGCTCCAGCTCCCCCTCCGGCGCGTTCTGGAGGATCAGCAGGACCTGGAAGAGCGGCGAGTGCGCCAGGTCGCGCTCGGGTCGCAGCTCCTCCACCAGCTTCTCGAAGGGCAGGTCCTGGTGGGCGTAGGCCTCGAGCGTCGTCGCCGCGGTGCGGCCGAGGAGCGCGGCGAAGCTGGGGTCGCCCGCGAGGTCGCCGCGCAGCGCCAGGGTGTTGACGAAGAAGCCGATCAGCCCCTCGACCTCGGCGCGGTTGCGGTTGGCGATCGGCGAGCCGACGACCAGGTCCTCGGCCCCGGTCCAGCGCGCGAGGAGGGCCTGGAAGCCGGCGAGGAGGGTCATGAAGAGGGTGGCGCCGTGGCGCCGCGCCAGCGCCGCGAGCGCGGCGCTCGGCTCGGGCGCGAGCCGGAACGGCAGAGTGGCGCCGCGGAAGGTCTGCGCCGCCGGGCGCGGCCGGTCCGCCGGCAGCTCGAGCACCGCCGGCGCCCCCGCCAGCGCCCGGCGCCACGAGGCGAGCTGCGCCGCCAGCGTCTCGCCGCGCAGCCACTCGCGCTGCCAGGCCGCGAAGTCGGCGTACTGGACGGGCAGCTCGGGCAGCGGCGACGGTCGCCCCTCGGCGAAGGCGCCGTAGAGCGCCGCCAGCTCGCGCCGCAGCACCCCGAGCGACCAGCCGTCGGAGACGATGTGGTGCAGGGAAACGAAGAGGACGTGGTCCTCGGCGGTGCGCCGCAGCAGCGCCGCCCGGACGAGCGGACCGCGCGCGAGGTCGAAGCCGCGCGCGCCTGCGGCGGCGAGCAGGCGGCGCAGCTCCGCCTCGGCCCGCGCGGCGCCGAGCCCGCCGAGGTCGGCGACCGGCAGCGGCAGCGCCGCCTGCGGCGCCACGACCTGGAGCACCCGCTCCGGCGCGTCGAGCGCGTCGGCGGCGCGGAAGGTGGTGCGCAGCGCCGCGTGCCGGCGGACCACCTCTGCGAGGGCCGCGGCCAGGGCGGCGCGATCCAACGCGCCTTGAAGCCGGTACGCCACCGGCACGACGTAGGACGCTCCCTCCTCGCCGAGCTGCTCCAGGAACCAGAGCCGCTCCTGCGCGAAGGAGGCCGGCGCCGGGCCGCTCCAGACGCGGCGGGCGATGGGCGGGGGCGGCGGCCCCTCGGCCGCGCGCTGGAGTGCTTCGAGGTGGCCGGCGAAGGCGGCGACGGTGGGCAGCTCGAAGAGCTTGCGCAGCGGCAGCTCGACGCCGAAGACGTCGCGCACCCGCGAGACGACCTGCGTCGCGAGGAGCGAGTGGCCGCCGAGGGCGAAGAAGTCGTCCTCCGGCCCGACGTCGGGGCGGCGGAGCACGTCGGTCCAGATCCCGGCGACCAGCTCTTCGGCGGGCGTGCGCGGCGCCGCCGGCCGCTCTCCCGCTTCCCAGGCGGGCGCCGGCAGCGCCTTGCGGTCCACCTTGCCGTTCGGCGTGAGCGGCAGCGCGGGCAGGACGACGAACGCCGCCGGCACCATGTAATCGGGCAGGCGCCGCACCAGATGCCCGCGCAACTCGGCGAGGTCGAGCGCGCCCTCTCTCGGCACGACGTAGGCGACGAGGCGCTTCTCGCCCGGCTCGTCCTCGCGTGCCAGGACGACGGTCTCGCGCACCGCGGGGTGGGCGGCGAGCGCCGCCTCGATCTCCCCCAGCTCGATGCGGAAGCCGCGCAGCTTCACCTGGTGGTCGATCCGCCCCAGGAACTCCAGCTCGCCGGCCGGGAGCCAGCGCGCGAGGTCGCCGGTGCGGTAGAGGCGCGCGCCCGGCGCGGCGGCGAAGGGATCGGGGACGAAACTCTCCGCCGTCAGCTCCGGCCGGTGGAGGTAGCCGCGGGCGAGCCCTTCGCCGCCGAGGTAGAGCTCCCCGGGGACGCCCGGCGGGCAGGGGTGGAGGCGCCGGTCGAGGACGTAGGCGCGCGAGCCGCCGACGGCGCGGCCGATCGTCGGCTCGCTCTCGGCGCCCGGCGCGGCGAGCGCGAAGGTCGAGTAGGTGGTGTCCTCCGAGGGGCCGTAGAGGTTCCAGACCCGCTCGACGCTGCCGAGGTCGTGGATGCGCTGCGCCAGCGCCTTGCGCAGCGGCTCGCCGGCGAGGTTGACGGTGCGCACCGACGGCGGCACCGCGCCGAGCCGCAGCAGCTCGGCCATCGCGGAAGGGACGGTGTTGACCAGCGTCACCTCGCCCGCGGCCGGCGTCGTGGCGAGAGAGAGCGCATTGTCCCCCAGGACCACCGTCCCGCCCCAGGCGAGCGGCACGAAGAGCTCGTAGACCGAGAGGTCGAAGTTGATCGAGGTCGAGGCGAAGACGCCGGCCAGCTCGGCGTCGGAGAACCGGCCGCGGGCCCAGCGCACGAAGGCGGCGGCGCTGCGATGCTCGATGGCGACGCCCTTGGGGCGGCCGGTCGAACCCGAGGTGTAGATGAGGTAAGCCAGGTTGCCTGAAGAGGGCTGGGTAAGAGAGGCGAGCGGCATGGGCGCGGCGGCTTCGAGATCGTCGACGCAGACGAGCGCGGTGCCGGAGGGCAGAGCCATCTCCGCGAGGCGCTCGCGCAGGTGACTCTGCGTGAGGATCACGAACCCGGCCTGCCCTGTACGCGCGTCGTCGATCATCAGCGCCAAGCGCGCCGGCGGGTAGCTCGGGTCGAGCGGCACGTAGGCGCCGCCCGCCTTGAGGATCGCGAGGAGCGCGACGGGCAGGTCGGCGGTGCGTGCGAGCGCCACACCGACACGCACCTCCGGCCCGACGCCGAGCGCGGCGAGCCGACGCGCCAGCCGCTGCGCCGCCCCGTCCAGCTCGGCGTAGGTCAGCTCCGCGCGCTCGCCGGCCTCGGGCGCCCAGACCAGCGCCCGCCGTTCCGGCGTGCGCGCCGCCTGCGCCGCGACGAGCCCGTGCAGGAGCCCTTCCTCACCCGAGATCTTTCCCAGCGCCTCGCCCTCGCTCCAGTCCGCGAGCACCGCCTGCCGCTCGGCCGCGGAGAGCAGCGGCAGGTCGCCGACCGGCACCGACGGGTCGGCCGCCGCCGCGGCGAGCAGCCGCGCCAAGTGCCCGAGCCAGCGCGCGACCGTGGCGCCGTCGAAGAGGTCGCGGTTGTGCTCGGCGACCGCGGCCAGGCCCTCCCGCCCTTCCAGGAACGCGAGCGTCAGGTCGAACTTCGCGGTGTCCCCCTCGACCTCGAACGCCTGGAGCGCGAGTCCCGGCAGCTCCGGCGGCGCGAGCGGCGCGTTCTGCAGCAGCACGAGGACCTGGAAGAGCGGCGCGTGCGACAGCTCGCGCCGGGGTTGGAGGTTCTCGACGAGCTTCTCGAACGGGAGATTTTGGTGAGCGTAGGCGTCGAGCGTCGCCTCGCGGGCGCGGGCGAGGAGGGCGGCGAAGGGCAGCTCCGCCTCGGGCCTGCCGCGCAGGACGAGGGTGTTGACGAAGAACCCGATCAGCCCCTCCACCTCGCGCCGGTTGCGGTTGGCGATCGGCGAGCCGACGAGGAGGTCGTCGCGGCCGGTCAGGCGGTGGAGCAGGACCTGGACGCCGGCGAGACGGACCATGACGAGGGTGGTGCCGCGCCGCCGCGCCCGCGCCGCGAGCGCGGCGGCCGTCTCCGGCGGCAGGAGGAGCCGCGCGCGCCCGCCGCGGAAGGTCTGCGCGGCCGGGCGCGGCCGGTCGGCCGGCAGCTCGAGCACCTGCGGCGCGCCGGCCAGGGCCTCGCGCCAGTACGCGAGCTGCCGCTCGAGCGTCTCCCCCGCGAGCCAGCCGCGCTGCCAGACGGCGAAGTCGGCGTACTGCACGGGGAGCGGCGGCAGCGGGTCCGGGCCGCCCGCGATCGCCGCGCCGTAGAGCGCTCCCAGCTCGCGCAGTAGCACGCCCATCGACCAGCCGTCGGCGACGATGTGGTGCAGGGTGAGGAGGAGGACGTGCTCCGCGGGCGCCAGCCGCACGAGCGCGGCGCGCAGCAGCGGCCCGCGCTCGAGGTCGAAGGGGCGCGCCGCCTCCTCCGCGGCCAGCCGCCGCAGCTCGGCCTCGGGATCGTCCGCCGAAGCGGCGTCCACCAGCGGCAGCGGCGGCGCGAGCGCGGGCGCGACGACCTGCACGACGCCCGGGCCGCCGCTCCGGTCCGCCGCGAAGGTGGTGCGCAGCGCCTCGTGCCGCGCCACGACGCCGAGGAGAGCGGCGTGGAGCGCCGCGGCGTCGAGGCGCCCGCGCAGGCGAACTGCCGCCGGCACGTTGTAGGCCGCGCCGCCGCCGTCGAGCCGGTCGAGGAACCAGAGCCGCTCCTGAGCGAAGGAGGCGGGGGGCGGGGAGGTGCGCGACGCGGGGCGGACCGGCGGCGCGGCGAGCGTCGCCCCGGTCTCCGCGGCGCGCGCCGTCTCGAGGTGCGCCGCGAGCTCGCGCAGCGTGGTCAGCTCGAAGAGACTCCGCAGCGGCAGCTCGACGCCGAAGGCCTCGCGCAGCCGGGAGGCGACCTGCGTCGCGCGCAGCGAGTGGCCGCCCAGCTCGAAGAAGCCGTCCTCGGGGTGCAAGGCGCGGCCGTCCAGCGCCAGCACCTGGGCCCAGATCCCGGCCACCAACTCTTCCGCGGGGGAGAGCGACGCCGCGGCGCCGGCGCCGCGGCCGTCGGCCTCCTCCGGCGCCGGCAGCCGGCGGCGATCCACCTTGCCGCTCGGCGTCAGCGGGAGGCTCGGCAGGAGGACGAAGGCCGCAGGCACCATGAATTCCGGCAGCCGTTCCCGCAGCCGCTCGCGGAGCCGGGGGATCGGCGGCGGCTCGCCCGGCTCGGGCACCACGTAGGCGACGAGACGCTTCTCGCCCGCGCCCTCCTCCCGCGCCAGGACCG
>DASUNQ010000074.1:0-2086 GCA_036277075.1 Thermoanaerobaculia bacterium
CTGGCTCGCCGCCCTGCGCCACCGCGAGGCGGTCCGCGCGCCGGCGCCCACGGCGTCGCCGGAGGTCCACCGCTCGCTCGCTTTCGCCATGCTGCTCGACGGCTTGCGCGCGGACCACAAGCTGCAGGTGCTCGACCTCGGCCCGGCGGTCGGCGGCAACGTCGAGTTCCTCTCCCGTTTCGACTGCAAGCTGTTCATCGAGGACCTCTACGCCGCCCTCGCCGGCCGCGTGCCGGGCGAGGACGGGCGGCCACAGGGCATCGAGGAGCTCCTGCCGCTGCCCGACAGCGCGCGCTTCGACATGGTCCTCGCCTGGGACCTCTTCAACTACCTCGAGCGCGACGAGGTGCGGCGGCTGGTGCGGCACCTGGCGCGCTACTGCCGCCCGGGGGCCGTGCTCCTGGCGCTGGTCTCGATCCACAAGCAGATGCCGGCGCAGCCGATGCGCTTCCGCATCGTCGACGGGCAGAGCCTGGTCTACGAGCAGCGCTCGGCGCACACCCGCCCGGCGCCGCGCTACGCCTCCTCCGACCTCTCCGGCATGTTCGAGGGGTTCCGCGTCGACCGCTCGTTCCTGCTCCGCCACGGCATCCAGGAGTACCTCTTCGTGCGCGAGGACGACGACGAGACCTGGGTGGCGGAGCCGGGGTGGACCGCGATGAGCGAGACGGCGGGCGTCGCCGGCTAGCGGCCCGCTCCGCTACTCCTTCCTCCCCATCAGCCCCGCGGGGAGGAGCTGGATCTCCTGGTAGCCGGCCGGCAGCGCGAAGGTCGAGTCCGCGACGTCGGTGCGGTCCAGCTCCGTCACCTCCATCGTCGTGCGGCTCACCGTCTCCTTGCCCTTCTTCCCCTTCGTCGTGCTGACGGTGACGCTCTTGAGCGGGAAGCCGGCGACCTTCCCCATTTCGGCCGCGATCACCTTGTCGAGCTGCTCGTTGCCCGAGCGCGGGGCGGCGCGCAGCCAGACCCCGAGGCCGACGTCCTGGAGCTGGTCGGTGGTCCAGAGGTCCTGCTCGGTGACGACGTCCGAGGTGTTGCCCATCCCCATGACCTTGACCGTCACCGTGTAGCTGGTGCGGAAGCGGGTGTGGCGGGTCGGCAGGCCGGCCACCGTGCCGCCGTCCTCGTCGAGGAGCTTCTCGACCTTCGGCTCCGAGAAGTCCATCTTGAACATCGGCCCCATGCCGCCGCCGGTGAGGGCGCCGGCCATGCCGAGCATCGCCTGCAGGTCCCACTCGGCGTAGGTCTTCTCCTCGGGGTTGACCAGGTACATCGTCTTGCCGCCGTCGGGGGTCAGCAGGTAGGTGCCGGCTTCGGTCATCGGCTGGGTGCTCTCGCGGAAGAGGACCTTGGCCTTCTCGCCGCTCACCCACCCCTCGACGGTCATGGTGCTGGCGGCGCCCCCCTCGGTCTTGGTGGTCGCCTGGTAGCGCAGGCCCGCGGTGGCAGGCACGGCGGCGAGGAGCAGGAGCGCGGCGAAGGAAAACAGGTTACGGCGCATGCGGTGAGACCTCCGTGAAGTGTGGAGCGGGATTTTCGCACAGGCCTCCCCGACTTACACTGTTGATTCCGGAGGACGCCCGCCATGGCTTCCGATCGATTCCCCTCCGCGCGCCCCTCCCCTCCCTCCGACCGCCTCCGCCTGGCCCTCCAGCTCCTCGCCGAGGAGGCGCGCGAGCGCGTCGACCGCCACCCCTTGGGGCACCTCCTGGGGGCCGCCGGCGACGCGCTGGAGCTGCGCCTCGCGGTGCCCAGCGCGCTGCGGCCCGGGAGCCTCGACAAGCTGGCCGCCGAGGCCGCAGAGACCCTCCAGGAGGCGCTCCAGGCGCTGCTCGAGCACCGCGCCGTGCTGCGGCCGGGACGGGTCGTCTGCCTGCGCTGCGGCGGCGCCGACTGCGCGCACGCCGCGCCGGCGGAGCCGCGGCAGGTCTTCGCCGGCTACGGCCCGACCGGCCTGCCCCGCTTCCTCGACCTCGGCGCCTGGCTCCTGGCGCGGCACGACCCGCGGGTCGACCTCCTCTACCGCCAGCCGCCGCCGCTCCTCGCCGCGGTGGCGACGGGCGCGGAGCTGACCGCTAGCCTCCTG
>DASUNQ010000075.1:0-20764 GCA_036277075.1 Thermoanaerobaculia bacterium
GCTTTCTGGGTAAGGACGACGAAGGCTCCCAGCGTGACCTGGACGGCCAGCGCGACGAGCGTGCTCAGCGCCGGGACGATCAGCGCGCGGCTCGCGCGGTGACGCGCGAAGACGCGCCCCGCGGTCCAGATCACGCCGAAAGACACCAGGAGCGCTCCCACGCGATGCGCGTAGTGGACGCCCACCCCGAAGCTCCAGCTCGACGGCACCACCCCCCCAAAGACGTCCGGGAAGGTCGGGATCGCGAGCCCGGCCCCCGTGTGGCGCATCACCGCGCCCACCAGCACCTGCAGGAAGACGAGACCCGTCGTCACCGCCGCCAGCCGCCGCAGCCCGCCGTCTTCTCCACCTGAATTCCGTTCCCCGGCCCGCCACCTCCCCGACGTGACCACCGCCAGCGCCACGACCAGGCAGAGGAACGCCTGCGCCAGCGCCGCGTGGGCGATCGAGACCGCCGGCGGCAGGAAGAGCCGCACCGTCAGCCCGCCGAGGAGCGCCTGCGCGACGACCGCGGCGAAGGCCAGCCAGGCCAGCCGCCGCACCCACCGGCGCGGCTCCGCGCGCTGCGCCCAGAGCGCCAGCCCGAGGGTCAGCAGCCCGACCGTGCCGGCGATCAGGCGGTGGCCGTGCTCGGCGCGCACCGTGTCGATCGTCCACCAGCGCGGCGGGTTGAGCCCGCCGTAGGAGGTCGGCCAGTCGGGCACCGAGAGGCCGGCCTCCTTGCTCTTGACCAGCCCGCCGGCGGCGATCAGCAGCACGACCGCGCAGGCGAGGCAGACGGCGAAGCGGTGGAGCGTCATCGTGGGGTTTGCGGGAGCGGTGGGACCGTCCGGGGGCCGGTCGCGGAGCATAGCCGAACTGAGATAGCCGGCAAATGCCCGGAGGGCACCTCGCCGGTGAGGGTCGGCCCTCGAGAACTTCCCCGACCCCCTTTCGTAGAACGTGGTCATGGCCGGCTTTCCCCGCACGCTCCTGCTGGCATCGGCGCTCGCCCTCGTCTCGGCCGATCCCGCGGCCGCCGCTCCCGCGGCGGGCGACGCGGCCCCGGAGCTCGTGGTCAGCGGCTGCCCGAACACCGCCGCGCCGGTGTCGCTCCAGAGATTGCGGGGAAAGGTCGTGCTGCTGGACTTCTGGGGCGTCTGGTGCAGCCCGTGCCGCAAGGCACTCCCCGAGCTCGAGGAGCTGCGCGCCGCGCTTCCGGCGGAGGAGTTCGCGCTCGTCGGCGTCCACACGCGCGCGAAGGCGGCGGAGCTGCCCGCCTTCCTGCGCCGGCGCCCGCTGAGCTTCCCCGTCTGCGCCGACACCGGCGAGACCGGCCGCCGCTACGGGATCGACGCCTACCCGGCGTACGTCCTGATCGACCGCGCCGGCGCGATCCGCTCGGTCACCGACGAGCCGCCGTCGCTGCGCACCCTCCGCGCCCTCCTCGCTCACTGACGGCCGCCGGAGCGTCGCCGGGCGGCTCCGGGACGCGAAAGCCCCCCGCGGCCGCGACCGCGAGGGGCTTCGGAGGGCCGCCGGCGAGCCGAGCGCCTAGGTGGTGGGCGCCGACCCGAAGTCGAAGTTGGCCTCGACCGTGCCGCTCTCGGGGACCGTCACCTGCTGCGTCTTGGTCCCCAGCTCCTCGTGCCAGGCCTCGACCGTGTAGGTGCCCGGCGGCAGCTTCTCGAGCGCGAAGGCGCCGTCCTCGCCGGTGACCGCGAAGTAGGGGTGCGGCAGGACGCCCATGTACGAGCTCATCCAGGGGTGGACGTCGCACTTGAACGGCACCATGACCTCTTCCTGGTCGAACGTCTTCTCGTTCTCCATGCCCTGGACCGGCTGGCCCTGGTTGAACTCGGCGTTCTTCTCCGGCATGGCGTGGATGTTGTGGAGCGTCGAGTCGCTGTTGCGGATCACCAGCGTCTGCCCGGTCTGGATGCCGGAGACGTGCGGGTGGTACATGCAGCCCTGCTGGTCCAGCAGCTTCTTCTCCGCCGGCGGGTCGAAGGTCATGCCGGCCGGCAGCCCCGCCTTGACGTAGACGAAGACGTTGGCCAGGTTGCCGTCATTGGCCACGACCTTCTCGGTGGTCACCGGCGTGGAGTGCAGGCCGACGCAGGCCGGGTCGGCGTCCATTTTGATCGGCGTGTCCGGGTCGGCGGTGGCCGCGTAGGCCACCTTTCCCTTGACCGCCCCTGCCTTCGACTCGTCGAAGCCGGCCGGCGCGGTCTCTTCGGCCTGGTCACCCCCCTCCGACTCCGCCTCCGGCGTGCCGCCGCCGCAGGCCGCCGCGAGCGCCAGCAGGCAGAGTGCGAAGATCACCAACAGCGAGTTCCTCTGGATCACGGAAAACCTCCTCGATCGGGTTGTGGATGCGTTCGGGAACGGCGCCCGAAAGGCGCCGGCCGTAGAACATAAGCAGCTCCCGTGCCCGATCCCGGCACGGGCGCCCGCCCTCACCGGCTCTAGGGCGCGCCTCCGGCGGCGACCGGCGCCTGAGCCGGCTCCTGGACAGGGGCCGGCGCCGTTCCGGCGCGCAGCCCGCCGGCGAGGCGCCAGATGTGGTCGCGCATCGCCGCCGACACCTTCGGCACGTCCGCGAGGTAGGCCCGCAGCGCCGCCTCGGAGCCGAACTGGGCGACCAGGCGCGCCTTGTCCGCCGCGTAGCGCGGCTGGTCGATCGCCAGCAGCGCCGGCGAGGTCCGCTTGCCCGGCTCGACCTCCGGGAAGAACGACGGCATCCGCGTGCCCGGCACCCACTTCTGCGGGTCCTCGATCCAGGAGGGCACCCAGACGTGGCGCAGGCGCTCGGCGGCGAGCAGCAGCGAGGGCGCCAGCTCGGCCGTGGCGGCGCCGGGGGCCACGGGACCGGAGGGGTGGCACTTGGCGCACTGGAACATGTTGAAGACCACCTCGCCCACCGCCAGGTCGCGCGCCTGGGCGGCCACCGGCGCGGTGGTCAGCGGGTGCGAGGTGTCGCGGGAGGCGAAGTAGGAGATCACGGTGTTGACCTCCTCGTCGCTGAACTTGAAGGTCGGCATGCGCACCGTCAGCCAGGGCCGCATGCTCACCCGCGACGGGTCGTGGAGGTAGGCGAAGAGCCAGTCCCCCTGGACGCGCGCCCCCTCGGCCGCCAGGTTCGGCGGCAGGAGCGCCGGGTCCCGGATGACGCTCTTGATCGCGTGCCCGTGCTCCTCGATCAGGTGGCAGCCCTGGCAGTTGTAGCGGGTGATGAGCTTGCGGCCGGCCGCCAGGCTCGCCGCGCCGTCGCCGTTGCCGGCCTTGCGCGTCGCCACCACCGACTCCTTGTTGAAGCCGAGGAGGTTGGCGAGCACGGCGTCGGCCTCGCGCTGGCTCATGCCGTAGCTCGGCATCTTGAGCAGCTCGTTGTAGTCCTTGACCTGCTCCTTGCCCTCGTCGAAGACGCGCGGGTGCATGATCTTGGTCTTGAGCCAGTCCTGGCGCGTGTGGGCGACGTCGTGGGCGTGGCCGAAGTCGAACTGGTGCAGGGGCTTCGAGCCCTCCTCGGTCAGCTCGGTGCCGATCGGCTTGAAGTCGCCGAAGCCGTCGATGTCGTGGCAGCCGTAGCAGCCGTACTTGGCGATCGACTGCTCGCCCAGGAAGACCAGCTTCTCGCGGCCGCTCATCTCGCGCAGCCGCTGCTGGCTGCGCTCGATGGTGTTGGTGTTGAGCAGGTAGGAGAGGACCAGCTGGTCGCGCGCCGCGACCGGCACCCCCGGCAGGCGCAGCCGCTCGTACTTGGGGTCGCGCGAGGAGAGGAGGTAGGCGGTGACGTCGGCGGCCTCGCGGTCGGTCAGCCGCAGGTCCGGCATGTTGGTCTCGGGGAAGAACTGCTTGGGGTCGCGCACCCAGGCGTAGAGCCAGCCGGGATCGACTTTGCTGCCGGTGCGGACGAGGTTCGGACCGTGGAGGCGGTTGATCGTGGGGAAGAAGTCGTCGCGCTTGGCCTTGCCGTCGAGGACGTGGCAGCCGGCGCAGCCGACGGTCTCGAAGACCCGCTTGCCCGCCGCCGGGTCGCCGGGCGGCGGCGGCGGGTACTGCGGCCGCTCGGACTTCGACCAGAGGTAGGCGACGATGCCGGCGATCTCCGCCCGCTGCCGCTCGCGGTCGCCCGCGCGGTCCATGTTCTCCTGGTAGAAGAAGTGCGGCATCCAGGTCGTGGGGTGGAACTCGCGCGGCGCCTCGATCCAGCGGTAGGCCCACTGCGGCGTCGTCTTGCCGGCGATCCGCTCGAGCGACGGCCCCGCCTTGCGCAGCCCCTGGAACGGCGGCAGCTCGATCGGGTGGCAGCCCTGGCAGCCCATGTGGACGATCAGCTCGCGGCCGACGTCCTGGTGCTCGGAGCGCGGCGTCCAGACCCCCCCGGCGTGGCAGGAGATGCACCCCGCCTCCGACATGCTGGCCGGCAGGATCGGCGTCTCGAGGTAGGGCTGCTTCTTCCAGCCCCACTTCTCTTCCCACTCCTTCTGTTCGGCGGCGGACTCCGGCGTGTGGCCGGCGCGCGCGAACTCGGTGGCCCGGTCGAGGCCGCCGTGGCAGGTGGTGCAGCCGAAGCGGGTGTAGGGGTGGGGCGAGCCGTCGCCGACGAAGAGGTCGAGCCGCGGGTGGCTGCGGAAGGGCTGCTTCCAGTCGTCGTCCTCGAAGCCCGGGCGGTTCGCCGCCACGTGGCAGGTCATGCAGCGGTCGACCCGGTCGACGTCGGTGAAGTTGATGTCGTGGTAGAGCCCGGGGAGGATGACCTGCTCGATCTTGAGGCTGGGCTGGACGAAGTCCATGAGCGGGGCGTTCAGGACGAAGAAGTCGAGGTCCTTCGACAGGGCGGCGAGCCGGGTCTCGAGGTTGGCGAGGCCCTCGCGCAGCGCCTCGAGCCGTTCCTGCGCCGTGGTCAGCGCGGCGCGGCGCTGGGCGAGCGCCTGCTGCTTGGCGGCGCGCTGGGCGGTGGCCTCCTCGAGCGCCATCTTCTCGTCGCGCAGCTTCTTCTGGAGGCGCTCGACCTCCCGCCGGTTCTCCGCGATCTCCCCCTCGCTCTTGCCCTGGATCGCCTCGTCGTACTGGTAGCGGGCGGTGTCGAGCAGCGACTTGGTGGCGCGCCAGGAGGCGTCGGCGGCGTAGACCTCGTGGCCCCAGTCGCGCTCCTCGCCGCGCAGCTTCGCGAGCTCCTCCTCCTGGGCGGCGACGTCCTTCTCGGCGGCGGCGATGTCCTTCTCGAGCTGAGCGGTCTGCACCTCGTCGATCTTGCGCCGCTCCGCCTCCATGTCGCGCTGCACCTTCGCCCGCTCGAGGGTGCGGAACTCCGCCTGCAGCCGCTTCCAGGGCAGCGCGTAGTCGGCCACCACCATCCAGATCGTCACGGCGAGCAGCGCCAGGCTGCTCAGCGCGAAGAGCATGTTCATGCCGCCGAAGTCGTAGTGGCGGTCGGGACGCTTCTCGGGCGGGGTGGAGCGCGTCGCCATGGCTAGATGTTGAAGAAGAACTCCTGGATGTGGACGAAGTACTTGAGGTTGAAGAGCCAGCGGCAGTACATCTTGATCGGCAGCATCATCATGACCAGGAAGAGGGAGATCCCGACGTAGTAGCGCGCGGCCCCCATCCGCTCGTAGAAGAGCCGCCCCCAGCGGCTCTTGCGGGCGAACAGGACTGGCAGGGCGACGAGGTAGAAGCCGACGAGGAGGAGGCCGGGCAGCTCGCGGACGAACCAGTTGCCCGGCAGCCCGGTCCCCAAGAGGCGCACCCAGAAGTACTCCGAGAGGTCGACGTTGACCAGCGGCTCGACCTTGTTGACGTCCCAGAACTCGTAGGGCCCGAAGAAGTTCCAGTTCGGACCGCGGAGGAAGGTGCCGATGACGATCATCTGCGTCCAGAGCAGCAGCCAGCCGAAGAGGAAGATGGCGATCTCGAACCGCCGCTCGCGGAAGGTGTAGTAGCCGTTGCCCTTCGGGTTGGTGTCGATGTAGGGGATCGCCATCAGCCCGAGGATGATGAGCCCCGGCAGCACGACGCCGGCCATCCAGGGGTCGTAGTAGACGAGCATCTCCTGGAGGCCGAGGAAGTACCACGGCGCCTTCGAGGGGTTCGGCGCGATCGAGGGGTTGGCCGGCTCCTCGAGCGGCGCCTTGAGCACGATCGACCAGACCGTCAGCGCCACCGTCAGCACGACCATGCAGATGAACTCGGAGAAGACCAGGTCGGGCCAGGTAAAGATGCGGTCCTCGACCTCGGTCGACTCGAAGGTCGGCTCGCCGCGGGCGGTCAGGGCGTCGTTGCGCGCCGCCTTGTTCATCGCGAACCAGACGAAGAAGCCGACCAGGAAGACCATCATCACGATCGGCACGTTGTCCGGCTTGGCGACGACGGCGAAGAAGTCGGGGTCGAGCATCGACAGCAGCAGGAAGAGGACCCCGACCGCCAGCGCGACGAGGCCGCCGCGCTTGGTCCACAGCGCCCGCGACTTGAGCATCCAGAAGAACAGCAGGATCGAGAGCGTGAACGACCACCAGGGGTAGGACAGGAAGTTGATGGCGTCCTTGACGAAGTCCATGGCTAGACCGGGCCCGAGATGCCGCCGTCCTTGCGCACGCGCCAGAAGTGGACCGCGATGAGGAACGCGGCGACGAGCGGGATGCCCACGCAGTGCAGGACGTAGAAGCGGATCAGGGTGCCGCCGCCGATGGTGCGGCCCGCGATCAGCGCGAAGCGGGCGTCGCTGCCGACGTGGATCAGCTTCTGCCCGCCGAGCGACAGCAGCGCGGCGCCGGGCCCTTCGTGACCCAAGAGGGGCGTGGCGCGCGCCATGTTCGAGCCGACGGTGATCGCCCAGATCGCGAGCTGGTCCCAGGGCAGCAGGTACCCGGTGAAGGAGAGCAGCAGCGTCAGCACCAGCAGGATCACGCCGATGTTCCAGTTGAACTCGCGCGGCGGCTTGTAGGAGCCGGTCATGAAGACGCGGAACATGTGCAGCCAGACGGCGATGACCATGGCGTGCGCGCCCCAGCGGTGGAGCTCGCGCATGATGCCGAAGGCCATCGCCTCGCGCAGGTCGAGCATGTCGACGTAGGCGTACTCGACGGTCGGCCGGTAATAGAACATCAGCAGCAGGCCGGTGATCGTCTCCACCAGGAAGAGGAAGAACGCCGTCCCGCCCATGCACCAGGTGTAGCTCATCCGGATGCCCGACTTCTTGACCTTGATCGGGTGCAGGTGGAGCACCACGTTGCCGAGCATCGCCAGCGCCCGCTTGCGGTTGTCCGTGGGGATGCCGACGCGGAAGATCGAGCGCCAGATCTGCGACTTGGTGATGCCCTTGCCGAGCTTTCCGATCATGGACCCTCGCTGGTCGGAGCGCGTCGATCAGCCACTTCTAGGCGATCGAGATGTACGAGTTGGGGTCTTCCCACTGCCCCATCTCCCACTGGAACTTCTGCGCCTTGTCGACGACGATCTGGCCGTCGTCCGGGCTGATGTAGACGCGCGCCCGCTCGAGCGGCCGCGGCGTCGGCCCCTCGAAGTTGATGCCGCTCTTGTAGTAGCCGCTGCCGTGGCAGGGGCACTTGAACTTGTTCTGGGTGGCGAGCCAGGCCGGGGGGCAGCCGAGGTGGGTGCAGATGGCGATGAGCGAGAAGATCCGCCCCCCCTCGTTGACCACCCAGACGCCGTACTGGTCGACGAAGCGGGTGTCGACGACGCCGGGCGGGAAGTCGTCCGGGCGGCCGACCTTGAAGTTCGTCGGCGGCTCGTAGAGGACGTTGGGGAACATGAAGCGGGTCATCGCCGAGACGCAGCCACCGATCGCCGCCGCGAAACCGACCCAGGCGACGGCCGCCCAGGAGAACTGGCGGCGCGTGACCTCGCCGGCGGCGACCTTGGCTCCCTTGCCGGCCGCGCGGGGCGGGCCGAAGGCGCTCTGGTCGGGAGGCGTGGGCTGCTTCTTGGCGAGAGGCTGAGGCGCCCGGTCGGCGGCGGGAGGCGCGGCACCGGACGCCGCCGCGGCCGGAGCGTGCGGCTTGGCCGGAGCGGGCTTGGCCGCCGCGGAGGGGGGCTCAGAGCCCGCCCCCGCCGGCGCCCTCAGCTCCTGCTCGGCGCCGGGCGCCGGAGCGGCCGGGCGCTCGTCGGCGGGCGCGGGGGCGTCCCTCGTCTCGTCGTCAGCCATGTGGCCCCTTTCGAGGTCTGCGGGCGTGCGTACTGCGATCGCTGCGTACCACCGGCGTCTGCGAAGCGGGGCTCTTTCTACGCGGACGCGTCGGGAGTGTCAACCCCTCGGCGGCTCCCGCGCGCGGCTGCCTCGCGCGCCGCACAAGCTGCGCGCCGTCCCGCTCGCTACAAAGCGTCCCGAGGCGCCGGTGAGGCGGTTCAAGATGGCGAAGGACCACGTGGCTCCCCCGCTGGTAATCGACCTTGTATCCGAGACGCTCGAAGGCGCGGATCGCCTCCGCACCCGAGATACTGGGGAGCCTGCTCAAACCGCGACTTCGACGACCTCTTCCTCGATCGGTGGAGGAATCGGCTCGCCATGCGCCTTGAGGCTCTCGAGATAGGCCTCGATCGCCTCCCGCACGTTGGACAAAGCCTCTGCGCGGGTCACCCCCTGCGCAACGCAGCCCGGGAGAGAGGGCACCTGGGCCACGAAAACGCCGTCTTCGTCCGGCTCAATCAGCACTCGGTATTTCATCCACCTCATCCACCCTGCCTTCCGGGACCAGCAGCCAGTTTACCAGGAGCCAAGGGAGGATCCTGCGGTCCTCCGACGGTCGCCGCCCGGCGGTTGCGGAGCGCACGCGTCCCTCCTCCGGGCCTTGTCGACGTGGTACGATCCCGGCGGTCTTTCAGCCCACATCAACGATCGCTTCATCCGGCGGAGGTGCTCATGCGCTTGGCCTTTCGAAGCGTCCTCCTGATCGCCATGGCCCTGTGTGCGGCCGGCCTCGCCGCGCAGTCGACGACGGGCACCCTCGTGGGCACCGTCACGTCCGACGGCCAACCGCTGCCGGGAGTCACGGTCACCCTCACGTCCCCCGCTCTGCAGGGGAGCCGAACGGCCGCGACCGGCGACGCCGGCGGCTACCAGTTCCCCGCCCTGCCTCCCGGGGACTACACGGTGAGCTTCGAGCTCGAGGGCATGCAGAGAGTCGACAAGACCGCCGTCGTCAACCTCAGCCAGACGACCCGTGCCGACGTCGAGATGACAGTCCCCACCCTGGCCGAAGAGATCACGGTCACGGCGGCGGCGCCGCCGGCGGTCGAAACGACCGAGGTCGCGACGAGCTTCACTGCCCAGACCGTCAACCAGCTCCCCACCGGCCGGACGATCGACGACATCGTGGCCCTCGCGCCGGGAGTGACGGAAGCGGGGCCGAACGACCAGATCACGATCTCCGGGTCGATGTCCTTCGAGAGCCTCTTCCTGGTGAACGGCGTGGTGGTGAACGAGAACGTCCGCGGACAGCCGAATCCGCTCTACATCGAAGACGCGGTCCAGGAGACGACGATCCTCACCGGCGGGATCTCGGCGGAGTTCGGCCGGTTCAGCGGGGGCGTGGTCAGCACCTTGACCAAGTCCGGCGGCAACGAGTTCTCCGGGTCGTTTCGCGATTCGTTGACCAACGACGACTGGACGGAAAAGTCCGACTTCGTCGGCCAGCTCGACCCCATCGACGAGACCAACAGCGTCTACGAAGCGACCCTGGGCGGGCGCATCCTCCGCGACCGCCTCTGGTTTTTCGCGGCGGGGCGGTCGGAAGAGCGCGAGACCGGCGCCCAGACGTTCGACACCCGCATCCCTTACGACACCACGCGGGACGACCGCCGGATCGAGGGCAAGCTGACCGGGCAGGTCACGAACCAGCACTCGCTCGTCGCGTCCTACATCGACAGCGACCTGGAGCGGCAGAACTTCGTCACCTCCGGCCGCGTCGTCGACCTGCGCAGCCTGTCCTTCCGCGACGACCTCCGGGAGCTCCGTTCCCTCCACTACAACGGCATCTTCACGGATCGCCTCCTCCTGGAGGGCCAATACAGCGAGATGGAGCACGCGTTCGCCCTCGGGGCCAACACCCGCGACTTGATCGAGGGCACGCTGCTTCTCGACGCCAACACCGGCCAGCGGATGTGGTCGCCGACCTTCTGCGGCAGGCCGTGCGGGTTCAAGGAGCGGAACAACGAGAGCTGGCTGGGAAAGGCCTCCTATTTCCTCAGCACCCGGGCCACCGGCAACCACAGCCTGGTGGGCGGCTTCGAGGAGTTCCATCAGAAGCGCAACGAGAACAACTTCCAGTCCGGCAGCGATCTGCGCATCCACGGCAACTTCTTCTATTTCGGACAGGACGTCTTCTTCGGCGTGGATCCGGACTCCAGCGAGATCGAGTGGGACCCGGTCCCCGCGCTGTCGAGAACTTCCGACTTTGCCACCCGCTCGTGGTTTCTCAACGACGAGTGGGATCTGAACGACCACTGGAGCTTCAACGTGGGCGTTCGCTACGACGAGTCGTTCGGCACCGATCAGGCCGGCAACAAGACGGTCGACGACAGCGCCTTCAGCCCGCGCCTGGCGGCACGCTACGACCTGCGCGCCGACGGTAAGCACAACTTCAGCGCCACCTACGGCCGCTACGTCTCGAAGGTCGACCAGGGGCCGGCCGACAACACCGCCACCGCGGGCCGCTACGCCTCCTACTACTGGGATTACAAGGGTCCGACGATCAACCCGAGCGGAACGCCGCGCGAGCAGCTCCTGCCGGTCGACCAGGTCATCCGGCAGGTCTTCAACTGGTTCAACTCCGTCGGCGGCACCGCGAATCGGGACCCCAACCTTCTCACCAGCGCCCACATCCCTGGAGTCACTCTGCGCTTCGACGGGCCGCTCGCGGCGCCGTTCATGGATGAATACACCCTGGGCTACGCCCTGGCCTTCGGGGGCGGCGGCTTCGTGCGCGCCGATTACATCGACCGGACCTGGGGGGATTTCTACGTCGTACGGCGGAACCTGCTGACCGGCAGGGCGACGGACCCGAACGGCGATCAGTTCGACCAGGGGGTGATCGAAAACGGCGACGCGAACCTGAGCCGCGAGTACCAGGCGGTCCAGCTCCAGGGCCGCTACCGGCCCCTGAAACGGTTGGCGATCGGCGGCAACTACACCTGGTCCAAGCTGCGCGGCAACGTCGAAGGAGAGACGCCGAGCTTCGCCACGAGCCTGGACAACGACCCCTTCATCAACCAGCCCGAGTACCGGGACTTCGACCAGAACAACCCGGTCGGCGACCTCGGTCCCGACATGCGCCACCGCGCCAACGTGTGGCTGCAATACGACCTGCCGACGCGGGTGGGAGACCTCAATCTGACGCTGCTGGAGCGGTACCACTCGGCGCTCGCCTACTCGGCGGTCAGCTTGATCGACGTGCGGCGAGGAACCTCGACGGGACCCGCCAACGGCGTGGTGAACCCCGGCTACGTGAGCGCGCCTTCCTCGGTGAACTACTTCTTCAGCGACCGGGGCGCGTTCAGCCTCGACGACATCACCTCGACCGACCTGGGCGTGAACTGGTTTCTGCCGCCGCTGCGCGGCGTGCGCTTCTTCCTCGAGGGCGACATCCTGAACCTGTTCAACGAACAGGGAGTGCAAGACCCGGACTTCGTCGACAAGACCGTGCTCACCCGCCGTCAGACGACATGTCTCCAGACGGGCACGACCCAGCGCTGTCTGCCCTTCAACCCGCTGGCCGGCGAAGCGCCTCAGGAGGGCGTGCACTGGCAGAAGGGCCCCAACTTCGGGCGGCCCACCGCGGCGGAGGCTTACCAGCTCCCCCGTACCTACCGCCTCTCCGTCGGTTTGAGGTTCTAGGTTTACCGCGCCGCGCGCTGACGCCAGCGCGCGGCGCCGTCGTGGTCCTCGAACGCCGCCAGGGTCTTCACCGCCAGGAGAAACGTCCCGCGGTGCGGATTGCTCCGCGCCATCTGCTCGAGCAGCTCGTGCGCCTCGGCGCTCCTGCCCTGAATCATCAGGATGACCGCCAGATTGGCGTAGGCCTGGAGGTTCTGCGGGAAGCTCGCGATCTCACGCCGGTAGGCGGCGGCCGCCTCCTCCGGCCGATCGAGGCGCGCCATGAGGTCGCCGCGCAGATAGTCCGCTCCCTGCAATCGCCGGACACCGAGCTCCTCCGCGCGTCGCTCCGCCTCTTGGACCGTGCGCAGCGCCGCATCGAGCCGCCCGCCGGTCCGCTGGACGTCGGCGAGCAACAACAACGTCGCCGGCTGGCGGTCGCCGTGCTGGAGGGCGGATCTCACGTGCTCCCCCGCCGCGTCGAAGCGCCGCTCTTCGAGAGCGACCCGGGCGAGGAGCTCGTTCGCTTCGCGGGGGCTCGTTGCGAGAGCGAGGCGGGCATGGGCCGCGGCCGGAGCGGCCTCGCCGCGCTTGAGATGGGCGAAGCCCAGGGCGAGCGCGAGATCCGGCGAGAAGCGCTCGGCTTGAGCGATTGCCGACCGGTAGGCCTCGATCGCCTCGTCGTAGCGGCCGGACTCCACCAGGACCTCTCCCAACTTCGACCACACGTCCAGGAGCTTCGGATTGTCTTGCAGCAGACTTCGCAATGCCGCGATCGCCTCATCCAACCGGCGCTCGTCCGCGAAGCGGAAGGCCGCCTTGATGCGACCGAGGTTCGCGACCTCGTCGCGCGGGTTCGGCAGCGGCCCGGCCCCCCGCTCCCGCGGCGTTCCCACGTATCCCAGGGCGGCCAGCTTCTCGGCGTCCTCCGGGTCGATCTCGCCGAGCGACGCGGCCATGGCGGGGTAGGACTGCATTTCCCGGCGCAGCCGCGACGCCGCTCGACGCTCGACCGTGATCAGGTTCCTGGCTTCGCCGGGATCGCGCTGCAGGTCGTAGAGCTCGGGACTCGGCCCTTCGATGTATTGATAGCGGTCGTCGATCAAGGACCGCAGCTCGCTCCAGCCGAGGTGAATGCGCGGATAGAGCGTCTCGGAGTAGATCGGACGCGCTTCGCCTCCGTCGTCGAACCACGAAGGCGGGTGCGAAGGCACGGCGATTCCCACCAGGCTCAGCACCGTGCCGAACAGATGCGCCAGAGGCGTGGGCCGGCTGATCGAAGCGGCCCGGTGCGAGCCCGGCAGCTTGACCAGCAGCGGAACCCACAGCGCCTCGCGATACAGCAGGATCCCATGCTGGTCTTCGCCGTGGTCCCACAAGCCCTCGCCATGGTCCGACGTGAGGATGATGATCGCGGGGTCGTAGAGCCCGGAAGCCTTGAGCGACCGGACCAGATCGCCGACGATGGCATCCGCGGCGGCGATTTCCCCGTCGTAGGCGGCCGGGTAGCGGCTCTTGAACGGCTCGGGCGGCTCGTAAGGGGCGTGTGGCTCGTAGAGATGAAAGAAGAAGAAGAAAGGCCGCTCGCGGTGCCGCAGGATCCATCCCAGGGCGTGTTTCAGCGTCTCTCCGCCCGGGCGCTGGTGCTCGCTGGTCGCGCCCGCCGTCGCGACCGCAATGGAGTCTTCGTAGAACTCGAAGCCGTCATCGATCCCGGTGTCGGAGCGCAGAACGTAGGACGACACCGCGGCGCCCGCCGCATAGCCTCGATCCCGCAGCTCCTCGGCGAGGGTTCTGAACCTCGCTCCTTCGAATCGATAGCCGATGTTGTTCCGCACGCCGTGCTCGGTGGGCAGCAGCCCGGTGAACATCGAGACGTGCGAGGGAAGCGTCATGGGGCAATGGCTGTAGACGCGCTCGAAGAGAACCGAGTCGCGCCGCAGCCCGTCGATGTTCGGTGTTTCGACCTGGCGGTAACCGTAGGCCGGAAGGCGGTCCGCCCGCAGGGTGTCGACCGAGATGAGAATCACCGGCGCGCCCGGGAAGCGCTCCGGCGAGGCGTCTCGCCCGCAGGCGGTCGCCAAGAGCGCGGCCGCGATCACCGTGCCACGGAGGCTGGTCACCGGGGGAGTGTCAACCCCTCAGCGGCCCGCGCGCGCGGCCGCCTGGCGCGCCGCGATCGCGGCCTGCCGGACCTTCAGGCTGGGCTCCTCTTCGGCCAGCCGCTCGAAGATCGGCAGGGCCCCGCGCCCCCCGACCGCGGCGAGCGCGCGCACCGCCGAGACCATCGCCTCCTCCTGCTGCTCGGGGGTGATCCCGGGCACCTGCGCCAGCAGCCGCCGGTCGAGCATCGCCTCGAGCACCGGCACGCCGGCGTCGCTGCCCAGCCGGGCGAGGGCGAGGGCGGCGTTCCAGCGCACGTCGGGGACCGGGTCGTCGAGGCGCGGCAGGAGCGCGCGGACCGCGGCGCGGTCGCCCAGCTCGCCGAGCGCGAAAGCGGCGGTCTTGCGCACGCCGGCGTCGTCGGAGAGGAGCGCCCGCTCGAGCGGCTCCCGCGCCGACGGGTGCCCGAGCGCGCCGAGCGCCCAGATCGCGTAGATGCGCGTCTTGCCGTCGGCGTCGTCGAGAGCGGAGATCAGCAGCGGCGCCGCCGCCGGGTCCCGCGTCCGTCCGAGGACGAGCGCCAGGTACTGCCGCATCTCCGGGTCGCGCGTCTCGACGAAGAGCCGCCGCATCTCGGCCTCGGCCCCCGGCTCCTCGGCCAGCGCCCGCGGGTCGGCGACCAGGATCTTCGACAGCTCGTAGGCCGCCTGCACCCGCCGCGGCTTCCACCAGGACTGGAGGTCGTCGAGGTAATCGGAGGTCGCCTGCCGGTCGTAGGCGATCCAGCCGAAGCCGATGAACACCGCGACGCAGAGCAGCACCACGAGGAGCGGCACGACGAAGAGCCCGAGGAAGGAGCGCAGGAGACCGCTCCCGACCTCCTCGGGAAACTCCTCCTCCGCCGGCGGCTCGCCGGCCGCGCGCGTCAGGACGTCGTCGGAACTCTCCTCCGGCATGGGCGCGCAGGATAGCGCAGGCCGCGCAGCGGGACCCGGTTCACGCGTACTAAGCTGCGAGCGTGCGCCATGGAGGCGCCGGGCGGAAGGATGGCGAGAGAGACGATCGAGAGCCGAGCGGCCAGGGGCGCGGGGGCTCCCGAAGGCCCGCGCCGGAGCGCGGGGGCGAAGTGGCTCTTCGCCGCGCTCGTGGCGGCGCTCTCCGCCGCGCTGGCGCTGGCGGCAGGCGAGGCGCTGCTGCGCGTCGGCGCGCCGCCGCCGCGCGAGCGCGACGAAGGGGCGGACGTCTTCGCCTACCACCCGCGCCTCGGCTGGAGCCTCGTGCCCGGCGCGCGCACGCGGCAGACGAGCCGCGAGTTCGACGTCGCCGTGCGGGTCAACGCCCAGGGGTTCCGCGCCGACCGCGAGTACGCGCCGCGCCCGCCGCCCGGCACACTGCGGATGGTGGCGGTGGGGGACTCCTTCACCTTCGGCCAGGGCGTGGAGGCCGCCGAGGCCTGGCCGTCGCTCCTGGAACGCCTGCTGCCGCGCGCGGAGGTCGTGAACCTCGGCGTGCCCGGGTACGGCACCGACCAGCAGCTCCTGATGCTCGAGACCCGCGGCCTCGCCTTCCGCCCGGACGTCGTGCTGCTCGGGCTGTACATGACGAACGTCTTCCGCAACGACGACGTGGAGCACGGCCGCTACCGCAAGCCGCGCTTCCGGCGCCTCGCCAGCGGCCGGCTCGTGCTGACCAACGTCCCGGTGCCGCGCGACCCGGCGGCGCGGCCGGCGCGCGGGTGGACCGCCCGCTCGCGCCTCTACACGACCGTGGCCGAGAAGCTCCGCTACCGCGGTTTCGGCGAGGCGTGGGAGCTGACCGGAGCGATCGTGGCGCGCCTCGCCGAGAGCGCCGAGGACGCCGGCGCGCGGCTCGTCGTGGTGGTCCTCCCCACCCAGTCGGCCGTCGAAGGCCCGCCCCTGACCCGCAAGCTCCAGGCCCGCAGCCTCGAGCGGCTCCGCGAGGTGCTCCCCGCCGGGGAGTACGAGGTCGTCGACGCCACCCCCGCCCTGGCTGCCCGCGCCGCGCGCGACCCCGCCACGCCGCTCTTCCACCCCATCGACGGCCATCTCACCGCGACCGGGAACCGCGTGGTGGCCGAGGCGGTGGCGCGGCGGATCGCCGCGCTTCCGCGGGATGCTATCCTGCCCGGCTCGCATGATCGCCGTCTCGGACCTCGCCAAGTCGTACGGACAGCAGACCCTCTTCCGCGGGGTCTCGCTGCAGCTCACGCCCGGGAACTGCTACGGGCTCGTGGGGGCGAACGGGTCGGGGAAGTCGACGCTGCTGCGCGTCCTTTCGGGGGAGGAGCCGCCGTCCGAGGGGACGGTGTCGATCCCCAAGCGGCTCAAGCTCGGGGTCCTCAAGCAAGACCATTTTCGCTACGAGGAGATGCCGATCCTCGAGGTGGCGATGATGGGGAACCATCTCGTCTGGGAGGCGATGGTCGAGAAGGAACGGCTGCTGGCCGACCCGGGGCACTTCGACGCCGAGCGTTACGCCGAGGTCGAGGACCTGATCCTGCGCCACGACGGCTACACCCTCGAGGCGCGCGCCGCCGAGGTGCTCGAGGGACTCGGCATCCCGACCGCGGTCCACCGCGACCCGCTCTCCACCCTCTCGGGCGGCTTCAAGCTGCGCGTCCTGCTGGCCCAGGTCCTCGCCGCCGAGCCGGACGCCCTCCTCCTCGACGAGCCCACCAACCACCTCGACATCCTCTCGATCCGCTGGCTCGAGAAGTTCCTCGTCGAGTACAAGGGGATGGCGGTCGTCGTCTCGCACGACCACCGCTTCCTCGACAACGTCTGCACCCACATCGTCGACGTCGACTACGAGACCGCGACCCTCTACCACGGCAACTACACCGCCTTCGCCGCCGCCAAGGTCGCCGAGCGCGAGCGCAAAGAGGCGGAGATCGGGAAGCGCGAGAAGGAGATCGCCGCGCATCAGGCGTTCGTCGACCGCTTCCGCGCCAAGGCGACCAAGGCCCGGCAGGCGCAGAGCAAGCTCAAGCTCATCGACCGCATCTCGATCGAGCGCCTGCCCCAGAGCTCCCGCCGCTACCCGACCTTCAAGCTCCAGCAGGTGCGGCCGAGCGGGCGCCAGGCGCTGGCGCTCGCAGGGATCGACAAGGCCTACGGCGACAACCGGGTGCTCTCCGGCGTCTCGCTCACCGTCGAGCGCGGCGACCGGCTGGCGATCATCGGCCCGAACGGCATCGGCAAGTCGACGCTGCTCAAGATCGCGGTCGGCGAGACGCCGCCCGACGCCGGCCGCGTCGAGTGGGGCTACGAGACCTACCCCGGCTACTTCGCCCAGGACCATCGCGAGATGCTCGGGGGGAAGAAGCAGTCGGTCGAGGCCTGGCTCTGGGAGGCGGCGCCGGGGGAGCCGATCGGCTTCATCCGCGGCAACCTCGGCCTCGTCCTCTTCTCCGGCGACGAGGCCAAGAAGAGCGTCGGCAACCTCTCCGGCGGCGAGGCGGCGCGCCTCATCTTCTGCCGTCTCTCGATCACGCGGCCGAACGTCCTCGTCCTCGACGAGCCGACGAACCACCTCGACCTCGAGGCGATCGAGGCGCTCGTCGACGGGCTGCGCGACTACGACGGCACGCTCGTCTTCGTCTCCCACGACCGCTGGTTCGTCTCGCAGCTTGCCAACCGCATCCTCGAGATCACCCCCGCCGGCATCCAGGACTTCCGCGGCAGCTACGAGGAGTACCTCGAGCGCCTCGGCGACGACCATCTCGACGCCGACGCCGTGCTGCAGAAGGCGCGGCGGGTGCAGCGCGCGCAACGCAAGGCGCGCACCGCCGCGGCGGGGGACGGCGCCGGGCCCGACGACCGCGCGCGCCTGCAGAAGCAGCGCGAGCTGGCGCGCCGCCGCGACCAGGTGACCGCCTCGGTCGAGAAGGCCGAGTCGCGCATCCACGAGATCAACGAGCTCTTCTGCGACCCCGCCTTCTTCGACCGCACCCCGCGCGACCGGGTGCGCAAGCTCGAGCAGGAGCAGAAGCGCCTCTCCACGGAGATCGACGCCCTGATGGGCGAGTGGGAGACGCTCGAAGGGGAGCTGGCGGGGCTCGCGCCGGCGTCGTAAGCTCTCCGCTCATCTCCGAAGGAGGCCCGAATGCCCCAGCCGCGGCAGTGCCCGCCGTCCGTCCGTTCCGTCGCGCTCCTCCTCTGCGCCGTCCTGCTGATCCTGCCGGTCGCTGCGCACGCCGCCGCGGCGAAGGCGGCCGCCAAGTCGTCGGTGCCGCTCGGCGCCGACTCGCCGCAGGCGCTCGTCGAGCGGCTCACCGCCGCGGCGGAGACGCAGGACTTCGCCGAGGTCGCCGCCAGTCTCGCGCCCCCCGACCGCGCCATGATGAGCATGATGATGGTGCTCGCCGCGACCATGATGACCGCCTTCTCGCAGATGGGCAGCCAGATGGCCAGCGGCATGGCCGAGGCCTTCCAGGACGAGGAGTCCATGACGGACGAGCAGAAGGCGAAGGCGGCCGCCGACAAGAAGAAGATGGAGGAGGAAGGGGCGAAGATCACCAAGAAGCTCGAGGCGGTGCTCACCAAGCACGGCATCACCGAGCTGATGGAGAACACGCCCGACCCCGCGCCGGGCGACGACCCGGCGAAGAACGCCGAGAAGCTCTTCGCGGACGTCGATCAGGTGGCGCTGATCAGCGACATCATGGGCCTGATGAAGGAGAGCTTCAAGGACTCCGAGAAGCCCGCCGACTCGCCGATGGGGAAGATCCCGAAGGGCGAGCTCAAGGACCTCAAGGTCACGGGCGACACCGCCACCGGCACCATCGACGGCGAGCCCGTCCATTTCGTCAAGGTCGACGGCCGCTGGTTCCTGAAGATGGCGGAGGCGGCGCCCGAGAAGACCGAGTAGCCGGTCCGGCCGCGGCGATGATCGACCTGCCGGAGATCGAGGCGGCGCGCGCGGGGTTGCGCGGCACGGTGCGGGAGACCCCCTGCCTGCCCTCGCGGCAGCTCGCCGACGACCTGGGGCTCGACGTCTGGCTCAAGTACGAGAACCTCCAGCTCACCGGCTCGTTCAAGGTGCGCGGGGCGGTCAACAAGCTCCGCTCGCTGTCTCCCGACCTCCTGCGCCGCGGCGTCGTCGCCGCCTCGGCCGGCAACCACGCCCAGGGCGTGGCCTTCGCCGGCCGCGAGACCGGCGCGCCGGCGACGGTCGTGATGCCGCTCACCGCGCCGCTGGTCAAGGTGGCGAACACCGAGCGGCTCGGCGCCCGCGCCGTCCTCCACGGCGAGACCTTCGAGGAGGCCTACGCCGAGGCCTGCCGGCGGGCGCAGGAGGAAGGGCTCGCCTTCATCCATCCCTTCGAGGACCCGCGCGTGATCGCCGGCCAGGGCACGATCGGGCTCGAGCTCGTCGAGCAGGTTCCCGACCTCGGCGCGGTCGTGGTGCCGATCGGCGGCGGCGGGCTCATCTCCGGCATCGCCACGGCGGTCAAGAGCCTGCGGCCGGAGGTGCGGGTCTACGGCGTCGTCACCGAGGCGGCGCCGGCCGCGGCCGAGAGCTTCCGCGGCGGGACGATCGTCGAGCGCGCCACCCGCCGGTCCGTCGCCGACGGCATCGCCGTCAAGCGCCCGGGCGAGCTCACCTTCGCGCACATCCGCCGCTACGTGGACGACGTCGTGACGGTCTCGGAGGAGGAGATCCGCGCCGCCATCTTCCGCCTCCTCGAAGGCTGCAAGACGCTGGCGGAAGGCGCCGCGGCCGCGGCGGTCGCGGCGCTCGCCGCCGGACGGCTGCCGGACCTCACCGGGCGGCGGGTGGCGGTCGTCCTCTCCGGCGGCAACATCGACGTCCAGCTCCTGGAGAGGATCATCGACCTCACGCTCGTCCAGAGCCACCGCCTCGTCCGCTTCCGCACCGGCGTCCCCGACCGGCCGGGAGCGCTCGCCGATCTGCTCCAGGTGATCGCCGGCGGCGGCGGCAACGTGATGCGGATCACCCACGACCGCGTCTTCAAGCACACCGGCTTCTGGGAGGCGGAGATCGAGGTGACCCTGGAGACCCGCAACGAGGAGCACGTCCAGGCTCTGCACCGCACCCTCCGCGAGCAGGGCTACGAAGCCGAGATCCTGCGCTAGAAAACGAATGCCGCGGTGAAGCCCTGCGTCTTCTGCGAGGTGGTGCGCGGCGAGCGGGAGGCGGCGGTGGTGCTCGCAGACGAGGGCCACGTCGCTTTCCTCGACCACAAGCCGCTGCTCCACGGCCACTGTCTCGTCGTCCCCCGCCGGCACGTCGAGACGCTCGCGGAGCTGGCGCCGCAGGAGGTCGGCCCGCTCTTCGCCGCGGTCCAGCGTCTCGCGCGCGCCGTGGAGGCCGGACTCGAGGCGGAAGGCGTCTTCATCGCCATCAACGTCAAGATCAGCCAGAGCGTCCCCCACCTGCACGTCCACGTCGTCCCCCGCTGGAAGGGCGACGGGCTCTTCTCCCAGAAGCTCGTGTGGAAGCGGGCGCCCTACGAAAGTGAAGAACAGAAGCAGGAAGTCGCCGCGAAGATCCGCCGAGCTCTCGGCGGCTAGCTGCCCCCTCCGCCCACCCGCGCGTGGCTCGGCGATCCGGTGTGGGGGCCGGGAGGCTCCCCTCCGCGCCGGGCGCTCCTTGACGACCGCGCTTCGCGTGCTGCTTCAAAGGCACATTGCCAGCACACACGCTCTCGGCTCCGGCGCCTCGCACGGTGGACTGCCACGGGGAGCGGTCGGAGCGCCCGGCGCTCCGGGGACCTCCCGGCCCCGGAACCGTCGGTGGAGCCCCTGCGACGATCTTGCGCGAGCCCAGCGAGCGCCTCGGGCGGGGGTGTCGTCACTTCAG
>DASUNQ010000076.1:0-11168 GCA_036277075.1 Thermoanaerobaculia bacterium
CGGCGGCTCGGCGCGCTGCCCGTCGCGTCCCGCGACGTAGCGGGCCCGGTTGAGCCGCTCCAGGAGATGGGTGAAGCGGTCCGGCGACTCCTCGCCGTAATAGCGCTCGAGCGCCTCGGCGATCCGCACCTCGTGCAGCACGTGGACCTTCACCCGTTTGCCCGAGGCGAAGGCCAGCTCGTCCTGCGCCGTCAGGTTGTGCGGCTCGAGCATGGCGATGTCGAGCCGCCCGCCCGCCAGGCGCACCGGCACGGCGCGGCAGCGGCGGGCCACCTTGGGCGGCAGCGTCGCCAGCGCGTCCGCGGGGACGCTGCGCAGGTCGTCGATGCCCGCCGCCGGCACGCCGAGCTGCTCGGCGAGCCCCTTGAGCAGGAGATCCTCGCTGAGCGAGTCCATCTCGAGCAGGCAGGTGCCGAGCCGGCCCCCCACGACCTGCTGATTCTTGAGGCCGCGCGTGAGCTGCTGGACGGTGATCCAGCCGCGGGTGACCAGGAGCTGACCGAGCTTGTTCATCGTGTGGCCATAAGCCATTGGAGGCCAGTGACTTAGGCGGTGGCGCGGGATTATACGGGCGGCGTCCTCGCCTTGGCAAGCGCCGCCGCGCGCGCTATCCTGGACGGGTGAAGCGGGTCTGTGTGCTCTGCCTCCTCCTGCTCTTCGCGCCCGCGCTCGCCCCCCAGGCCGCCGGTCAGGCGGCCGCCCGTCCCGACGAAGCGGCGGTGGCCTCGGCCCTCCCGGACAAGCCGGGCGCCGCGTATCACTTCGCGGTGGCCAAGGCGCTCGACGGCGAGGGCGACTACGAGGGAGCCCTCGCCGCCTTCGCCGCCGCCGAGAAGCTCGACCCGCACGACCCCTTCATCCACGTCGAGCGCGCGCGGCTGCTGGCGCGCGTGGCGCAGGTCGCGCGCGGAGCGGGCGCGGCGGAGCGCTTGACCGAGGCCGCCCGCGAGGTGGCGCGGGCGCGGGCCCTCGCGCCCGAGGACCTGGACGTCCTACGCACCGCGGCCGAGGTGTACCTCGACCTCGCGGCGAGCAGCCCGGACGCCCCCGCCGCTCTCCAGGAGGTGCTCGAGACCCTCACCCGCCTCGACCCCGAGGACGCCCAGGCGCTCTTCGCGCTCGGCCGGCTGCGGCTCGAGCGCGGCGACGCCGCCGCCGCGGCGGAGGATTTCCGCCGCGTCGCGGCGCTCTCGCCGGAGAACCGGGCCGTCGGCACGTTCCTCGTCGAGGCGCTGCTCAAGGCCGGGAAGGCCGCCGAAGCCGAGGAGGTGCTCGGGGACGTCCTGGCGCGGGATCCGGCGGCGCTCGAAGCCCGCCTGACGCTGGCGGACCTCCTGGGTGAGCGCGGCGAGCACGCGGCGGCCCTCGACACATTGCGGGCGGCCCCCGAAGCGCAGCGCGGCGACGCACGCCTGCAGCGGCAGATCGGCTCGGCGCTGTACCGCGCCGGCGACCTGGAGGGGGCGTTGGCCGCGGCGGACGCGGTCCTCGCCCGCCACCCGGACGAGCGCCAGCCGGCGCTGCTCAAGGCCCTGGTCCTGGCGGCGCAGGGGCGCAACCAGGAGGCCGGCGAGCTCATCGCGCGGCTGCGCCGCGACGACCCCGCGAACCTGGCGCTCGCCGGCATGGCCGCGCGCCTGCTGGTGCGCGACGGGCGCGCGGCGGAGGGGGCCGAGGTCATGGAGACGCTGCGCCGCGACCTCGCGGCGCAGGGCAAGACGAAGGAGGCGGAGGAGGCGGCGCTCGAGATCGTGCGCGTGCGGGTCGAAGGGGAGCAGTGGGCCGAGGCGGCGGCGGCCGCGGCCGAGCTCGCCGGAGCCGCCGAGCCGCAGGTCCGCCAGGCCGCCCTGGCGCTGCGCCTCGAGGCGCTCACCGAGCTGGAGAGCTACGCCGAGGCCCTGGCGCTCGTCGAGGGGGCCGACGGCGGCGCCGAGGCGGAAGGGGACCTCTCCGCCAAGCGCGGCGAGCTGCTGGTGCGCACCGGCCGCGGCGCGGAAGGGGACGCTCTCCTCACCCGTCTCGCCACTTCCGAGAAGCCGCAGCAGGTGCTGGCGGCGGTCCAGGCATACCACCGGCTGGAGCGCTACGACGACTCGATCGCGCCGCTCGAACGGCTCCTCGCGCGCCAGACCCCGACCGCCCCGGTGGCCTTCCTGCTCGGCGCCGCGCGGGAGCGGGAAGGGGAGCGGGCGGCGGCCGAGACGGCCTTCCGCCGCGCGCTCGAGCTCGAGCCCGGCTTCCACCCGGCGCTCAACTACCTGGGGTACATGCTGGCGGAGAAGGGGGAGCGGTTGGAGGAGGCGCTGGCCCTCGTCCGCCAAGCGGTAGCGCTCGAGCCGGACAACGGCGCCTACGTCGACTCGCTGGGCTGGGCGCACTTCCAGCTCGGCCAGTACCGGGAGGCGCTCGCCTTCCTGCAGCGGGCGGCGCGCCTCGAGCCCGGCGACGCGACGATCTACGAGCACCTCGGCGACACCTACCGCGCCCTCGGGCGGGCCGAGGACGCGCTCCAGGTCTACCGCCGGGCGCTGGCGCTCGACGACGAGAACGCCGAGAAGGTCCGCGAGAAGCTGCGCGGGCTCGAAACCGCCCGCCCCTGAGACCGCTCCGCGCGCTCGTCGCTCCGCTGCTCCTCGCCGGCTGCGCCGGGGGCGGGCTCGCCCCCGCGCAGCACCCGGACGCGGCGCCGTGGGAGATCCCCGCCGCCGCGCTCGGCTCGCAACGGCTCTTCCGCGTCAGCTACTCCGGCGCCCAGGGGGAGGGGAACTTCCGGCTCAGCCTGCTGCTCGCTTCGCCCCAGCGCTACCAGGTGCGCGCCGTCGACCCGGTCGGCCGCGCCCTCTGGACCCTCGACGTGCAGGGGACGCGCGGCCTCTTCCTCGATCACCGCGGCCGCGCCTACTGCCGGTTCGAGGGGCGCTTCGACATCTCGGGGCTGCCGCTCGGGCCTTTCCCGCTGCTGTCGCTGCCGGCGCTGCTGCTCGAGCGGGTGCCGGGCGAGCCGGCGGCACCGCCGCGCCAGAGCGGCCGCGAGGTCGTCTTCGAGGACGCCGCGCGACGCCGCTGGACGGCCACTCTCCAGGGCGGGCAGGTGGCGAGCTGGACGGTCTGGGAGGGGGAGGAGCCGGCCTACTGGTGGGTGCGGCGCGAGGGTTGGGCCATCCTGTCCGACCGCCGGCAGGGCGCGCAGGTGCGCTGGCGGCTGGTCGTCGCCGAGCCGCTCGCCGAGCCGCCGGCGCCGCTCGCCCCGCCCCAAGGCTTTCGCCCCGGCGACTGCCGGCCGGCACATTGACAGCCCCTCCCCGTCTTCCCGTACGATGGGCGGCCTCCCGCGAGCGGCCGTGTATATAATGCGTCGCAAACCCGGCGCGTCAGCCGAGAGCACCGTCAGCAACGGCGGAGGGGACGAGGCGATGGAGATCACCGAGGTCAAGGTGTTTCCGGTCCACGAGGACAAGCTCAAGGCGTTCGTGTCGGTGGTGTTCGACCACTGCTTCATGGTCAACGACATCAAGATCATCCAGGGCCGGGACGGCCTCTTCATCAGCATGCCCAGCCGCAAGAAGAAGAACGGCGAATTCAAGGACGTGGCGCACCCCTTGAACAACGAGACGCGGCGGGTCATCGAGACGCGGGTGCTGGGCGAGTACGAGAGGGTGTTGGCGGAGCGCGGGGAGCGCCCTGCCGAAGGGGTGCAACGACGCGGCGACGAGGAGCCGGCGGAGGCGCCGCCGGCCGCCCTGCAGCCGCCGCCCGAGAAGAGCCTGGAGGAGATCCAGGAGCTGCATCTCCGCGACTCTTTCTGGACGATCACGTAAGCCCGTATCATCGGCGGCGAGGGCGGCCGACCCCGGCGACCATTGCGGCACGGCCGAGACTGGGGCGTCGCCAAGTGGTAAGGCACCAGACTTTGGATCTGGCACCGGAGGTTCGAATCCTCCCGCCCCAACCAACCTGAGGGACCATGCCTGGCGAGCTGAAGATCTTCGGGGGGCGCGGCCACCCGGCCCTGGTGCAGGAGATCTGCGAATACCTCAACATCGAGGCGGGCAACGTCGTCGGCTACAAGTTCTCGGACGGCGAGACCTTCTGCCAGATCGACGAGAACGTGCGCGGCTCCGACGTCTTCGTCGTGCAGCCGACGTCCGCGCCGGTCAACGAGAACCTGATGGAGCTGCTGATCCTGCTCGACACGTTCAAGCGCTCCTCGGCCTCGCGCATCACCGCGGTCATCCCGTACTACGGCTACGCGCGCCAGGACAAGAAGGACCGCCCGCGGGTGCCGATCACCGCCAAGCTGGTGGCGGACCTGATCTCCAAGGCCGGCGCCGACCGCGTGCTCACCATGGACCTCCACGCCGACCAGATCCAGGGCTTCTTCGACGTGCCGGTGGATCACCTCTTCGCCGCGCCCGTGCTGCTCGAGGCGGTGCGCGACATGGAGGTGCCGAGCCTGGTCATCGTCTCGCCCGACACCGGCGGCGTCGAGCGCGCCCGCGCCATCGCCAAGCGCCTGGAGGTCGGCCTGGCGATCGTCGACAAGCGGCGCACGGCGCCCAACGAGGCGGAGGTGCTGCGGGTCATCGGCGAGGTCGACGGCTGCAACTGCCTGGTGGTCGACGACATCATCGACACCGCCGGCACCCTGACCAAGACGGTGGACGCGCTCAAGCGCGAAGGCGCCCAGCGCGTGCTGGCCGCCGGCGTGCACGGCATCCTCTCGGGGCCGGCGCTGGCCCGCATCGAGGCCTCGCCCGTCGAGGCCGTGCTGATCACCAACACCACCCCGCTGGAGGAGAAGCTCTCCCGCTCGAGCAAGCTGCGGCCGCTGTCGGTCGCGCCGCTGCTCGGGGAGGCGATCCGGCGCATCCACGAGAACAGCTCGGTCAGCTCGCTCTTCGTCTAGGCGGGCGGCCGGTCCGAATGACTCCGAAGACTCCGAATCCGAATCCGAAGGCGAGGAAGCCATGAGCGAAATGACTCTCGAAGTCCAGAAGCGCGAGACCAAGGGCAAGAACCAGAATCGGCAGCTGCGCTCCCGCGGCCTCATCCCGGCGGTGCTCTACGGCGGCGGCCGCGAGTCGGTGCCGCTCGAGGTGGACCGCAAGACCGTTCTCGACCTGCTCAAGAAGGCGGGCAGCGAGAACGCCGTCTTCCTGCTCAAGCTGGGGGAATCCGGCAAGGAGCGGCACGCGATGATCCGCGACCTGCAGATCGACCCGCTGCAGCGGCACATCGTGCACATCGACTTCCAGCGCATCGAGATGTCGCAGAAGGTGCGGGTAGAGGTCCACGTCGAGGTCACCGGCGTCCCCTACGGCGTCAAGAACGAAGGGGGCGTGCTCGACTTCGTGACGCGCTCGCTGCACGTCGAGTGCCTCCCCGGCGACATCCCCAGCCACATCGACCTCGACGTCTCGCCGCTGCACATCGGCCAGCACGTCGAGGCCCGGCAGCTCGACGTGCCGTCCGGGGTGACTCTCCTCGAGGACCCCGCACGGGTGATCGTCTCGGTGTCGCACGCCCGCATCGAGGAGAAGCCGGTCGAGGAGGTGGCGGAGGCGGCCGAGCCGGCGGAGCCCGAGGTCATCAAGAAGGGCGGGAAGCCGGAAGAGGAAGCCTAGGACGCTCAAGCTCGTTCTTGGCCTCGGCAACCCGGGGGAGCGCTACCGCGACACCCGGCACAACGTCGGTTTCCGGGTCGTCGCGGAGCTGGCGCGGCGGCGCGGGGCGCCCGCCGAGCGCCTGGAGTGCAACGCCCTCGTCGTCCCGGACGCCGAGCTCGCCCTCGCCCGGCCGCAGACCTACATGAACCGCAGCGGCTACGCCGCCCGCTGCCTGGTGGAGCGCTGGGGGCTCGAGCCGACGGAGCTCCTGGTGGTCTACGACGAGGTCAACCTCTCTCTCGGGCGGCTACGCCTCCGCCGCGCCGGCAGCCCCGCCGGCCACCGCGGCATGGAATCGGTGCTCGAGAGCCTGCAGACCGATCAGGTGGCCCGCTTGCGCTGCGGCGTCGCCGGCCCGGACGGGCCGCCGGGGGGGGAAGAGATCGTCGACTTCGTGCTCTCTCCCTTCGCGCCGGAGGAGCGCGAGGCCGCGGAGGCCATGGTGGCGCGCGCGGCCGACGCCTGCGAGGCCTGGGCGCGCGAGGGGGCCGAGCTCGCGATGAGCCGCTTCAACGGCTAGCTTCCGACGGATCGTGTACAATGCGCCGTTCATTCGCCCGCGGACCGGCGGCGCGCCGGACCGCATCCCGTTCCTCTCTGCTCCGCGCCAGCACGCAGCGGGGCTGCCAGGCCATAGGGAGGTGCCTAAGAGCTCCATGCGTACCTACGAGTTGGTGTTCGTCGTCGATCCCCGTGTCTCCGACGAAGAGGTCGTCGAGCTGACCGGGGAGTACAAGCAGATGCTCACCGGCGGCGGCCTCGTCATCGCCCGCGAGGAGAGCTGGGGCCGGCGCAAGCTGGCCTTCCCGATCCACAAGCTCACCGAAGGCAAGTACGTCGTCCTCTACCTCTCCAGCGAGGACGGCACGCGGACGCTCGCCGACGTCGAGCACCGCATGAACCAGAACGACAAGGTCCTGCGCTACCTGTCGGTGCGCACCGACCTGGACCTCAAGCGCGCCGGCAGGCCGCAGCTCCCCGAGCCGATCGGCGAAGGGACCCCGGCCGTCGCCGGCGAGAGGGCGGCCGAGGGCGGCCGCTCCGGAAGGGAGGAGTGAGCGATGCCGCCGAGGAGCGGAGGCCGCGGGGCGGGGCGGGGGGCCGCCAAGGGGGCCAAGGGAGCCAAGGGAAAGAAGGTCTTCTACCGCCGGCGCAAGGTCTGTAAGTTCTGCGCCGACAAGATCGACTACGTCGACTACAAGGACGTGAAGCTCCTGCAGCAGTTCATTCCGGAACGCTCGAAGATCCTGCCCCGGCGCATCTCCGGCACCTGCGCGCGGCACCAGCGGCTGCTGCAGCAGGGCATCAAGCGGGCGCGCCACCTGGCGCTGATCCCCTTCGCCACGGACTAGGAGGGGGAGATGCGAGTCATCCTGATGAGCGACCAGCGCCATCTCGGCCGCCGCGGCGAGGTGGTGGAGGTGAAACCGGGCTACGCCCGCAACTACCTCATCCCGCAGGGGCTGGCGCTGGAGGCGACGAAGGCCAACAGCGCCTACTTCGAGCAGCAGCGGCACAAGATCGACGCCCGCCACCAGCGCGAGCGCGACGAGGCCGCCGCGGTGGCGGCCCGGATGGCGGGCCTGCGGCTCACCGTGCCCAAGCGGGTGGGGGAGACCGACACGCTGTACGGCTCGGTGACCGCGAGCGAGGTGGCCGATCTCCTCGCCGCGCAGGGGATCGAGGTGGACCGCCGCCGCATCGACCTCGAAGGGGGCATCAAGACGCTCGGCGATCACCCGGTGCGCGTCGAGCTCCACCACGACGTCGTCGCCGAGGTCACCGTCACCGTCGTGCGGGCGGAGTGAGCGACGATCCCACTCGCGGCCGCGGCGGCGGCCGCGAGGCGAAGCTGGACGACTTCCTCACCGAGCCCACCCGCGACATCGAATCCTGGCGGTGGCTGTGGCGGGGGGACCGCGAGTTCCCCATCCGCAGCCACCGCGGCCTCTTCGGCCGACTCCTCGTCGGCTGGAAGCGGCTGGTCCGCCCGCTCGTCAAGGTGCCGCAGAACGACCTCTGGGAGCGGCAGCGGGTCTTCAACCTCATCCTGCTCGACCACCTCGAGCGCGCCAAGGCGGTCGAGAGCTGGCACGACGCGCGGCTGCTGCCGCTCGAAGGGACGCTCGCCGAAGGGCTGGCCGAGATCATGCGCCACAACGACGCGCTCTTCGCGCGCGTCGACCAGAAGCTGGACGGCTACCGGCGCGACGCGCGCGACCTCCTGGGGAGCCTGGGAGCGGCGCTGGCGGCGCTCGAGGGGGGCGCGCCGTCGGCGGAGACCCTGGGCCGGGCGCGCGAGGAGCACGGTTATTTCGAGCTGGAGCGGCGTTACCGGGGTACGGAGGAGGAGATCGCCGAGCGGATCGCCCGCTACCTGCCGTACCTCGAAGGGAAGGCGCCGGTGCTGGACCTGGGCTGCGGGCGCGGCGAGGCGCTGGCGCTGCTGCGCGAGCGCGGCGTGGCGGCGCGGGGCGTGGATTCGAGCGAGCGGATGGTCGCCCTCTGCCGCGAGCGCGGCCTCGACGCCGAGGCGGCCGACCTCTTCGACGCGCTCGCCGGGGTGAAGGAGGAGAGCCTCGGGGCGGCCGTCTCCTTCCACGTCGTCGAGCACCTGCCGCCCCCGGTGCTCGACCGCCTCGTCCGCCTCGCGTGGCGCGCGCTCCGCCCAGGCGGGGTCCTGATCCTCGAGACCCCCAACCCGCTCTCCCTGGTCGTCGCGGCCCGCAACTTCTGGCTCGACCCCACGCACGTGCGCCCCGTCCACCCCGAAGCGCTGGAGCTCCTCCTCCGCCAGGCCGGCTTCGCCGAAGTCGAGCGCCTCGAGCTCCGCCCCTTCCCCGACAAGGACCGCCTGCCCGAAATCGACCTGTCATCGCTTCCACGGGAACTGCACGAGCTCGCCGACCGCGTCAACCGCCTCCGCGACCGCCTCGACGAGCTGCTGTTCGGCCACCAGGACTACGCGCTGATCGCCACCAAGAGCTAGCGCGGCGGCGGCGGCTCGTCGGGCGGCGCCGCCTGGTCCGCCGGCGGCTCCTCGCCGCCGACCGGCGGCACCGTCTCCCCCTCCTCGACCGCACCCTCGGCGCTCGCCGCGCCCTCCGACTCCGGCCCCCCCGCCGCCGGCGCTCCCGGCCCCTCCGGCGCCGGCTGCATCTCCTCTCCCTCCTTCGGCAGGTAGAACGCCTTCTGCTGGTACCAGGGGAGATTGAGGATGGAGTTCCACTGCGGACCGTGCTCGCGCTGCGGCTCGGTGCCGGCGAGGAAGGCCTCCTTCTGCGTGCGGTTGGCGCCCGCCGCCGTCAGCAGGCCGGAGTAGTACTCGACGTCGCGCGTCGTCACCCCCGCCGGCACCGGGAACCGCTCGTTCTTCGTCAGCCAGCCGGTGGCGAGCCCGTCCTCGACGATCCCGCGCCACATCGGCAGCGCCGCCACCGTGCCGCTCATGCCGCCGCCGAGCGACTTCTTCACGTCGTAGCCGATCCAGGTCAGGATCGTGTAGCGGGGCGTGTAGCCGACGAACCAGGCGTCGGAGAAGTCGTCCGTCGTCCCGGTCTTGCCCGCGATGTCGATCGGCAGGTGCTTGACCGGCGTCGCCGTGCCGTGGTCGACGACGCCCTCGAGCATGTGGGTGAGGACGTAGGCGACGGCCGGATCGGTCGCGGTGCGGGTGTTGGGCACGTGCTGCTCGAGCACCTGCCCCTCGGGGCCGGAGATGCGGCGGATCATGTAGGGCTCGATCCAGGTCCCCTGGTTGGCGAGCGCGGCGTAGGCGGCGGCGAAGCGCAGCGGCGTGAGGTCCGCGGTGCCGAGCGCGAGGCTGGGGTAGGGGGGGAGCGGCTGGTCGACGCCGCAGCGGCGGGCGAAGTCGATGACCCGCCGCACGCCGACCAGGTCGAGGAGCTTGACCGCCGAGACGTTCAGCGACAGCTCGAGCGCCCGCCGCAGCGTCACGATGCCGTAGTACTTCCGGTAGTAGTTCTGCGGCCGGTAGGAGAGCCGGCCGTCGGCGCCGATGAAGACCGTCGGCGCGTCCAGGATCGTGTCGGCCGGCGTCCAGCCGTTCTCCAGGGCGGCGCCGTAGACGAAGACCTTGAAGGCCGAGCCGGTCTGGCGCTTGGCCTGGCTGACGCGGTTGAACTTGTTGCGCTCGAAGTCCCAGCCGCCCACCATGGCGCGCACGGCGCCGCTCGCGTGCTCGAGGACCACCGCCGCCGCCTCCATGCGCGGCTCCTGCTCGAGATAGAGGCGCGGCTCCGCCCCTTCCTTGGGCTTGCCCTTCTCCGTCGGCACCTCGAGGCGGAACCAGGCGACGTCCCCCGCCTTCACCACCGAGCTGGGGCGCGTCCGGCCGGTCCAGCGAAAGCCCGCCGGCTCCAGGGTGTAGGTGCCGGCGTCGATGCGCACGGTCGCGGTGCGCGTTCCCGACTCCAGCACGATCCCCTGGTGCCAGCGGCCGAGCGCCGGCTCGCCGCCGCTCCACGTCGGGAGCGTCCGCTTCGCCGGATCCCCCTCGAGCTCGGCGACCGCGCCGCGCCAGCCGCGGCGGTGGTCGAGCCGCGCGAGGCCCTCGCGCACCGCCTTCTCCGCCGACGCCTGGATCGCGGGGTCGATGGTGGTCTGCACCTGGAGCCCGCCCTCGTAGAGCGCGTCGGCGCCGTAGGTCGCCTCCAGGTACTTGCGGACGTCCTCGGCGTAGTAGGGCGCGAACGCCCGCTGCGGCTGCTGGCGCGAGACGAGGAGCGGCCGCGCGGCGGCGCGGTCGTGGGCGGCGCGGGAGATCATGCCCTCGGCGAGCATCCGCCGCAGGACCCGCTGGCGCTGTCGGAGCACGACCTCGGGGCGGCGGTAGGGGCTGTAGCGGCTCGGCGCCGGGAGGATGCCGGCGAGGGTCGCGGCCTCGGCCAGGGTGAGCTGCGCCGCCGGCTTGGCGAAGTAGTAGCGCGAGGCGGCCTCGGCGCCGTAGTTGCCGTGGCCGAAGTTCATCAGGTTGAGATACATCGTCAAGATCTGCTGCTTGCTGAAGGACTTCTCCAGCTCGACGGCGAGGAACGCCTCCTCGATCTTCCGCCGCCAGACCTGCTCGCGCGACAGGAACAGGCTGCGCGCCAGCTGCATGGTGATCGTCGAGGCTCCCTCGACGACCTCGCCGGCGCGCAGGTCGGCGAGGGCGGCGCGCGCCACGCCGAACGCGTCGACACCGCCGTGGCGGAAGAAGTTGCTGTCTTCGGAGGCGAGCACCGCCTGGGCGAGGACCTTCGGGATCTCCTCCTCGCGCAGCATGACCCGGCGCTCGCGCGCGAAGGTGGTGAAGACCTTGCCGTGGCGGTCGAGGAGCTGGGTGACGAGGCCCGGCGTGAAGTCCACCACCGATTCGACGCGCGGCACGTGGATGGCGGCGGCGAAGACGACCCCGCCGGCGGCGCCGAGGAGGAGCGCGGCCAGCAGCGGCCAGGCCCAGCGCAGGGCGCCGCTGCCGGGCAGCGGGCGCCGGCGGCG
>DASUNQ010000077.1:0-11869 GCA_036277075.1 Thermoanaerobaculia bacterium
GGTGACGGCCGCGGCGTCGCGCCGCTCGATCAGCACGCCGCGGGCGGCGTCGGCGAGCAGCTCGGGCAGGTCGCCGGTGGCGGTGGCCGCCACGGGGGTGCCGCAGGCGAGCGCCTCGAGCGCGACGTTGGGCGACCCCTCGAGCGCGCTCGGCAGCGCCAGGAGATCGGCGGCGGAGTACCAGAGCGGCAGCTCGGCGCGCGGGCGCGGACCGGCGAAGACGACGCGGTCGGCGACGCCGAGCGCCTCGGCCTGCCGGCGCAGTCGGTCGCCCACGTAGCCCTCGGCGCCGGCGCCGCCGACGAGGAGCAGCCGCAGCCCCGGGAAGCGCGGCGCGAGGTCGGCGACCGCCGCGATCAGCAGGTCGATCCCCTTGCGCTCCGCCAGTGTCCCCACGGCGAGGACGTAGCGGCCGTCGGGGTCCAGCCCCAGCGCCCGGCGCGCCTCCGCGCGGTCGAGCGGGCGGAAGAGCTCGGCGTCGACGCCGTTGGCGATCACCCGCACCCGCTCCGGCGCCAGCCCCAGCCCGGCCGCGATCCGCGCCAGCGACGGCGAGACCGCGATCACCCGGTCGGCGCGGCGCAGCGCCCATGCCGCCTGCGGCCGCCGCAGGCGGTAGGCGGTGAGCAGCGCCAGGGTGCCGCGCTCGGTGATCAGCACCGGCACCCCGAAGAGGCGCCCGTGGAGGACGGCGGCGAAGCCGTCCGGGTAGGTGAAGTGCGCGTCGATGGCGTCGAAGGCGAACGTGCGGTGGAGCCGTCGCAGAGTCGCCGCGGTGGAAAGGAAGAGGAAGAGACCGTCGAGACACTTGCCGACGCCGGGCAGCGAGAGGAACCGCGGGTGCTCGACCTCGAGCCCGTCCTGCACCTCCCGCCGCGGCGCCGCCGGGCGCCAGCCGGGACGCAGGCGGTGGGCGAAGGGGAACCAGGGCGTCGGCGCGACGACACGCACCTCGATCTCCGGCGGCAGCCCCAGCGTGCGGGCGCGCACGAAGACGCCGTGCACCGGCCGCGCGGCGCTCGGGAAGACCGTGGTGAAGACCAGCAGGCGGGTCTTCGCCTCAGGAGGCCGCGGCACGCGCCACCTCCTCCCGCTCATCGACCTCGGCGCCGGCCCGCGCCACCTCGCGGCCCCAGACCTCGAGCATCAGCAGCGTCCAGAGCGCCCATCCCGCCTCGGCCCGGCCCGCGCGGTGGCGGTCGAGCAGGCGCGACACCTCGCGCGGGACGAGCAGGCCGCCCGTCCAGGCGCCGCCGCCGAGCAGCAGCTCGCGGGCGTGCCCGTGGAGCTCCCCGGCCAGCCAACGCGAGACCGGCGGCGCGAAACCGCGCTTCGGGCGCGCCATGATCTGCGCCGGCAGGCGCCGCGCCGCGACCGCGCGCAGCAGCCGCTTGGTGGCGCCGCCGGCCAGCTTGAGCTCCGACGGCACCCGCGCCGCCAGCTCCACCACCTCCTGGTCGAGCAGCGGGCAGCGCACCTCGAGCCCGTGCGCCATGCTCATCCGGTCCACCTTGACCAGGCAGTCGTCGGCGAGCCAGGTCTTGAAGTCGAGGTAGAGGGCGCGCGCCAGGGGGTCGTGGCGCGGCGCGCGCGCCAGGTGCGGCTCGAGCGCGGCGAAGGGGTCGAAGCGCCGCCGCCGCGCCGCCAGCTCCTCGCCGAAGAGCCGCCCGGCGACGTGCGCCGGCACCAGCGCGCGGTCCTGGAAGTAGGCGCGCTCGGCGTCCACCGCGAGGTTGGCGAGGACGCTGCCGGCGCGCAGCGGCCGCGGCAGCCGGGGCGACCGCGGCCAGCGGCGCGCCAGAGGCGGCAGGAGCGCGCGGCGCACGCCGCGCGGCAGCCACCGCCGCACCCGCTCCTCCCAGAGGTGGACGCCGTAGCGGTCGGGGTAGCCGGCGAAGAGCTCGTCGCCGCCGTCGCCGGAGAGCGCCACCGTGACCCGCCGGCGGGTCTCGCGCGCGACGTACCAGGTGGGAACCGCCGAGGGGTCGGCGAACGGCTCGTCGAGGTGCCAGGCGAGGCGCGGCAGGAGGGCGGCCAGGTCCGGCGTCACCTCGGCCTCGAAGTGGTCGGTGCCGAGGGCGCCCGCCACCGCGGCGGCGTCGGCGCGCTCGTCGAGCGCCGGGTCGGAGAAGCCGACGGTGTGGGTGAGGACCGGGCGGTCGAGCGCCTCGCTCATGAACGAGACGACCGTCCCGGAGTCGAGGCCGCCGGAGAGGAAGGCGCCGAGCGGCACGTCGCTCTCGAGGCGCATCCGCACCGCCTCGCCGAGCGTGGCCTCGAGCTCCTCGGCCAGCTCCGCGGCGGGACGGCGGTCCGGCTCCTCCGGGAAGCGGACGTCCCAGTAGCGCTCGATCTTGACGCCGGTGCCGTCGATCAGCGCGAAGTGCCCGGCGGGCAGCTTGGTGGCGCCGCGGACGATCGACCAGGGCGCCGGCACGTAGCCGTAGTGGAGGTAGAGGTCGAGCGCCTCGGGGTCCACCTCGCCGCCGACCAGGCCGGCGGCGCGCAGCGCCTTGAGCTCGGAGGCGAAGGCGGTCCACGGGCCGCGCGGCGCTCCGGCGCCGCTCCCCGGCGACGACGCCCAGCCGCTCGCCAGGTAGAGCGGCTTCTTGCCCACCTTGTCGCGCGCCACGAGCAGCCGCCCGCGGCGGAAGTCGGCGACGGCCAGCGCGAACATGCCGCGCAGGCGGCCGACGCACGCTGCGCCCTCCTCCTCGTAGAGGTGGACGACGACCTCGGTGTCCGAGCCGGTGGCGAAGCGGTGGCCGCGGCTCTCCAGCTCGCGGCGCAGCGCGCGGTGGTTGTAGATCTCGCCGTTGCAGATGACCGCCGCGCCGCCGTCCTCGGAGAACAGGGGCTGGTGGCCGCGCGCCAGGTCCAGGATCGAGAGGCGCGAGTGGCCGAGCCCCAGCGGCCCCTGGCGGTGGAGACCGCTGTCGTCGGGGCCGCGGTGGCGCAGCACGCCGACCATCCGCGCCAGCGCCTCGGGGTGCGCGAGCTGGCCGCCGCCGTCGAAGTAGCCGGCGATGCCGCACATCGCTCAGGCCCTCCCCGGGGCGCCGGCCGGCTGCGGCGGCCGCTTCCACCAAGGGAGCTCTTCGGCGACCGCCGCGGGCGCCGCGTCGGCACCGCCCGCGGCGGCCTCGGCGGCGGCCGCCAGCTCCAGCGACACCGCGACTCCGACCAGGTGGTAGATGAGGTCGAAGTAGGCCATGTTGAGGAAGAAGGCCCCCACCATGTAGCCCGCCAAGGCGATCTGGAGCATGTGCGCCTGCGTCTGCATCCAGACGCTCGCCGTCGTGCGGCGCAGGAGCTCGAGGCGCCAGAGGGTGGTCAGCAGCAGCGCCACGAAGAGGGCGCACGCCGGCCACCCCGACTCGGAGAGGAGCTGCAGGTAGGAGTTGTGCGAGACGCGGAAGCGTTCCGGGTCCGGCGAGTAGCGGGCGTGGACCACCGACAGGTTGTTGGGGCCGACCCCGGTCAGCGGGTAGTCGCGGAAGACCCGCCAGGAGGTGGTCCAGGCGTCCAGCCGTCCGAGCGCCGACCTGTCCTCCTCGTACTCCTGGATGGTGCCCGTCCGCTCGAGGTACTCGTCCTGGACCTCGCCGCGCGTCAACATCACGAAGCCGCCGATCCCGAGCACCAGGATCAGCGCCGCGAGCGCCCGCTGCCGCGTCCGCCATACGAGGAGGCAGGCCACGACGCCGAGGGTGAGCAGGCCGCCGCGCGAGAAGGTGAAGAAGATGGTCAGCATCGAGAGCATGGCCATCCCGGCCGCCGTCCAGCGCACCAGCTTCGAGCGATCGATGGTGGCGAAGCCCACCAGCAGCGGCAGCGCCATGTTGAGCGCCAGCGCGAAGGTGTTGTTGTCGTTCATCAGGCCGCCCGGCCCGTGGTCGAAGCGGGCGCCGCCGCGCACCAGCCCGTGGATGCCGTGCTTGGCGCCCAGGAAGCCGATCGAGAAGGCGATGAGCAGCAGCAGCAGGCGCAGGCGGTGCTTGTCGCGCACCAGGCCGGTGGTGAGGACGCCGATCAGGATCGCCTTCCAGTAGTTGCCGTAGATTTCCGCCGACAGCTCCGGGATCAGCGCGGTCATCACGGTGACGCTGATCCAGCCGCAGAGGAGCAGCAGCAGGATCGTCTGCGGCCGGAAGGCCAGCAGCCGCTCGCGTCCGATCGTCAGCACCAGGCCGACGGCGAGCGCGATCGCCACCCACTCCGACAGCGGCATCACCTTGGTCATGCCCCAGCCCAGGTCCTGCGGCCGCATGTAGGCGAGCCAGGAGTAGACCATCAGGCCGCTGAAGGGCGAGAAGAGGATCAGCGGCAGCGAGGCGTAGACCGCCGCCAGCACCAGAATGTCACGCACTGCGCGCTCCCCGCCCGAGCGACGCGCGCCCGCCCGCCCGCTCGACGGCGCCGCGCACGAGCTCGTCGAAGCGCGCCATGTTGGCGTCCCAGCGGTACGCGGCGACGAGGCGGCGGCGCGCCGCCGCCGCCAGCTTCTCCCGCTCCGCCGGGGCCTCGAGCAGGCGCGCCACCGCGCTCTCGAGCTCGGCGTCGGAGGCGGCGGCGCGCAGCTCCCGGCCGTCGCGGAAGCCGCCCTCGGAGAGGCCGGCGTGCACGCGGTCGGTCGCCACCACCGGCAGCTCCATCGCCATCGCCTCGAGGACCTTGTTCTGGATCCCCTGGGCGATGCGCAGCGGCGCCACGAACACCCAGGCGCGGTCGAGGAAGGGACGGACGTCCCCGACGGCGCCCGTCACCAGGACGCCCGGCAGCTCGCCGAGCGCCCGCACCGCCCGCACCGGCGCGCGGCCCACCACCAGGAGCTGGAGGTCGGCGAAGCGCCGGCGCAGGCGCGGGAAGACGGCGCGGGCGAAGTGGACGATGCCGTCGACGTTGGCGAAGTAGTCCATCTGGCCGGTGAAGACCAGGGTCGGCAGGTCGGACTTGGGCAGCCCCAAGGGCCGGAAGTAGTCGAGGTCGACGCCGTTCGGCACCACCGCCGCCGCGCGGCCCGGCGCGAGCTCCGCCAGCGCCCGCGCCTCCTGCCCGGTCGCCACCACGACGCGGTCGAAGCGGTGGGCGAGCTCCGCCTCGTAGGCGGCGAGCCGCCGCGACTCGAGAGCGTAGACCGGCCGCAGCGGGCGCGGCGCGAAACGCGCGTACTGCCCCCACTTGGCCGAGTCGACGTCCACCAGGTCGAGCACCCGCGCCACGCCCGCGAAGGGCTCGGCGTAGGCGGCCACGCCCGAGCCGTAGACGACGACGGCGTCGAACGCCTCGGCGGCGGCCAGCTCGCGCACCCGCGCCGCCAGCGCCGGCAGGTGGAAGAAGCGCACGGTGAGCGGCTGGCGCCCGAAGAGCCCGGCCCCGGCGCGCAGGAGCGCCGCGCGGCGCTCGACGCGGTGGACCTCCACCTCGGCGCACACCTCGCGCAGCGCCGCGACGTGCTGCGGCTGCGGCGGCTCGTCGGCGAGGCTCAGCAGGTGGATCCGGTGGCGCGCGGCGAGCGCCACCAGCTCGTGGTAGGCGCGGATGCGGCAGCCCTTGTCCGGCGGGTAGGGCAGCCGGTGGCAGAGATAGAGGAGCTTCAGGCCCCGCTCCCGCGACGCGCGGGCGGCGCCGCTCATCGCGCGCCCCGTCCGAGCAGGACGATGCGCGCGGTGCTCGCCAGGATCGAGAGGTCCAGCAGCACCGAGAGGTTCTTGACGTAGTAGAGGTCGTACTTCAGCTTCTCGACCGACTCCTCGAGCGAGGAGGCGTAGGGGGCCTTGATCTGCGCCCAGCCGGTGAGGCCGGGGCGCACCCCGAAGCGCTGCTCGTAGAAGGGAACCTGCCGCTCCAGCGTCTTGACGAAGACGGCGCGCTCGGGACGGGGGCCGACCAGGCTCATGTCGCCGAACAGCACGTTGCAGAGCTGCGGCAGCTCGTCGAGGCGGGTCGCGCGCAGGAAGCGGCCGACGGCGGTGATCCGGGGGTCGCGCACGGTCGCCCAGCGCGCCCCCTCCGCCTCGGCGTCGGGGCGCATGGTGCGGAACTTCCACAGGGTGAAGGGCCGGCCGTTGAGCCCCACCCGCTCCTGGCGGAAGAGGACCGGTCCCGGAGAGCCGAGCCGCACGGCGAGCGCCACCAGGGCCATGATCGGCGCCGCGAGGAGCAGACCGACGACCGCCGCCACGATGTCGAGCAGCCGCTTGACGACCCGCGTGCCCCGCGACACGACGAAGCCGTCGTTGAAGATGAGCCACGACTTGCGCAGCCCCTCGATCATGATCTTGCCGGTCATCCGCTCGTAGTAGCTCGAGCCCTCGACGACCTGGATCCCGGAGGTCTTGCACTGGAGCAGCGAGTCGACGTTCATCCGCCCGCGGCGGTCGCTCCCCGCCACCACCACCCGGGTCACGCCGTTGCCCAGCGCCAGCTCGCGCGCCTGGCTGGTGGTGCCGATCACCCGCGGGTTGAGGATCGACACCCCCTGCAGCGCGGGGTCGTCGTCGAGGAAGCCGACGATGCGGTAGCCCAGATGGCTGCGGCGCAGGATCTCGCGCGCGATGTCGATCGCCTTCTCGTCGGTGCCGACGATGAGCACCCGCTCGGTGGAGGGGAAGAAGCGCAGCAGGAACCGCCAGCCCATGAGGCCGAGCGAGGAGAAGCCCAGGGCGAGGGCGAAGACGCCGCGCCCGACCTGGGTCTCGGGCACCAGGAAGAAGAGGGCCCACAGCGCCCACGCGGCGACCGTCAGGGCCTGCACCAGGCGGATCGTCGCGAAGCGGTCCGACAGGCGCTCGGCGAAGTCGTAGAGGCCGTGGAGGTACAGCGAGAAAAGGGTGACGCCGGCGAAGACGGCCATCTGGGCGGCCAGCACCCGCCCGGCCGGCGGCTCGCCGGGGCCCACGCCGAGGCGGAGCTGGGTGGCGAGCCAGAGCGCGCCGAGGAGGACCACCGCCTCGACCACCAGCGACAGGAACGCCGGCACGGCCCAATAGCGGCTGAAGAGACGGATCACGGCGAAACGTCCTAGAAGCGTCCTAGTCGTAGTACCCGCGGGAGCCGCGGCGCGCCACGCGCGCGTCGTTGAACACCATGCCGACGACCTTCTCCGGCGAGAGGCTCGACAGCGAGCGCTCGATCGCCTTGCGCTGGCTCTGCCCCGACCGCACCACCATCAGGACGCCGTCGGCGCGGCTGGCGAGCGAGCGGGCGCTGGCCAGCAGGCCGATCGGCGGCGAGTCGATGATCACCACCTCGTAGGCGCCGCGCATCTCGGAGAGGACCTCCGACATCCGCCGTCCCGACATCACGTCGCCCGCCACCTCCTCGACCCCGGCGACCAGGACGTCGAGCGTCGTGCCCGCCACCCGCATCACCGCCTCCCCGAGCTCGAGCCGCCGCTCCAACACCTGGAGCAGCCCGCGGCCGACCGGCGGCGAGGGCTCGAGGTAGTTGTGGAGCTGCGGCCGCCAGAGGTCGCCCTCGGCGAGCAGCACCCGCCGCTCCTCGCCGCGCGCCAGGGCGAGGGCGAGGTTGAGGCAGGTCAGGGTCTTGCCCGACCCCTGCTCGGGGCTGGTCACGGTCAGGGCATAGCCCCAGGTGCCGATCGGGTTCAGCCGCTCGGCGACCTGGAAGGCGAGCCCGCGGTACTGCTCGGCGGCGAACGAAGGGGCCTCGGCGAGCGTCACCAGGCGGGCGTCGTCGCGCAGGCGGACCCGCAGGTCGGGTCCGCGCTCCTCCTCGCCGCGCGCCGTGCGCGCCGGGGAGTCCGACGTGGTCGCTTCCGATCGCGGGTACAGCATCAAGTCGCGGCTCATCGCCTCCTCCGGGCGCGCGGCTCGGCGCCACGGCCGAGCTGCGGAATGGTGGCGAGCACCGGCACGCCCGCGAAGGCGTGCTGCAATTGCTCGACGTCGGTGTAGGTCTGGTCGGTGTGCTCGCGCAGCAGGGCGAGGCCGAGCCCCAGCAGGCCGCCGGCGGCCAGCCCGAGCGCCAGGAACAGCGTCGGCTGCGGGTAGTACGGCTCGCCCGGCGGGATCGCCCGCTCGAGGATCGTGAACTGCTCGCTCTGGCGGCGCTTCTCCAGGTTCTCCGCCAGCCGCGCCTCGATGCGCTTGTTGAGCAGCGACTGGTAGGAGCCCTGGATGTTCTCGTAGTCGCGGGTGAGCGAGAGCAGCTGCTGCTCGACCCCGGGCGTGTTCTCCAGCCGGCCCTGGAGGCGGGAGCTGTCGGCCTGGATGCGCTCGCGCTCCCCGACCAGGCGGCGGATCTCGTCCTCCACCGCGGCGAGCTGGGAGCGCAGCACCGGGTCGACGACCTGGGCGGGCTGCGCCGCCACCGCCGGCGGCGGCGGCGGCGGTTCCTCGCCCGCCCGCTCGAGCGCCTCGATCTCCTGGAGCTTGCGCACCACCTCGGGGTGGCGGTCGGTGTACTGCGCGCGCAACGCGATCAGCTCGGCGCGGAGCTGCTCGCGGCGCGTCGGGCCGGTGGGCCCGGCCAGGACCGACTGCTGCTGCGGCGGCCGGTAGGCGGCGATCTCGCGCTGGATCGACATCCGGCGCAGCTCGGCCTTGTCCAGGGCGTCGAGGTTGATCTGGAGCTTGGACTGAAGCTGCTCGATGGCGCGCAGGTTGGTCTCGCGCTGCTCCGGCAGCTCGCCCATGTAGTAGCGCTTGAAGGAGGCCATCTTCGCCTCCTGCGCCTCCAGCTTGCGCTTGGTTTCGCCGAGCTCGGCGTCGAGGAACGAGGAGGTGCCCTCGGCCTGCTTCTCGCGCAGCGCGAGGTTGCCGGTGATGAACAGCTCGGCGACGCGGTTGGCGGTGGCCGCGGCCTTCTCCGGGTCGGGGCTCTGGAAGTAGACGCGGAAGACGGTCGTGCCCTGGGTCTCGACCGCCAGGTCGCGGCGCGCCTGCTGGATGGCGTCGTCGTGGATGGCGCCGCCCGCCAGCCGCAGGTCGGGGTAGAGCCCGGTCTCGCGGATGATCCGTTCGAGGTTGTCGCGGTTGGTGATCTGCTGCTGGATGGTCTTCAGCCGCTCCTCCATCGTCGAGGTGACGGTCGCCTTGACGTAGTCGGCCGGCACCTTCTGCGGCTCGACCATGATCAGCGTGCTGGCCCGGTAGATCGGCACGATCGTGCGCAGGGCGCCGAACGCGAGCCCCACCATGACTACCACCGGCAGCGCGAACCAGAGGGGGCGGCGCAGGACCGACTTGAGCAGCTCAGGGAGCGACAGGTTCTTCATCTTCGGGTTCTCCGAGGTGGCCCGGATCGCGCGGCTTCTCGCCGCTCTGCCAGAGGCGGACCCTGAGGCCGACCTCGTAACGGTCGTAGGAGAGGTCGTCGATGGGCGCCGCGTCCGACTCCTGCCAGACGCGGGTGTAGGCGGCGGTCAGGCCGGCGGCGGGCAGGAAGCGCCAGTCCGCCCGCACGCTGCCGGCCAGGAACTCGGTGGCGACGGCATCGTCGCGCAGGTCGCGATGGCGCGCGGCTTGGCCGTTGAGGCCGAAGGTGACGCGGCGGCCGGCGGCGAAGGTCAGGGCGGCGAAGGCGCTGTCGAGCACGATCGGCTCGCCGCGGCCGATGCCGGGGGAGATGTCGTGCCGCAGCGCCACCGCCCAGCCGAGCAGCTCGCCCCGGCGGTCGAGCGCCAGCCCCGCCCGCCACCCGGTCTCGGACAGCTCCTCGTCGGCGCCGGGCTCCTCCGGTTGCGGCGGCTCGAACACCGGCCGCCGGACGCGGCCGCCGGTGGTCTCGACCGCGAAGAGCCCGCCCTCGGCGCGGACGTGCAGGTCGCGGCTCAGCGTCGCCTCGTAGCCGAGCCCCAGCGTCGCGGCGTCGGCCGAGCGGTCCTGCTGGTACTCGGTGTGGTCGGCGGCGAGCTGCAGGGCGACCGAGCGCAGCTCCCGCACCTGCCACGACCAGCCGGTGTAGAGGCCGTACGTCGTGCTGTCCACGAGGTCGGAATGCTCGAACGAGCGGACGGCGTGGCGGGCGCCGGCGTTCCAGGCGTTGCGGCGGTTGACGTCGAACGTGTAGCCGACGTCGAAGAGCTGGCTCAACTGGTCGCCGCGACGGGGGACGAGGAGCGTGTCGGGAGCGATCAGCGCCGGCTGCGACGCGAGCTCCAGGCCGGGGGTCTTGAGCAGCTGCTCCGCGACCCGGACCGTGCTGCGCACCCCTTTGGCCACGAGGCTCAACCCGAGCCGGTGCGAGAGGCCGTCGAGCTGAGCGTCCTCGAGCGACCGCTCGTAGGCGGGGGCGTAGTCGAGGGCCAGGTCGAGCCGGCGGAGAGCGTAGGAGAGGCCGAGCCGGAGGCCGGCGCGGGCGAAGTGCTCGTGCCGCGGCTCGGCTTCGCCTTCGGCGGCCGCCTGCAGCGCGTTGCCGTCGCTGCGCAAGCCCGCGTCCCCCTCCAGCAGCACGCGCAGCTCCCCCGCTTCGGCCGCCGGGGCCGCCAGGAGACCGCAGGCCAGAAGCAGCCTGGCGCCGCGCTGGAAACTTTCGATACCTCTCATCCGCGCACTCCCGCGAAGGCTCCCTCGGAGCAAATAAAAAAAACCGGCGCAGTCACACTCGCTGGCCGGTTCCACTTCCGAAAAAGAGGGACAGGGGTCCCAGGACCCCACGTCCATCCCTGCCGCTACGTCTGTCGTCAGTTCCGGATCGCGGCTATCGGTCGTGGCGACGGGCACGCGGGTCGGGTGGCCAGCAGCGTTTCGCGCCCGTCACGTCGGGGATCCGGGACTGCTTAATTACGTCAGCCGCTCATTCGGTGTGCGCCTCCGAGTTGCGGGCTGCAAAGTGCAAGAGCAGTGCCATTCGATTTTGAACTCCCCTGCCTACCAGTTCATACCGCGAAAGGCCCGTTTCCGCAACTGGCCGCTTGGAGGGGGGTTGGCGGCCAGGGCCTCCGCCGGCGGCCTCAGGGCACGATGATCGTGTCGCCCGGCTGGAGCACGAGGTTGTCCGCCGGCCGCTTGCCGGAAATGATGGCGCTCGGGGCGATCTCGTAGCGGCGATCGCGGCCACGCTCGTCGCGCAGCACGACGACGCGGTCGCGGGCGTAGGGGGTGAGGCCGCCGGCCATGGCGATCGCCTGCATCAGCTTGGTGCGCGGGCGGAGGTCGTACACTCCCGGGGTCGCCACCTCGCCGGTGATGAAGACCTGCTGCGAGCGGATCTCCTTGATCACCACCGCGACGCCCGGTGCGGTGACGTACTCGGCGAAGCCGCGCGCCAGGACGTCCTTGAGCGCCAGCGGCGAGAGGCCGGAGGCGACCACGTCGCCCAGGAGGGGCACCGAGACGCGGCCGTCGGGGCGCACCGGCACCTCGACCGACAGATCCGGGTGCTTCCAGACCGAGATCGCGAGCAGGTCGCCGATGCCGATGAGATAGCTTCCGTCGTCTTCGGCGGCCGTGCGGACCGGCGCCCCGGGGCGTTGCGGATCGGCGCCCTGCACCTGGCGCTGCGACCTGGCCTGGAGGGCGGCCGCCGGGGCGGCGAAGAGCGAGAGGTGGAGGGCCGCGAGCGTGAGCAGCGGCACGAAGCGCTTCCAGATCGTGGTGGGCGCGGTATGCATCGTCGTCTCCCGTGTGGACGCGCGGCCAAAGTGCAAGAAGCGTTCCCATGAGGCGCACCGGCGCGGCGCGCGGCGCGCATCTTGCTTTCGCGCGCCGCGGGAGGTCCCCCACCGATGCACAGGCGACTGCTGGACTGGTTGGTCTGTCCCGACTGCGGCGCGCCGCTCCGCCTGGAGGCGCGGACGGAGGAGGGCGCCGAGGTCGTCGAAGGGACGCTCGCCTGCGCCTGCGGGCGGAGCTATCCCGTCTCCGCCGGCATCCCGCGCATGCTCGCCGGCGCGTCGGGACCG
>DASUNQ010000078.1:0-4075 GCA_036277075.1 Thermoanaerobaculia bacterium
GCCGAGCGTCGCCCGCGTCCTGGTGCGGTTGGCGACGTCGATCACGTTGTCGGTGAAGAGCCGGTTGCGCGACACCTGGAGGGCGTAGCGGGCCGCCCCGGGCACCGGCCGCCAGGCGAGCACCAGCCGCTCGACGCGCGCCATGTCGACCTCCAGCCCCTGGCCGGGCTCGAGCGGCTCGGGGCGGCCGGGGAGGGGGCGCGGCGGCGACAGGCGCCCGCCGCGCTCGACGACCTGCTCGAGCTCGCCGACCGCGCGCCGGTCGCCCCCGGTCGAGGTCAGCTCCATGCGGCCGCGGAAGGTGCCGAAGCGCCCCTGGCGGGTGGCGCGCTCGTAGGCGACGAAGACCTCGGAGTCCTGCTCGACGCGCGCCTCCGCGCCGGGCGTCTTGACCCGGCTCGCGCGCGTCGAGGTGGCGAGGTCCACCCAGCCGTACTCCATGCGGATCTCCCGCTCGTCGCCGCGGCCGCGGTCGGCGGGCGGCGGGGTGACCACGAACTGGGTGTTGGGACGGACGGTGTAGAGGGTGCCGTCGAGGAAGCGGATCTCGGCCGAGCCGGAGGCCGAGGTGCGGACGAAGTCTCCCTGCTGGAGCGGCATGCGGTTGCGCGCTTCCTCCCACGGGGCGCCGGCGCCGCGCCGCACCTCGACCGTCCCCTGGAGGGCGATGAACTGCGCCTCGCCGGCGGCGCCGGGCAGGGCCAGCGCCTCGTAGATCGAGCGCAGGACGCTGAGGCTGCGGCGCGCGCTGTCGCGGGCGGCGCGGTAGGCGCCGCGGCCGTACTCGGCCTGCGCCTGCTCGAAGCTCTGGAAGGCGGTCTCGTGCTCCTGGCGGACGGCGTCGACCCGGCCCTCCCCCTGGAGGCGCTGGAAGAGGCTCCGCGCCTCCTCGATCAGCCGCGCCGCCTCGCGCTCGACCCCGCGCTCCTGCCACTGCCGGTAGCCGCCCAGCAGGAGGAGCCCGAGCACGCCGAGCAGCAGGAGCACCCCCACGGTCCGCAGGGTGTCCACCGACAGGGTGTACCACTGGCGTCTCTGGCGGCGGGGGGCGGGGGCCAGCACGCTCGGGCTCGTCCTAGATGCGTATTGAATCGAAGATCGGCAATATATCACGGGCCCGCCGGCCGGCCCCCCGCGCTTGTCCGCTCCCGGCGGCGGCTGCTAGAGTGCTCCGTCCTCGCCGCCCGGCGGGGCAGGAGACTCAACCCCCATGCTCAAGACGTTCCGCTCCAACCTCAAGGTGCTCTCGCCCGTCCTCTGGGTGGTGATCGCCGTTTTCGTCCTCGCCATCTTCTACGACTTCGGCTCGATCTCCACCCCCGCCGGGACCGGTGGCGACAACGCCGCCACCGCCGGGCCGCACCGGGTGACGATGGCCGAGTTCCGCAGCGCCTACGCCAACGCCGAGCAGCAGTACCGCCAGCAGTTCGGCGAGCGCTTCGACCCCGAGATGATGCGCCGCATGGGCCTGCCGCTGCAGGTGCTCAACGACTTGATCGGCCAGAAGATCCTGCTCTCCGAGGCGCGCGAGCTGGGGCTCGCCGCGACCGACGGCGAGGTGCGCGAGGCGATCCTGGAGATCCCCGTCTTCCAGGACGAGACCGGCCGCTTCGTCGGCGAGGAGCGCTACGCCGAGCAGCTCCGCCGCCTGCGCCTCGACCCCGGCACCTTCGAGGAGGACATTCGCGACTCGATCGTCCTGCAGAAGCTCCAGCAGGCGCTCCAGGCCAACGTCTACGTCAGCGACAAGGATGTCGAGCGCGCCTACCGCGACACGGTGGAGAAGGCGAAGGTCCGCTTCGTCCGGCTGCCGCAGGGCATGGTCGGCGAGGTGCCGGTGACGCCGCAGGAGCTGGCGGCCTACTTCGCCAGCCAGAAGGATCGCTTCCGCCTGCCCGAGAAGCGGCAGCTCGCCTATCTGCTGGTCGAGACCGGGAAGATGGTCGGCCGGGCGGCGCCCTCGGAGGCCGAGGTGCGGGCCTACTACGACGAGCACGCCGACGAGTTCACGCGCGACGAGCAGGTGCGGGCGCGGCACGTCCTGGTGATGATCGACGACGACACCCCGGACGCGGCGGCGCGCGCCAAGGTCGAGGCCGCGCGGCGGCGGATCGAGGCGGGCGAGGACTTCGCCAAGGTGGCCGCCGAGGTCTCCGAGGACCCCTCGAACAAGGACAAGGGGGGCGACCTCGGCTTCTTCGGCCGCGGCGCGATGGTCAAGGAGTTCGAGGACGCGGCCTTCGGCGCCGCGCCCGGGACGCTCGTCGGCCCGGTGCGCACCTCGTTCGGCTACCACCTGCTCGAGAAGCTGGAGGAGCGCCCGGCCGGGCGCACCACCCTCGCCGAGGCGCGCGAGTCGATCAAGGCGCGCCTGGCGGCCGAGAAGGTGCAGGAGGTGGCGCGCGGCAAGGCCGAGCAGCTCGCCAAGCAGCTCGCCGCCGCCGCGCCCGACGCGCCCGAGGACGTGCAGGCCCTGGTCGGCGGCGACGCGGCGGTCCGCTTCGGCACGACGCCGCCGATCGGGCCGCAGGACCCGGTCCCCGGCCTCGGCCAGGCGCCGGCCCTCAACACCGCCGCCTTCGGCCTCGCCGAGGGGGGCGTGTCGCAGGCGGTGGCGGTGCCCGGCGGCTGGGCCGTCCTCTGGGTGCAGGACGTGGTCGAGCCGCGCGAGCCGGCGCTCGCCGACGTCGAGCCGCAGGTGCGCGCGGCGCTCGTCTCCGAGAAGCAGCAGGAGGTGGCGCGGCAGCGGTTGGCGCAGGGCAAGCAGCAGCTCACGCAGGGCAAGACCCTCGACGACGTCGCCGCCGGGCTGGGGCTCACCGTCGACGAGAGCGAGGAGTTCGGCCGCGAGGGGTACGTCACGAACCTGGGCCAGAACGCCGAGCTGGCCAAGCAGGCGCTGGCGATGGAGGTCGGGCAGGTCGGCGGGCCGGTGTCCGACCCCAACGGCGCCGTCCTCTTCCAGGTCGTCGAGCGCAAGCGCTGGGACCCGCGGGAGTTCGCCAAGGCGAAGACGGAGACCCGCGAGCGGCTCGAGCGCGAGCAGGTCGGCCGCCTGATGCAGGCGGTCATCGAGAAGCGCCGCCGCGACCTCGACCTGCGCTACGACGCCGGCCTGCTCGAGGCGCTCGGCATCACCGACGCCGCCCAGGCGAGCTGACCGCGGCCGGCCGGCGCGCCCCGTGATCGGCTACCTCAAGGGGACCCTGCTCAAGGCCAGCCCCGATCGCCTGACGCTCGACGTCCAGGGCGTCGGCTACGAGGTCCACGTCCCGCTCTCCACCTGGTACGAGGTCGAGAGGAGCCGCGGCGGCGGCGGCGGCCCCATCGCCCTCCACATCCACACCCACCTGCGCGAGGACGGCATCGCGCTCTTCGGCTTCTGGACCGAGCGCGAGAAGCTGCTCTTCGAGCGGCTGATCGGGGTCTCGGGGATCGGGCCGCGGCTGGCGCGGGTGATCCTCTCCGGCATGCCGCCCGAGGACCTCCTGGCGGCGATCGCCGCAGGCGACGTGGCGCGGCTCGGCACCATCCCCGGCGTCGGCAAGAAGACGGCGGAGCGGATGGTGCTCGAGCTGCGCGAGAAGATGCAGGAGCTGGCCGCCGAGCTCCCCGGCCGCCCGGTCCCCGCCGACCAGGACGTGGTCTCGGCGCTGGTCAACCTCGGCTACAGGGCGGCGCAGGCCGAGCGCGCCGTCGCCGAGTCGCGGCGCGACAAGCCGGGCGCGGCGTTCCACGAGCTGCTCCGGGCGAGCCTCAATCGGTTGTCGCGCGTCTAGTTTCTCTTCCTGCTACTTCCGCGGCGTGCGCACCGTGACCGGCGGGCCGGGGGCGGCGCCGGCCGCGTTGCGCGCGCTCACGCGGTAGGTGGCGGTCGAGTCGGGGCGCAGGCCGGCCAGCCGCGCGCTCGTCGCACCGGGCGGGAGGACGAGCACCTGGCGCCAGGTCTTGCCCGCCTTCTGCTCGATCCGGAACTCCTCCTCGTTGTCCGAGAGGTCGCGCCAGGTGAGCTCGACCGCGCTCGGGCCCAGGGCGCGGGCGGCGAGACCCGCGGGCGCGGCGGGGACGCGCGGCG
>DASUNQ010000079.1:0-7606 GCA_036277075.1 Thermoanaerobaculia bacterium
GACGGCGGGGACGCCCGCCCAGTAGCCGGCGAGGAGCCCGGCGCTCTCCAGCCCCAGCGCCGCCTGGTGCGAGTGCTGGCGCCCGGGATGGGTGACCAGCACGCTCATGGGCGGTGCCATGCGGCGCGGCTCCGGGTCAGCGCGGGCACGGGAACCGGCAGCATCGGCCGGTGCGGCCGCGGGGCCGCGGCCGCCGCCGCGGCGCGCACCGCCTCGCGGTCCAGTCTCATGGCGGTCAAGAGCAGCCCCCCGAGGAGCCAGTAGTAGACGCCCATCGTCGGATCGAAGACCACGGCGCCGGGGAGCTGGGCGAGGAAGATCAGGAAGGCCGCGGTGGCCAGCGCGCGGTGGAACCGCGTGCGCAGCCGCAGCGCCTGGCCGAGCGCGAAGACGACCAGGTACAGCCGCACGAAGTAGACGAGGACGAAGCCGAGCGGCCCCAGCTCGAGCATCACGCGGCCGCTCTCGACCTCCGGCCGGTCGCCGCGCAGCCAACTGTAGGGCAGCGTCTGCGAGGCGACCGCGGCGGCCGCCTGGTGCGTGGCGCCGATGCCGAAGCCGAAGAACCCGGCTTCGTCCATGGAGGTGAACGGGGCGACGAAAGGGGCCGCGATGCGGCTGCGCACGTCGCCGCGGCCGGCCGCCCGCCCGCGGAACGCCTCGAAGGCGTCCGGCGCGGCGTAGCCGAGGACCGCCGCGAGCAGACCCAGGACCAGCACCTGCCGTCCGATCGCCGCGGCGCGCCCGCGCTCGCGCACGACGGCGAGCAGCCAGTAGATCGGGAAGAGGAGCACGATGAGGAAGACCGGGCCGCGGGAGCCGGTCATCAGCATCCCGAGCAGCGTCATCGCCAGGGCGAGGTAGAGCGCGAGCTGCCCGCGCCAGCGCCAGCGCTGCACGGCGAGCAGGGTGAGCAGCAGGACCGCCGTCACCAGCAGGTACGAGGAGTAGCCGGTGATGTAGGAGAAGGTGGCGGTCACCCGCACGTGCGCCGAGCTGCCGAACGTGGAGACGTACCCGGCGTCCTGCGAGGCGCGGGCGTAGGTGTTGAGCGCGCTCGAGGAGGGGCTCAGGAACTGCGCCGCCGCGAGGAGCCCCACCGGGATCGCCAGCAGCGCGTACCGGCGCACGAAGCGGTAGACGGCGGCGTCGTCGGGGAAGACCGCCGGCAGAACGAAGAGCAGAGGCACGTACCAGAAGTAGGCCTTGAAGCCGAGGATCCCGACGAGCACGCCGGGCAGGCGCGGGTTGAAGGCCTGCGCCAGCCCGTAGGCGGCGCCCAGGGCGAGAGCGAGCCAGAGGGCCGGCGCGTGCGCGACCGGCGCGCGCCGCCGCCGGTGCGCGAGGAACCCGGCGTAGGCGGCGAGCAGGAGCACGTCCTTCGCGAAGTAGACGAGGTCCTGAGCGCCGGGGACGACCCACTTGCGCACCGCCCCCTCGACGATCAGCAGCACCAGGACGGCCTGGACGGCCAGGCGCCAGCGGGTGAACGCCCAGAGCGCCGCGACGGCGCCGCCGAGCATCAGCAGGAACCGGAGGTCCACGGTCAACGCGCCCCGCTCCGCGCCACCTCGGCGCGCCCGCGCGGCCGGCGCCGGACGGCCGCCGCCAGCGTCTCCAGGTATCGCTCCGCCACGCGGGCGCTGCCGTGCCGCGCCAGGTGCTCGGCGGCGGGGTCGAGGCACGCTGCGCGCGCCCGCGGATCGTGCAGCAGCTCCGCCAGCGCGCGCGCCAGGGCCGGCACGTCGCCGTTCGGGAAGGTGCGCCCACAGGGGCCGATCGCCTCGCCGAGTCCGCCCCCGGCCGAGCCCACGACCGCGCAGCCGCAGGCGATCCCCTCGAGCGCCACGATGCCGAACGGCTCGTCGTAGCGCGAGGGGACGACGAGGACCCGGTGGGCGTTGAGGAGGCGCACCAGCGCTTGGCCGGTGACGGTGCCGCGGAAATCGACCTGCCCGCCGATCCGCAGCCGCGCCGCCCGCTCCTCGAGGCGCGGCCGCTCCGGCCCGTCCCCGGCGACGGTGAGCCCCGGCCGCACCCCCTGCCGGGCGAGCAGGGCCAAGGCGTCGAGGAGCAGGTCGATCCCCTTGTCCGACACCAGCCGCCCCACCGCGACGAGGTCGCGGCCGCGCTCGACGTCCGGCAGCACGTGGAAGAGCCCATCGCGGTAGGCGTTCGGGATGACGGTGGAGGGCGTCGCGAGGTCCGCCGCGACCGCGCGGCTCACCGCGATGGACGCCGACGCCCGGCGCAGGAGGACGCGCTTCAGCCGGTCTCGCCAGGCGATCCGCCCGTCGCCGCGGCGGTACCAGCTGTGGTGCGAGACGACCCACGGCCGCCGCACCACCAGCAGCGGCCAGAGCCCGCGCAAGCTGACGTTGGCCTGGAAGAAGACGTCGCACCAGCGGGTCCAGCGCAGCAGCTCGCGCGGCCCCGGGCGCCGGACCACGCGGTAAGAGTCTTCGCCGTCCGTGCCGGGCGTGCGCGTGACGACCGCGACCTCCTGCCCCGCGGCGGCGAGCTCCGCCGCCAGCGTCGCGACGTGGATCTCCAGGCCCCCCACCTGAGGCAGGAAGGCGGGAGAGTAGAGGAGCACCCTCATGCGCGGAGCCGCTCCGCGAAGGCGGCCGCCTGCCGCGCCAGGGAGTGCTCCGCGTACCAGGCGCGCGCCGCGTCCGCCACCGCCTGCGGGTCGACGGGGGCCGGCCGGCGCGGGCTCCAGTGCGGCGGCGGGCCGCTCGCCTCGCCGTTCCTCCAAGCGCACACCGGCAGCACGCCGTGGGCGCAGTAGGCCGCGAAGGCGGTGGACTTGCCCAGGAACCCCGGCGGGTAGGCGGTGAAGCCGGCCACCACGTCGAGGAGCCGCGCACTGATCTCCGCCGCCGGCAGCACGCCGAGCTGGCGCACCCGCGACCCGTCGAGCCGCGCCGGGGCGCCGGCCGGAGGCCCGGCGTCCCAGACCTCCTCGATCTCCAGGCCCCGGCAGGCGGCGAGCAGCTCCGCCTGGCGCCCCTCCCAGGCGCGCCGGCGCACGCCGGCGCCGCCGAAGAGCAGGAGGCGGCGCGGGCGCTCGGCGAGCGGCGGGACGGCCGCGGGCTCGCCGACGGTGGAGAAGACCGGCCTCACGTCGATGGCGACGTCGCGGCGCCAACGGCGCAGGATCCCGGCGTAGCGGTCGAGGCTGGTCACCGCGGCGTCCGACAGACGGAGCAGCCGCGCCGCGAGCTGCCGCTGGCGCGGGCGCAGCCAGAAGGAGCTGCGCCAGGGCGGGCCGCTGGCGTGCACCTCGTGGAACATGGTGATCAGGCGGCGCGACGGTGCCGCGGCCTTCCAGCGGGTGAGCGCCTCGACGAGCCAGCCGGGGCATCCGCGGCGCTGATAGCCGTAGTTCACGTAATGGAGCAGGACCGTGCGCTCGGCCGCGAGGGCGGCGGCCAGCTCGTCCGGGCGCCGCGCCGGCAGGGCGGCGGCGGCGAGGCAGCGACCGTGGAACCCTCGCTCGGCCAAAGCGCCGCCGAGCGTCAGTGCGAAGTTTCCGACCCCCTCTTCGGGAGGGGGCAGCGCGGGGACGAGCTGGACCAGCCGCGACTCCGTCACGGCTTCGCTCCGACGACCAGCGAGGCCTCGCGCTCGAGGACGGTCACGGCCGCGCCGCCTGCAGCCGCTCCAGCGGCGCGCCCGGGGCCGCGGCGAGCCCCTCGATCAGCTCCGTCCAGGCGGGCGCGAGGCGCTCCCAGGCGTGCCGCTCCGCGATCCCGCGCGCCTGCGCGCCGAGCCCTGCCGCGAGCGCCGGATCGGCGAGCAGACGCCGCACCGCACGGACGATCGCCGCAGCGTCGGCGGGCGGCACGAAGAGGACGCTCTCACCGTCGCGCAGCAGGTCCGGCGCCGCGCCGACCGGCGTCGTCACGATCGGCAGCGCCGCCGCCATCGCTTCGAGGAGAGAGAGGCTCGATCCTTCGGCGAGGGTGGGGAAGACGAAGAGGTCGGCCGCGCGCAGCTCCGCGGCGACGAGCTGCCGCCCCGCCGAGGCGACGACGCGTACGCGGTCCCGCAGGTCGGCCGGGAACGCGGCGAGCACCGCCTGCGGGTCGGTGCGCGTCCCGACGCAGGCGAGCTCGAGGTCCGGCCGCTCCGCCGCCAGGGCGGCGAAGGCTTCGACCAGGTAGCGCACCCCCTTGCCGTCCAGCCACTGCCCGAGGAAGAGCAGGCGCCGCAGCGGCGCCCGGGCGCGGCGCTCCACGAACGCCTCCGGCGGGGCCGCGTTGGGGACCACGACGACCTTCTCGGGCCGCGCCCAGCGACGCGCCACCAGCGCGGCGCGCTCCGCCCGGTTGAGGCAGGCGACCAGGTCCGAGCGCCGGCAGGCCAGGCGCAGGAGGACGGGCATCACCGCCTCCTGGAAGAGCCGGAAGCGAAGACGGAACGGCCGGCCGCCGCGCCGTCGCTCCGCGCGCATGGCGCGGTAGTGGAGCGGTTCCAGGCCGTGGAACTGGGTGATCGCGCGCAGACCGGCGAGGCGCGGATCGAGCCGGCGCGCGACCAGCGCGGCCCACCCGGAAAAGGAGTGGAACACCGCCACGTCGGGGAGCGTTTCGGACCGCCGCAGCCGGCGGGCGACGGCGAGAGGGAAGAGGAGGGGTCGCCAGCGCGGCGGGCGCCCGGCGAGCTCCGTGCAGTCCTCGGGCGCCAGCACCTCGGTGCGGTGGCCGCGCGCCTCCAGGAGCGACGCCCGCGCGCAGGTCCAGGCGTAGACGGCGGTGCACGGATCCTTCGGCCCGTGGATGACGAAGAGGACCCTCATCGCGTCCTCCCCGCCAGCGCCGTGGCCTCGTACTCCGCGGCGATCCGATCCCAGGCGCAGCGCCGCTCGTAGGGTCCCCAATCCGCCGCGACCGGCGCGAGGTCGGGCTCGTCCGGCGGCGGAAAGGGGCGGAGGGCCTGCGGCAGCAGCGCGCGCAGGTCCGACACCCCGCCGGCGTCGGTGGCGAAGACCGGCATGCCCGACTCCAGCATCTCGTTGAGGCTGATCCCCCACCCCTCGGCGTGGCTGGTGAAGAGGCCGGCGTCGTGGACGGCGAGGAGGGACGGCAGGTCGGCGCGCGCGAACCGGGGCACCAGGCGCACCCGGCCCGCGGCGAGGAGGGGCTCGGGGACGTCCCGCCGCGCGCCCTCGCCGCATCCCGCGATCGTGAAGGTGTCGCCCGGCCGGACCGCGGCGCGGCGGGTCAAGAAGCGCACCAGCCGGTCCGTGCCCTTGTGGCGCGCCCAGCGGCCGATCCAGAGCCAGCGCACGCCGGAGCCGTTGGGCGGCCGGCGGCCGGCGCGGACGCGGGCGAGCGCCTCGCGCTCGCCGGGGGCGAGGCCGTTGAGGTAGAGCGCCAGCTTGGGACGGGTCCAGGGGAGGTTCCGCGCCATCCAGTCGCGCTCGCGCGAGCCGAGGCAGAGGATGGTGTCGGCGCGGCGCCAGCCGGCGAGCACGGCGGCGCAGAGCCGCGCGCCGTACGCGAGGTGGAACGCGCTGCGCAGCGGGTGGCGGGCGAGGCCGCCCAGCTCCCCCCGGGCCTCGGCGGCGAAGTAGAGGAGGTCAGGCTGGACGCTGCGTGCGACGATGAGCGGGGAGCCGGGCAGACCCGGTCCGATGGCGATCGGCGGCAGGTCGACGGCGTCGAACGGCGCCGCCGTGGCGAGGTAGCCCCGTACCCGCTCGCGGTGCCAGCGCCACGTGTGCCGCCCCCGCAGCTCCGCCGGCGGCGACCCGCTCGCCCAGGAGACCACCTCGTGGCCGCGAGCGGCGAGCGCGTCGGCGAGGTTGAGCGCCACCTGCGCGGCGCCGAGCTCGGGCTGCGAGCGGCCGAAGGTGACGACGAGGATCCTCACGCCGCGCTCCGGCCGGCGGGCGAGCCGTAGGCTGCGTACGCCGCGAGGCAGCGGTCCACCACCCGCTCCCAGGTGAACTCGGCCTCGACCCGCGCGCGGGCGCCGCGGGAGAGGCGGCGCCACAGCTCGGGATCGCCGGCGAGGCGGCGCAGCGCCGCGGCGATCGCCGCGGCGTCGTTCGGGGGCACCAGGAGGCCGCTCGCCTCGTGCTCCACGATCTCGGGGAGCGAGGCGGCCGCGGCGGCGACGACCGGGCAGCCGCAGGCCATCGCCTCGACGAGAGCCAGGCCGAAGAGCTCGTGCGCGCCGGCGTCGCCGTCGGGCGCGGTGGGCGTCGGATGAACGAGGGTCATCGCGCGCTGCAGGTACGGCAGCACCTCGGCGTCAGGGAGGCCGAGGTGGAAGCGCACGTCCTTGCCGGCGGCGAGCTCCCGCAGCCCCGCGAGGTAGGCGCCGTCTTGGCTTGAGCCGATCACGTGCAGCGTCATCCCCGCCGGCAGCCCCTCGATCAGGAGGTGGACCCCCTTGTGCGGCAGCAGGCGGCCGAGGAAGACGACCGAGCCGTCGTGCGCCGGCTCGGCGCGGGCCGGGTAGCGCGCCAGGTCGACGCCGCCGTAGATGACCCGGTGGCGCCGGTTCCGCCCGGGGAGCGCGCGCGCGGCGTAGCGCGAGATCGGCAGGTGCGCCGCGATCCAGCGCGACTGGTCGATCTGGTAGCCGGGGGTCCAGGCGCCGCCGCCGAGGTCGGAGACGAAGACCTGGCTGCCGCGCAGCCTGCCGGCGAGCGCGGCGAGGAAGGTGGGGAGGACGAAGTACTGGTGGCAGTGGACGACGTCCGCGCCGGCCAGCTCCCGGAAGAGCGCGGCCGAGAGGGGCGCCCGCGACCAGCTGCGCAGGATCACCCGCTCGTAGCGCGGCGCCGGCCGCTCGCGCAGGGCGCGGCGGCCGAAGCTCACGAGCTTCACCTCGGCGCGCGCCGCCATCGCGCGCGACAGCTCCTCGGCGAAGCGCTCGCCCCCGCCCAGGACCGACTCCGGGGCGAAGTAGGTGGGGCTCACGTGGCAGACGCGCAGCACCGCTCCGCTCACTCCCAGGCGACCGCCGCGGGGCGGGTGAAGCCGAGCCAGGCGATGGCGGCCTGCCCGGCGAGGGCGGCGGCTGCCGAGAGGACGCCGAAGCGGAGGACGCCGGCCGTCGTCCCGAGCGGCAGCAGCGCGAGGAGCGCCGCCTGCGCCGCCACCAGGCCGCCGACCGCGGCCCCCTGCCAGCGGGTCCAGGAGCGGGCCATGTTGACCGCGACGAGGTAGCCGTCGAGAAGCGTCAGGCCGGCGGCGGCGACCACCAGCCGCAGCTCGCGGCCGAGGCCGGCGTAGGACTCGCCGAGGAGCCAGAGGAAGGGGCCCGGAGCGACCCAGGCGGCGGCGAGGAGCCCCAACGCCACGGCCGCGAGCAGAGCGCCGAACTGGAGGTAGCGGCGCCGGTAGAGGCGGTCGTCGGCGAGCCGCGCCAGGCGCGGCAGGAAGACGACGCCGGTCAGGCCCGAGAACAGACCGACCACGAGGCCGAGCCGGCCGAGGGCGCCGACCTCGGCGATCGTCCGCGCGGCACCGAAGGCGGCGGCGAGCCAGACGAGGAGAGGGCCCTGGAAGGCGAAATAGAGGGCGCTCGGCAGGGTCGGGAGCAGGTAGCGGAGGACCCGCCGGCGATAGTGGGCGAGCGGTTCGGA
>DASUNQ010000080.1:0-2713 GCA_036277075.1 Thermoanaerobaculia bacterium
GCGGCCCCGGGCGCATCGCCGACGCTCTCGTAGTTCTCGGCCGCCAGCACGAGCAGGTGGGCCGCCGCCTCGGGGTCTCCCTCGTCGGCGAGGAGCGCCGCCCGGCGTTCCAGCAGGTGCCCCTCCTCGAGCGGGTCGGCGGAGCCGTGCTCTGAGAGCGCCTCGGCGACGCCGAGGGCGGCGCCGGCGCCGCGCCGGTCGCCGTCCTGCCGCCGCGCCTCGGCGAGCTGGGCCCAGGCGCGCGCCCGCAGGTCGTGCACCAGCGAGGCGGGGTAACGCACCCGGTCGAGGCAGTCGGCCACCGCCACGGCGAGCCGCGCCAGCTCGATCGCGCCGGGGCCCGCGGCGGCGCTCCGCTCGACCAGCAGCTCGGCGAGGGCGAGGGTGTGGTAGGCGCCGCCGTCGCGCGCCGCGTCCTCGCGCTGCGCGGCGGCGACCGCGAGGAGCTCCTCGCACAGCTCCGCGGCGCTCTCGCGCTCGTCGACGAACTGGGCGTGCCGGGCTTCGAGCTTGGAGAGCAGGTCTTCGAGGGGCGACGGCGGCGGGGCCTGCCCGCCGATAGAGCGCTGCCACATCGCTTCACCTCCCACTTGCCAACCGCCACGTCCGGCCGCGCTCGGGCCGGTGGACCCGCCCTCTTCTCTCAAGTTGCTTGAAAAGGAAAAAAGGGGACAACGATCCGCGCCTCCGGCGGGCCGACCCCTGCGCCCGCCGGTGGACGGGCCCGGCTAGGCGGGAAACTGCGAGGGGCTGTAGCCGACGTCGACGATGCTGCAGCCGTGACGCGCCGGCAGGCCGCGGCGGCGGGCCTCCTCGACCACCTGCTCGTCGGCCGAGCCCGGGTTGAACCAGACCTCGCCCGCGCCGGCGCTCGCGATCTCCGGCAGCACCTGGAGCGTGACTTCCGGCTGCAGGTAGACGCTGATCCGCTCGAGCGGCTCGGGGACTTCGGCCAGGCGCGGGACGGCGCGCAGCCCTTCCACCTCGGTCTCGTGCGGATTGACGGGATAGACCCGATAGCCGGCGGCCTGGTAGGCGCGCACGCACTTGTTGCCGTACTTGCGGCGGTTGCTCGAGGCCCCGAGCACGGCGATGGTGCGGGGAGAGCTCACGCGGCGATCTTAGCGGGAGAGACATCGGCCAGAGAGAGGTTGGCCGGAGAGACGAAGTTCCCTCCCCCGCGCAGCGGGGGAGGGCCAGGGAGGGGGTATCGAAATCGATGCAGTAAGACCGGGCGAGCGCGACCCGGCTGCAGCACGCCCAACGCTGGCTCGCTGCAACCGGATCCTCTTCAATACCGCCAGCGATCGCGAGGGCGGTCGCGGAACCGGCCCCGGTCGCGGCCGAACCTATCCCGGCTGAACTCCCGCGAACGGTAGCCGTAGCGGTCGAACAGCTCGTCCATCAACTGGTCGACGCGGTTGAAGCCGCCGTAGACGTGGGCGCGGTAGCGGACCCGGCCGAGGGCGTCGGCGGCGAGGAAGTAGCTGTCCGCCAGCCGCTCGAAGGCCCGCTCGTCGCCGCCGCTGCGATTGAAGGCGCGCGCGGCGCCCTCCAGCCCCTGGAGATGCTGCATCACGACCCGCTCGCCCCGTTCGCCGCGGTGGTAGTCGCGGGCCTGGCGGTGGACCTGGCGGGCCATCTTCTCGAGCTCGGCCGCCACTCCGTCGCCCCGATAGCGGTCGTCGTAGCGGTCGTAGTCGCGGTCACGGTTGCGACGCAGGACCTGGGAGTCGGCCGTCGCCGGGGCCAGCAGGGCGACGGCGGCGAGCGCGAGCAGGGTGTTCCGGAATGCGGTCGTTCTCATCTTCGGTCCTCCTGTCTTTCGGGGACCTGAGGAGCAAGCGATGTGCCACACCGAAGCCGCTGAAAACAAAGCACTTGAACCGCGAGTTGAGGCCGGTGGAAGAGCCGCCTCCGTCCTCCCGAGAGGACGGAGCAGGCGGGCTATCGCACGACGAGCCGCTCGTCGCCGAGGCGGCGGGTGGCGCCCGTCGAGTCGAGGTGCTCGAGCAGCGGGATGGCCCACTTGCGCGAGAGGCCGAAGCGGTCCTTGAAGTCGGCCACCGAGAAGCGCTCCCAGCCGGTGGCGAGGAGGCCGCGGCGGAGGTCCGCCAGGGCGCCGTTCGAGAGGACGAGGCCCGCCGGGAGCCGGACCAGCCGTCCGCGCTGGACGAGGTGGCGCACGACGCCGTCGACGATCTGCGGCTTGGCCCCCAGCTCGCGCGCCAGCTCGCCCGGCGACGGCGGGGTCAGCCCGCCGCGGTCGAAGCGCTCCTGGACCGCGCCGGCGAGGCGCGACTCCTCGCCGGTCAGCTCGGCGGTGCGGCCGGGGAGCGTCACCTGGTCGCCGCGCACCGCGAGGACCCGCTCCGCCTCGAGCCAGGGCAGGTAGACCGGCGCCAGCTCGGCGGCGCCGCGCAGGATCCGCCGCACGGCTTCGGCGCGCGGCATCCCCTCGGCGAGGCGGTCGCGCCGGAAGTGCTCGGCGAGGACGCGCCGCGCCCGCTCCGCCACGCGCCGCACCGCGGCCGGAGCGATCCAGCGCCGGGGGTAGCCCGGCCCCTCGGGCACCTCGAGGAGCTTGTGGCCGGCGCCGAGCGCCGCGAGCTCGGCGGCCGCGTGCGCCGCCGGCACCCCGAGCCTCCGCGCCGCCTCCTCGGCCTCCAGGCCGCGCTCGCCGGCGTCCTCGGCCCAGAGGAGGAGGGCGGCG
>DASUNQ010000081.1:0-2734 GCA_036277075.1 Thermoanaerobaculia bacterium
GCTCGATCGACAGCCGCACGATGCGCGGCAACGTCGAGAACCCGATCGGCGCCGCGCAGGTGCCGGTCGGCCTGGTCGGGCCGCTGCGCGTCGAGGGGGAGCACGCGCGCGGCGTCTTCTACGTGCCCTTCGCCACCACCGAAGGCGCGCTCGTCCGCTCCTACGAGCGCGGCGCCGTGCTGCTGACCCGCGCCGGCGGCGCCGTGGCGCGGGTGACGCGCGACGAGAACCGGGTGTCGCCGGTCTTCTTCTGCGACGACGTCGCCGCGGCCGCCGACCTCGCGCTCCGCCTCCTGGGGCGCCTGCCCGAGGTCCGCGCGGCGGCCGAGGCGACGACGCGCCACGGCCGCCTGCTGCGGCTCGAGCCGCGGGTGGTGGGGCGGGAGGTGATGGTCCACTTCTGCTTCTCGACCGGCGACGCGCACGGCATGAACATGATCGCCCGCGCCGCCGACGCGGCCTGCCGCTGGATCGTCGCTCAGGGGCTCGCCCCGCGCTACCTCCTGTTCAGCGGCCTGGAGTCGGAGAAGCACGCGAGCGGCTCGCTCCTGGCCGGCGGCAAGGGCAAGACCGTGGTCGCCGGCGTGCAGCTGCCGGCGCGGCTGGTCCGCGCCTACCTCAACACCGCGCCGCGGGAGCTCGCGGAGCTCTGGCGGACGACGGTGCTGGGCAACGTGCAGGCCGGCGCGGTCGGCTACAACGGGCACTTCGCCAACGGCCTGGCCGGCCTCTTCATCGCCTGCGGCCAGGACGTGGCGAACCTCGCCAACGCCGCCGTGGGAACGACGGCGATGGAGGTGACCGAGGGGGGGGACCTCTACGCCAGCGTCACGCTGCCCTCGCTGACCGTCGCCACGGTCGGCGGCGGCACCGGCGAGGGGACCGCGCGCGAGTGCCTGGAGCTGCTGGGCTGCGCCGGAGCCGGCGGTGCGCGCAAGCTGGCCGAGATCGTCGCCGCGACGCTCCTCGCCGGCGAGCTGTCGCTCGGGGCGGCGCTCGCCGCCGGCGAGTTCGTCGAGGCGCACGAAGCCTACGGGCGCAACCGGCCGGAGTAGGAGGTATCCGGCGGGAGCTATACTCCTGGGCTCCCGCAGGTAAGCCGCCGCCGCATGATCGCCGCCGTCCCGCCGCCCCGCCGGAAGCGGCCGTTCCGCGGCCTGCGCGAGGCGCCGGAGGCGCGCTACGACGTGGTCGTCGTGGGCTCCGGCATCGGCGGGCTGATCGCCGCCAACCTCCTCGCCGACGGCGGTCTCAAGGTCCTCCTCGTCGAGCAGCACTACATGGCGGGCGGCTACTGCAGCACCTTTCGCCGCGCCGGCTACACCTTCGACGCGGCGACCCACTTCTACCCCCTGCTTGGCAACCCGGAGACGCTGACCGGCCGGCTCCTCGCCCGGCTCGGGGTGACGACGCGCTGGGTGAAGATGGACCCGGTCGACGTCTTCCACTTCCCGGACGGCTCGCGCTTCGCCGTGCCGGCCGACTTCGACGCCTACCTCGCGGCGCTCAAGGCGGAGTTCCCGCACCAGGCGGGCGCCCTCGACGATTTTTTCGCCGCGGTGCGCGAGGCCTACTTCGCCGGCCTGCTGCACTACTTCCGCGGCGTGCCGCTCGCCCGTCTCGGCGCGCGCGGCGCGACCGCGACCTGGACGGTGATGGGAGCGCTCGACCGCTTCTTCGCGGACCGCAAGCTCAAGCTCCTGCTCACCGCCGACGCGCCGCACTGGGGCTCCCCCCCGGACCGCACCTCGTTCATGTTCGACTCGATGCTGCGGCTCTCCTACTTCCTCGGCAACTACTACCCGGTCGGGGGCTCGCAGAGCTTCGCCGACGAGCTGGTGCTGCGCTTCGAGGAGCGCGGCGGCCACGTGCTGATGAACACCGAGGCGCGGCGCATCCTGATCGAGCGCGGCGCGGCGGTCGGCGTGGAGCTGGCCACCCTGCGCGGCCCGCGGCGCGAGAACGTGCGCGTGGCGAGCGACGTCGTGCTCTCGAACGCCGACCTGCTGCTGACGCTCGAGCGCCTGGTCGGGGCCGAGCACCTGCCGCCCGGGCAGGTCGAGGCGGTGCGGCGGCTTCGCCCCACCTGGCCGTGCTGGCTCACCCACCTCGGCCTGCGCGGCGTGGCCGCAGGCGAGCTCGAGCGGGTGCAGGGCTACTACTGGGACGGCTGGGACCCGCGGCGCATGGGGCGCGACGCGCTGCGCTTCAAGCTCTTCGCGCCGACGCTCTACGAGCCGGCGATGGCCCCCGCCGGCGAGCAGGTGCTCATCGTGCAGAAGGTGCTGGAGCTCGACTACGACGGCGTGGCGGATTGGACGGAGCACAAGCGGCGGGTCGAGGGCTTCATCTTCGCGCATCTCGAGCGGGTGCTGCCGCGGATCGGCCCGCGCATCGCGGTGGCGAGCAGCGCCTCGGCGCGGACCAGTTGGCGCTTCACCCGCAACCACCAGGGGTCGATGCTGGGCTGGGAGATGTCGCCAGAGCAGCTCGGCGAGGCGCGGCCGGCGATCGCGGGTCCGGTGCGCAATCTCTTCCTCGTCGGGCACTGGGTGCGGCCCGGGGGCGGCATCACGCCGGTCATCGTCTCGGCCGAGCAGGCGGCGCAGGCCATCCTCGGCGTCGCGCGCGCGGCCTCGCCGTCGGGCGGCAGCGACCGGGTGCTGGCGGAGGGGGCCCGCGCGTGACGCCGCACCTGGCCTTCGTCGCCCCCGACGACGCGGCGAGCGCCGCC